>SXPK01000268.1 GCA_005776365.1 Planctomycetia bacterium
CTGGACACGCAGCTGTCCGACGAACAGCGAGAACTGCTGCAGACCGTCCGCAAGTCTGGCGGCATGCTGCTCGATCTCATCAACGACGTGCTCGACTACAGCAAGATCGAGGTGGGCAAGATCGAAATCGAGTCGACGCCGTTCGACCTCGAGGTCGAAGTCGAAACCGTCGTGCGCGTGTTCGAGGAGACTGCGCGCCAGCGTGGCATCGAGTTGCGCATGGAGTTTGACGCTGGCGTCGAACGCTTGGTGGTGGGCGACCCGATGCGACTGCGGCAGGTCGTGATGAACCTGCTTTCCAACGCCATCAAGTTCACGCCGACCGGCAGCGTCATCGTGCGCGTCGCGGCGGAGCCTGGCTCGCAAGATCGGATCCGTTGCTCGGTGGTCGACACTGGCATCGGCATCCGCGAAGCCGACAAGCAGCGGCTGTTTGCCGCCTTCGTGCAGGCCGACGTCTCGACGACGCGAAAGTACGGCGGCACGGGCCTTGGCCTCGCGATCAGCAAACGCCTCGTGGAGATGATGGGCGGCGAGATCTCGGTCGAGAGCAAGGCTGGCGCGGGCAGCACATTCTCGTTCACGCTGCACTTGCGCGGGGTCGGTGATGACCAACGTGCCGCGCTCGCAAACACCGCGGGCCTGCGCGGCCGTGCCGTGCTCGTCGTCGGCACCGACGGCGATCGTATCGAAGCGGCGACTCGCGCTCTCGAGGACTACCTTGCGCTCGTGCTCCGGGCTCGGTCGGCGATGGAACTCGAGCGCGCGATGTCGGGCGCGGGCAAGCCCGACCTCGTCGTCATCGCCCCACGGGATGAGGACGAGGCGCGCGCATTCGCGGCGGCCGCCGGCAAGGCGCCGCTGCTCGTTCTCGGCGGGCCGCGCCTCTCCGCGGCTTCGGGTCAGTTGCTGCGTCGTTTGCCGGCGCAGGCGCGACGCGGCGCACTGCTAGGTTGCCTGATGGAACTGGCGGCGCGCACGCGAGCCGGCGATCCGTCGACCCTCGAGATGGCCAAGGCGTCGCCTTCCCGTCGTCCGCCCCGCGTGCTGGTCGCCGACGACAACGAGATCAACCAACGAGTTGTTGGCGCGATGCTCAAGCGCCTTGGGTGCGAGGTTGCGACAGCCAACGACGGTGTCGACGCGGTCACACAATGCGTCGGTCGCGACTTCGATCTCGTGTTGATGGACTACCAGATGCCAGGGCTCGACGGACCCGAGGCTGCGCGTCGCATTCGTGAAGACGAACAGCAACGCGGCAAGCGGCGCGTCGCCATCGTGGCGCTCACAGCCAACACTGGCGCGGACTTCGAAGCGCGCTGCGAGGCCGCGGGCATGGATGACTTCTTGACCAAGCCGATGCAGCGTGCGGACCTCGCGCGAGTGATCGATGCCTACGCGGACAAGACGGCCACTGATGCGCAAGAAGCGCAGGCCTGATCAGCGCCAGACGAGCTGTTCGATCATGTCGATCGGTCCGCGGCACGTCATCGAATGACAGCTGACGCAGCCTTGGACCATTGCGTTGTAGGTCGCGCGTGACGGCGATCCGTCGAAGGCTTGGACCGACGCGAGATAGGCGCGGGCCATGCCGTCGAAGGTCTCGTTGCGCTCTTCAGGCTTGCTCGCCCAGGAGCAGCGAATGCGACGATGAATCTTCAGCAGCGACTGCGGCGCGCCGCCGGATTGCATGGCAGAACGCGCGGCAGAGAGGTCGTCGGCCATGCGACGCATCACGTAGGACAGTTCGCTGTCGCCATTGGGGTTGCGCGACGACTTGATCAAATGGCCGGGGCTGCCAGGAATGCCGGGCACGAGCGCCGCGCCGAAGTCACAGTCCACTTCTAGTGGTCGGAGAACCGGCAGCGACGCGGAGTCAAAGGACTGCGACGGAGTCGGAGCCTGCGCGCAGGCAACCAATGCGATCGACGCAGAGACGGAGAAGCAGAACCGGATCACGGCGAGGATGGTGCGCACGCGCCTGGGTTGGCGCAAGTCGTCGCCTGTGCGCAGATCAGGAAGCGGGACGCACGAAGCGGCGCACGAAGGCGACGATCCAGACGCCGAAGAACGCGAAGAACCCGCCGAGCAGCGCCCAGTGCGTCCACGGGGGCAATGCCTCGCCCTCTGTGCTCGCGCGCAACGACAACGCCGTGACCGCGCAGATCAGCGCCTGGATGGCGAAGCCAAACCATGAGAGGCGGGCGGCGATCCAGTCGAGCGTTTCCTGCCGCCGTGCCGGCGCGAGCCACCATGCCCTATTGGGAAGGTTGATCAGTGAGTCAGGGATCTTGGGGAGCAACGAGCCGATGCCGCCGAACAGCGTCGCCAAGAACATGTGCAGCAGGATCATCGTGATCGCGAACGACGACTTGCTCGACCAGCCGTTGGCGCGCCCCATGGCGTCGAAGTGCGACACGACCTGTTCTGGCATTCCTTCGTATGTCAGCCCGATCTGTCCGATGCCGACGGCGGTTGCGACGCACATCGCGATCATTCCAGGGCGCATTCGCAGGATTCCGATGACGTGAACAGGTGGGGCAGCGCAGCGCGGCCGTCGAGACGAGAGTCTGCTCGCCGCCAGCGACCTTCGCCATCGCGTCCATGAACTTCGTCCCAACGACCCTCTGCTTCGTGCTGTTCGCTTGCGCATCCCTTGCTCAAGCCAAGACCCAAGAGCAACTCGTTGCCTTGCGCGACGAGAAGCTGGGCAAGCGAGTCTTCTCGCTTGCTGAATGGAGCGCCGACTTCGACGCGGCAATGGCTGGTGCGGCCGAGACCGGAAAGCCAATCCTCGCCTACTTCACTCGCAGCTACGCGCAGTGCGGGCCGTGCGACACCTTGGAGAGTGGCATGCTGTCGTCGCCGGAGTTTCAGGCTCTTGCGAAGTCCGTCGTCCTATTCGTCCATGTGACGTCGCACGTCGAGGGCGAGCATTACCCGCATCTGTTGCGTGAGAAGGGCTTCGTGTCGTTTCC
>SXPK01000269.1 GCA_005776365.1 Planctomycetia bacterium
GTCACATGTAATAACACCCAAATTGGATGAAATAGAAACTTGTACATCTCGGTTAATCGTATCTAACCGGATCTTGCCAAAGGCATGAGTTCCAACCGCTCGACAACCCGCACGAGTGCCTCCAGGCGCTCGTCGACAACTACCTCGCCGCACATCACGCGCCACCGCCAGTGCCGACATGCGCGGGCCTCGAGTATGCCGATCGGATGCGGAAGGCGGCTGCGAACGGCGCCGCGGATGTGCTCGACGCGCTGGAGCATGCCAGCGAGACCTACTACCCGAGCGACTTCGGCAAGGGGAATGAACACGACCTCCCAGATCCGTATCTGACCGCGTGCTTTGGTGACGACGACCCGACGCTGCGGCCCGCTTTCGCAGAAGTCGCTGACAGGGTCCACTTCTTCGTCGTCAAGTCGGCAGGAGATTTGAAACCGTGGCAGTGATGGATGCCTTCGACCTGACGCATTCCGCGTTGCCGAACGGCACGATGCTGCTCGAGGCTTCGGCTGGCACCGGCAAGACCTTTGCGATCACCGGCATCGTGTTGCGCCTGCTGCTCGAGCGGCGCGTGACCAAGCTGTCCGAGATCCTCGTCGTCACCTTCACCGTCGCAGCGACGCAAGAACTCAAGACGCGCATCCGCAGGGCACTGCGGGACGGAATGGCGGCGTGTGAGCGCGGAAGCCACGACTCGGACCGCTTCCTCGACTCCTTGGCAAAGGCGCACGGCAGGATGGGCGCCAAGCTGCTGCGGCAGGCGCTGCAGCAGTCCGACGAAATGTCGGTGGCGACGATCCACAGCTTCTGCAAGCGCGTGCTCGACGAAGCTGCGTTTTCTAGCGCAACGCCGTTCCACATCGAGTTTGCCGCCGACGACCTGCCGATTCGCGCCGACGCGAGTTGCGATGCAGTGCGCCTGATCGTGCAATCGCACGACGCAGTGTGCGCAGCCGTCGCGAAGCGTGAAGGGCTGCTGCCCGACAAGGTGCTGCAACTGCACAAGAAGTTCTCGCAGCACGCTGGCACGAAATTGCTGCCAGAGTCCGGACCGCTCGACGAGGCGCTGACAGATCTGCATACGACGCTCAAGGAGCTGCGGCAGGTCGCAGCTGCTGGTGGGTTGCCCTGCGACGAACTCTGCAAGATCAAGTGGGGCGCAGCGGCGCGCAAGAAGCCCTGGGGCTGCTCGTTCGAGGCCATGGTCCCCCAGTTGCTCGCGCGATTGCTCGACGACGCCGTGCCTGACCTTGCGTGGATCGAGGCATTCTCGACGTCCTCGTTGGAAGAGAGCCTGATCGGCAAGACTCGTCCGTCGCTCAACCACCCGTTCTTTGAGTTGTGCCAGCAAGCCACCGATCGCGCAGAGCAGGCGGGCCACTCGCTGCGCAGGGAGTTGCTGCTCGCAACCGGCGCGCGCATTGCCCGCGACAAGGCGCGCACCGACAGCATGTCGTTCGACGACCTGCTGCGCCGGGTCGACGAAGCGCTTGCGGACGCAGGCAGGCGAACCCGTCTCCTGTCATCCCTGCGCGCGCGCTACCGCGTCGCGGTGATCGACGAATTCCAGGACACCGACCCTGCGCAATACCGCGTGTTCGCGACCAGCTGACAGGGCCTCGGGCTCTACCTCGTCGGCGACCCCACGCAGTCGATCTACGGCTTCCGCGGCGCCGACGTGCTCGCCTACTTGCAGGCGCGCGACGATGCGCAGGCGACGCACACGCTCGGGCACAACCATCGCAGCCATCCTGACCTGGTCGCAGCCGTCTCGACGATCTTCTGCGGCCCTGGATCGTTCCTCGAAGGAGGCATCGTGATGCCGAGCGTTGAGGCTGCAAGGACGCGCGAGGAACTCGCGCTGCCTGGGATCCCCGGACCGGCGATGCAGATTCGCTGCCTGCGGCTGTCGGGCCGCGCTGAAACAAAGAAGCCTGTTCGCACCAAGGCTGTGGCGCGCGACGTCGCAGAAGAGATCGCAAGGCTGCTCGCGGACCCAGAGGCACGGCTGACGGATCGTGGCAGCCCTCGCCGTCTCTTGCCCAGCGACTTCGCCGTACTGACGCGATTCAACTACGAAGCCCAGGCGGTGCAGGACGCGCTGCGCGGGCTCGGTGTTCACTCGGCAATCGGCCGCGCCGGCAACGTCTTCGATTGTCCCGAGTACGACGACCTCCGCTGCCTGTTGCGCGCGTTCGGACAAACGCAGCAGCTGTCCTACGTGCGGGCCCTGTGGTTCAGCCCGCTCTTCGGGCTCGATGCTGCTGCGCTCGCCGCGCTGGACGCAGACGAGCAAGCGTTGCAGGAGGAACTGCTCGCGATCGAGTCCTTGCGCCGGCAATGGCAGCGACACGGGTTTCTGGCAATGTTCCAGCAGGTTCTCGCCCGCACGAACGTACACGCACGCCTGCTCGCACGACCTGATGGGGAGCGCAAGCTGACCAACTACCTGCAGATCGCCGAACTGCTCCACCACGCCGAGCATGAGGAGAAGCTGCGTGGCGACGGTCTCCTGCACTGGATGGAACGATTGCAGCGCAACTCCAACGCTATTGCAGACGAGCTGAAGGAGTTGCGACTCGAGAGCGACGCGAAGGCAGTGCGCATTCAGACGGTGCACGGCAGCAAGGGCCTTCAATACGAAATCGTATTCGTGCCCTTCCCGCTAGGCGGCCGCAAGGACCCCAATGCCAATGACCCGCTGCTCGCTCGCACGGACGATGGGACCTACGTCCTCGATTTTGGGTCCGACCAGCGTCAGATGCTCACGCATCGGTGGCGGCACGACGAGTTGGCCGAGAGCCTGCGCCTGCTCTACGTAGCGCTTACTCGCGCGCGCCGGCGTTGCGTCGTTCACGCGTTCGCATCGGCCGACGCGCATGACGCGGCACTCGGCTACCTGCTGCTTGGCCCTGGTCGCAACGCGACCGCTGCCACTTCGGCTCAGATCGAAAGGTGGCGCGAAACGAAGGCAGTGAACGTGGATGTCTGGAAGACCGCGGCCGACGCCCTTGCCGCCGAGAGTTCTGGCACGATCGGCACCGAACTCGTCCTGCAGACAATGGGCACGGCAGTGAAAGCAGCCGGCGTCACGCTCCAGCGGACTCTGCCCAAGCCGCGGGCGCTGCCGCAGTCCGTCAAGCCAGGCCATCGCACCACGAGCTATACGCAGATCTCCCAACTCGAACGCGTCGATGAAGACTTTGCAGCGATCGCGACTGGCCGCGCTCCCGACGAGCCGGACGACCACCAGTTGGCGAACGACGCGGCGACGGCTGCCGAGCCGACCGGCATGTTCGCGTTTGCTCGCGGCGCGGCGGCGGGCGACTGCCTGCACAAGATCCTCGAACACGTCGACTTCGCGAGCGACGACACGGCCGCCCTGCGCCATGCCGTCGAGGAGGGACTACGTGCCGGTGGCCTGCATCGCCGGCAAGCGCACCGTGGCCCGATCGACCCAGTGGACGTCACCTGCGCGATGATCGAGGCGCTGCGACAGCGCGAGCTGCCCGGCCTCGGTTTCCGGCTGATGGACACGCCGAAGTCGAACCGTCGGCCAGAGTGGCGGTTTTGCGCTCAGGCCAAGCACCTCGTGCCGAGGCGACTGGCGGACGCCTTCGCCAAACACGGCGGCCCAGATTTCGCGAGCTACGCCGATCGGCTTCGGACGCTGCCTGCCGAGCAGATCGACGGCTACTTGACCGGTTCGATCGACCTGCTGGTCGAGCACGAGGGCAAGCACTGGGTGATCGATTGGAAGTCGAACTGGCTCGGCCCGCGCCCGGAGGACTACGCCAAGCAGGAACTCCAGCGCTGCGTCGTCGAGAGCAACTACGTGCTGCAATACTGCCTCTACCTGCTCGCAACCCATCGCCACCTGCGCGCGCGCCTTCCCGCCTACGACTACGACCGGCACATCGGCGGCGCTTGCTACGTGTTCCTGCGCCCAGTCGGTTCCGGCGACCATGAGCATGGATTTCATGTCGCCACGCCGCCGCGCGCATTGATCGAGGCCTTGGATGGATGGCTGTCGATCGATTCGGGAAGGAGATCATGAGCCGCGCCAACGCTTCGGACGCGCTCGCTGACGCGCTGCTCTCGGTGGTGTCCGAACACAGTTCCCACCTGGGCAAGCCAATGGCCCAGGAACACCAGCGGCTCATGCGCATCGCCCTGCGGTGTCTGTTCGCTGCAGTCCACGACGGCAGCACAAGCCTGCCGCTCGCTGAGGTCGCCCGAGAAATCTGGGGCAACCAGGAAGCGACGCGAGCTCAGCTTGATCAAGCAGCAACGCAGGTTCGCGCCGCACTGCTTGCGACCGGCGCGGTCGCCACAGGCAGCGCAGCACAGCCGACGCTGCCGCTGTTCCTGTCCGCGGACGACTCGTTGTCCTTGTGGCGGCACGCGGCGAGCGAACGCCGCGTGGCTTCGTTCTTCCTCGCTGCGAGCAAGGAGGCGCGCGAACCGTCGGCCACAGCGCTCGCTGCGTTGCGCGCGCTCGCGCCGAAGCCGGGCGAACTGGACTTGCAGTCGGCCGCTGTCGCCGCCGCCTTGCTGCGCCGCTTCTCGGTCGTCACCGGCGGCCCCGGCACCGGCAAGACGACGACGATCCTGCGGATGCTGCGCGTGCTGCTCGCCGAGGATGCGAGCCTGCGCATTGCGCTCGCAGCGCCGACGGGCAAGGCGGCGGCGCGCATGGACGCCGCCCGCGGCAAGTTGCACGAGAGCGCGCCGGATGCGCAGGTCGCGCGCGCGACGACGTTGCACCGGTTGCTCGGCTACCGCTTCAGCAACGACGCGTTCCGTCATGGCAAGGGCTCGCCGCTGCACTTCGACGTCGTCGTCGTCGACGAGGCCTCGATGGTCGAACTCGAGATGTTCGATGCGCTGATCCTGGCCTTGCCGCCGGCGTGTCGACTCGTGCTGCTTGGAGACCGCGACCAGCTCAGCTCAGTCGGCGCTGGCCAGACGCTGTTCGACCTGTGCGTAGCCGCGCGACCCGAACACGGAGCGGGCCCGACGACGGCAGCGCGTTGCCGCGACTGGCTCGGCATGGACGTGCCGTCGCAGACGGACGGTTCGCCGCTCGCCGAGTGCGTGACGCTGCTGACCAAGACGTATCGATTCCAATCCGACTTGGGCATCGGCACCTTCGCCCGCGCCATCTCGCAGCGCGACACCGACGCAGCCCGCAAGGCCTTGCGTGGCGGCCACTCGGACCTTTCGACCAAGGCGCCAGGTCCCTTGCGGCAACTGCTCGACCCGCACCTCGATGCGTTCCGCGCGATGTCGAATTGCGACAGCCCGAGCGCTGCATTGCTAGCGCAACAGAAGTTCCGCGTTCTGTGCGCGGCGCGGCAAGGCAGCCTTGGCGTCATGGAGTGCAACCGGCACCTGGAGTCACGGATCCATCGCCACCTCGCAACCGAGCCGTTCTACAAGGGCCGCCCGATCCTCGTCACCGCCAACGACTACGGCACCGGCCTCATGAACGGCGACCTCGGCGTGATCTTCCCGGACGCGCAAGGCCGGCTCATGGCGTGGTTCGACCAAGGTGAGAAGGAGCCACGTGCGTTCTTGCCGCAACGCCTGCCTCCGCACGAGACCGCGTTCGCGATGACGGTGCACAAGAGCCAGGGTTCGGAGTTCGACCAAGTGCTTCTGCTGATGCCCGACCGTGTGGGACCGCTCGCCAACGTGCAGTTGCTCTACACCGGAGTGACGCGCGCACGGCACTCGGCCACCATCGTCGCGGACGAACGCGTGCTGGAGCACTCTCTCACCACGCAGGTCGAACGTCAGTCCGGCCTGCTCGCGTTGTTGCGCATCGACAGCTGAGGGCGCGCGTCCACCGCCGCGACGCGCCGCGCTTGCTCGCCAACCGCGTTCTTGCACGATGGCATTCGTGGATCCCATCCTCGTCGTTTTCGTCGCCGTCTACGTCGGCATGGTGTTCGGTGGGATTCCCAAACTCCGCATCGACCGCGCCGGCGTCGCGTTCCTTGGCGCCGTCACGCTCGTCGGCTGCGGCGCCGTGTCGATCGAGCAAGGCTGGCGCAGCATCGACGCGCCGACGATCTGTCTGTTGTTCGGCCTGATGCTCGTCTCGGCGCAGTTCCGCCTCTCGGGCTTCTACTCGAGGCTGACGCACGCGATCGCCGCCACAGATGGTGCGCCCGAACGGCTGTTGCTCTCGTTCATGGTGGCCTGCGGCGCGCTGTCAGCGCTGTTGACGAACGACGTCGTGTGCCTCGCCGTAGCGCCCGTGCTGGTCGACGTCTGCCGGCGCCGCTCGCTCGACCCCGTGCCGTTCCTGCTAGGGCTCGCTGCTGCCAGCAACGTCGGCTCTGCAGCAACGATCCTCGGCAACCCACAGAATCTGCTGGTCGGCGAAGCACTCGACGTGCCGTTCGCGAGCTACTTGCTCGACGGCGTCGTGCCCGCGGCCATTGGACTGTGGTTTTCGTGGTGGATCATCCAGCGTTCTTGGCGCGGCCGTTTCGAACGCAACCCGATCGGCGAGTATCTCGAGAACGCGCCCTATGACTCAGCACGGACGCGGAAGGGAACCGTGATCCTGACCCTGTTTGTGCTCGGCCTGCTCCTTTGCCCGCTGCCGCGTGGCGCGCAGGCGCTGCTTGCCGGCGCGGCAGTCTTGCTGTCGCGAAAGACGCCGACCCGCTCCCTCCTCGCGCTCGTCGACTGGCCGCTCCTCGTGCTGTTCGCGGGTCTCTTCGTCGTCAACGCGGCATTGCAGCACTCGGGCTATCCGGCACGTTGGCTCGAAGCCGGGGCGAGCGCTGGCCTCGACGTGCGCGACCCCGCCGCGTTGTTTGCCGTGACAGCGCTCGGCAGCAACGTCGTGTCGAACGTCCCCCTCGTCATGCTGCTGCTCCCCGCGGCCGAACATCCGCAGGCCGCCGCGATCCTTGCGCTTTCGAGCACGCTCGCTGGCAATCTGCTGCTGATCGGCTCCATCGCCAACCTGATCGTCGTCGAACAGGCGCGCAGGCTGGGCGTAGAACCGCTGCGCGGCAGTTGGACCGCAACGCACCTGCGCACCGGCATCCCCATCACGATCGGCACGCTCACGATCGCTGCCGGATGGCTGTCGTTGCGCGCCTGCATGTAGCGACTTCGCAACCACGCTCGCGCCGGACAAAACCTTCACGCCAGGGCGTGCAGATCCTCAAGGCGGCGGCGATGCTGTCGCGCCAATGCGAGTGCTCAGAGACCAACTCCACGCCGAGTCCAGCACCCGACGCGACTTCTGCACTCGACTTGCAGCGGCTGCGGCGACCGCACCACTGCTTTGTTGCGCGCATGCCCGAGCCCCACAACGAAGCGCCGAATCCGATCCGCACCCACCAGCAGCCCTTCCATCGAACGCCAATCCGTTTCAGCTCGGCGTCGCGTCCGGCGACCCCGACGACCACAGCGTCGTGCTGTGGACTCGGCTCGCCCGCGACCCGTTGGCAGACGACGGCGGCATGGGCACGAAGGACCTCGAAGTGAACTGGGAAATCGCGGAGGACGCCGCGATGGAACGGCTGCTGCAATGCGGCGCGCTCGTGTGCTCCGCCGAGGATGGCCACTGCGTCCACGTCGAGCCTTCGGGGCTGCCGAGCGACTCGTGGTTCTACTTTCGCTTTCGATCCGAGGGCTTTTCGAGCCCAGTCGGTCGCACGCGCACGATGCCGGCGAAGGACACGACCGCGACGCGACTGTCCTTCGCACTCGCTTCGTGCCAGAGCTTTGAGCAAGGGCTCTACACGGCATACGAGCAGATGGCGAAGGACGACCTGGACCTCGTCGTATTCGTCGGCGACTACATCTA
>SXPK01000270.1 GCA_005776365.1 Planctomycetia bacterium
AGATCCTGTTCGCCGACACCATTCCGCTCCCCGCCTCGACGATCGCGCGGCTGGAAACCGTCTCGATTGCGCAGTTGCTAGCACGCGCGATCGACCGCATCCACCGCAGCGAGAGCGTCAGCAAGCTCTTCGAGACCGAGAGCTGATCAGAAAGAACTTCCCTCCCATCGCATTCCAACACGAGGTACGACAATGCAAGTAGCAAAGATGAAGGCCGAGGCCCGCAAGGCCATCGGACGCAACCAACTGCGCGCTCTCCGCGCCCAGGGCTGGACCCCCGCCGTCGTCTACGGCGAGAAGAAGGACGCGCTGGTCATCAGCGTCTCCGAGTGGGAACTCGAGCAGCACATCAAGAAGCACCACAAGGTGTTCCGGCTCGAGATCGACGGCCAGCAGCAGGATGCGATGCTGCAGGACATCCAGTTCGACGTGCTGACGGACCACCCGGTGCACTGCGACTTCCTGCGCGTCGACCTGACGAAGCCCATCGACGTCGAGGTCGAGGTCAGCTTCGAAGGCTACGCCATTGGCCTCAGCAAGGGCGGGACGCTGGTCAAGGACCACGCGCATGTCACGGTGCGCTGCGTCCCGACTGCGATCCCCGAGTCGCTGGTCGTCGCGGTCGACAAGCTCGACATGGACATGTCGATCCACGCGCGCGACCTCGCGCTGCCCGCCGACGTCACGCTGGTCAGCAGCCCCGATCTCGTTGTCTGCCACGTCGCGAAGTTGGTGGGCCCGGCGGTCGAGGCGGCTCCGGCTGCGGAAGCCGCTCCGGCTGCAGAAGGCGCGGCCGCAGACGCGAAGAAGCCCGACGAGAAGAAGCCAGAGGCCAAGCCCGAAGCCAAGAAGAAGTGATCCCACACGCCTTCGCGCGAGTGCGCGAAGGCACGGTGTCACCGGATTTCTCCCCGCGGCCGCCCCGAGCGGCCGCGCGGCTTTTGGGCCTTTCTCCTCCGCAACAGCGGCCTCTCGTCGCATTCCGTTTTTCCGCTGCCGATCCGAGCATTGGATCGAGTCGGCGCGGAGATCGGACATGCATCACGACGTTGCTTTGCATCGTTGCGTGCGCGCGCCCTTCGGACGCGGCTCGCGGTATTGGGCCTCGGCGGTCGCGCTGGGGCTCGCGTTCCTTTCGGCATGCGGATCGGCGGGCGGCGGCACGTTGCCGTCGGACCCCGGTTCGGGTGGCGGTACGGGTTCAGGCGGCGGCTCCGGTGGGACCGGCGGCGGCTCCGGTGGCGGCAGTGGCGCTGGCAATGTGGGTGGAGGCGTGGGGCCTTCGTCGATACCAGCAGATCTGACCGTGCCCGCGACGGCGAAGTTCGTCGCGCCAAGCGGCAGCGACCAGAACCTTGGCTCCGCCGCACAGCCGTGGCGGACGCTCGCCTATGCGACGTCGCGCCTCGCGGCGGGCGACACGCTGCTCGTTCGCGGCGGCACCTACCTCGAACGCAACGTGCGCATCGCGACAACCGGCACCCAGTCGCAACCCGTCGTCATCCGGTCTTATCCCAATGAGACCGTGAGCATCGACGGCGGCTACACGCAGTTCCGCGCGGCGGGCAACTCCGACTGGGTCCTGCACGACTCCTCGCGCTCCATCTGGCGATCGAGTGCATCGTTTGCTGGAGCAGGCCAGGTCTTCGGCTACTTCGGCAGCACGGACGGCGATTGGCGCCTCGTGCCCTATGCGAGCTACGCGCATCTCGCTGCCGACGTCGAGGACTACCGTGGCTCCTCGTCCTACTACTGCGGGCCGGGCGTGTTCTGGAACCAGTCGGACCAGCGCATCTATGTCCGCACGCAGCGCAGCCGCGAGCAAGCGAGGTTCTCGATGCAAGTTCCGCACGACCTCGACGCGCGCAACACACCGATGTTCTTGTTCCCGTCGGATCCAGTGCTCGACGTCGCTTCGACAGCGCGCTGGGTCCGCATCGAAGGCATGGCCCTGCGTCACGGCGAGCGCATCGCAGACCTTCCGAACGGGTCGCAACGCCTCACCTTCCGCAACTGCTCGTTCCGCTTCGGGCAGTATGGCTTCGTGGTGCGAGGCGGGTTCCACGACCTGTTGTGCGAAGGCTCGACCTTTGATGCGGCCTTCCCGCGCTGGATGCCACGCAGCGACGTCAAGGCAGACAATCCGATGGCGGCGACAATGCAGGACGCGGCATTCGAGTTTCAGGGGGCGGTCAGCGGCGTCGAGATCGGCCATTGTCGCTTCTTGGGCCTGTTCGACGGCATCGACACCTACGGCACGCCGTCGGAGTTCCGAGTCCATCACAACGAGTTCTTCGGCATCCGCGATGACGCGTTCGAGATCGCGACCGCCGGACATCACGTGCGGTTCGACCACAACCTCGTGCGTCAGACCACGCAGGGCGTGTCATGGAACGGCTCGACGGCGCCATCGCTCGCCAACGCCGGCACGAAGTGGATCGACCACAACGTGATCGACACCAGCGAAGAGCAGTTCTACGGCCGCCCGGATCCCTTGCAGCAGTCCTACGCCTACTGGCAGGGCCCTGACAACGACGGCATGGCCGCTGGCCCTGCGTTCTCGCTGCACGACACCGGCGCACTGAATGCCCCGGACCCGTGGAAGGTCTATCGCAACACCTTCATGGGCGGCGTCGACGTCGACGGCGAAGGGCTGGGAATCGCCTATGCCTTCCAAGGCTCGAATGCTACTTGCCCGCACGAGGTGTTCGACAACGTCTTCGTGTTGCGCGGGGACCAGTGGGCGCTGCGGCGCGCTCGCGTCGGCGATGGGTCGCAGACCTTCGACGGCAACCTCTACTGGCGCATCGGGGCGCAGGCATCGACGCCACTGTTCGCGGACTTCGTCGGCACGCAGACGCGAGACTTCGCCAGCCTCTACGACTACATGACCTCGACGTTGTGGTCGCAATCGCGCGCGCACTACGCGCCGGGATGGGAGGCTGCAGGCGTCGAAGCCGATCCCCGGCTCGACGCCAACTACCGGCCAGCAGCCGATGGCCCCGCCGCAACCGGTGCCGTCGACCTGTCGACCAAAGGCTGGCCAGATGCCGGCGCGGAGAGCCATCGCGGCGCCATCGCACCGTGAAGCCCAGCAAGCGCGGCGGCAACGCGATCACCCTGCGAGCACTCGGGCTTGCGGGCGCGCGACCGCATGTTGCAGGTCACGAGATGCTGACCGATCGACTCCGCTTGCGAGCGGACGAAGTGGCCTTGGCTTCGCCCACATCTCTGGGCTGAGCTGCGCAGCCAACAGCCCTTGGGATGGGGTTCTCTGGCGCATGCGGTGCCGCCGGTTGATCAAGTCCGCGGACCCTGCGTGCCGATCTCACCGGGATCGGATGACCCTTGTCCTCGCAGCCGCCCCCGGAATCGGCCGGTTCCATCTCATGGACCGCCTGTTGCGCGGCTTGGAATCGCGCGGCATTCGCACCGAGGTCTTCTGCGTCGATGCCGCAGATCGCGAGTTCTGGATCGCGCAAGGGCACTCGACATCCTTCGCGAAGCCGCGGCGACCCGGCCACGAGAACGCGCGGATGCGACGCGCACCGTTCTCGGAGTTCGCGGCCATCGACTGCCGCCGTCGCGGACAAGAACCGCATGGCGCTGCGCTTCGAATAGCGGAGGCGCGCCTTCGCCGCATTGCGCCGTCCGTGTTCGATCGATTCGATCGCGACCGTCCCAACCTCGTGCAGTTCCACCAGGTTCGCACCGGCGCGCACGCGCTCGTGCAGTTCGCGGCGCGCGAAGCGGGTGTGCCAATTCAGTGGACGGGCGACGGCATCCTGCCCGGGACGATGCAGATCGACTCATTCGGCCTCGACGGCGACGCGCCGGCCGCGCGACGTGCCGCGTGGGACTACCGAGAAGGTCCGATCAACGAGAATCTGCTGCGCGCTGCGATCGCCAGCGTCGCCGGCAACAGCTTGCCGCTGCCGTTGCCACGCTCCGCAGTCCGAGCCCCCGCGCTCCTCTTGCGCGCGGCAGCCGCATGGCGAGGTCGCAACGAGGGCACCGCGCCGGGGTTCTTTGGCGGACTTCGCGCATGGCGCAATGCGTCGAAGCAGCCAGAGCACAGCGCACGGACCATCGAGCTTCCTGACGCGCCTTTCGTTGCCGTGCTGCTGCAGCGCAGCGGCGATGCCCGACTCCTGCTCGACGCCGACGACGCACCGTCACCATTGCAGTTGGTCGGCGCCGCAAGACGCGCCGCTGCGTTCCTCGATCCGCGAGCCGAAGTCGTCGCGGTGCTGCCGCGCGAAGGACTCAGCCAACGAGAACTGGCGCCACTGCGCAATCTCGACGACGTGAGGCTGGAGCTGAGTCATGCAACGGCCGCAGCATGCATGACGGCGCTCGCGGTCGTGACCGTCAACGCGCCTCTCGCAGGCATCGCGCTGCTCGCGGACACGCCGGTCCTGCACATTGGCCGGGCCGTCTACGGCACGCCAGGGGTCGCGCTCGCGACCACGCTGGAGGATCTCGCGCCAACGCTGCGAACATCAGCGCGGGACCAGAACCGCGAACTGCGGCGGCGTTGCCTCACGCGGTTGCTGGCCGAAGGGCACTTGTGGTGTTTGCCCGACGACCCCGACCACAATGGCATCAATGGTTGGATCCTCCAGATCCAACACGCCATCGCGGAGAAGTCTCCCTACGGAGCCGACCTGAACTACCGGGTCGGCCCCGTGTGGCCACTCGCGAGCGAGGGCCTCCCTTCTTCGTGATCAGGCCTGCGCGGCCTGATTCATCTGCGGGCGGGTAGCCGGCGCGATGCGCTGGGCCTTCGAGCGCGGCTTGCGCTGGCCCATCAGTTCGCGCTTGAGGCGCTCCTCGAGGTCGTGATCCGTTTCGCGGCGAGCAGATTGGATCGACTCTTCGAGCTGACGCGCCTGGTCACCGTTCGCGCAGGTCATGCGCTGCGCTTGCGCGACCGCATCGTAGAAGCGTGCCCCTTGAAGGACCGGGCAGAGCTTGATGCCGTCGTTCGTGGTCACCCACGAACCCTCGGGCACTTCGAGCCAGTTGCCGCGAGTCAGCAGGTTTGAGCGTTCGCTCCAGCGATCGCGCAGACCCGGCTCGATTGGACGATCGTCGTCGAGCAAATACGTCGGGACGACATCGTAGTGCTTGCAGAGAGCAAGCAGCATCGGCAGCGTTGGCAGCGAGCGGCCTTGCTCCAAGTGGGACATCGTCGCGGGACGCACGCCGAGGATCTTGGCCGTGACGCCCTGGGGTTCGCGCTTGACGCGCGTGCGGAGGAAGAAGAGCTTGAGGTGCAGACGACGCATAGCTGTGATTGGGGGGAAAGAGCAGGTTCAGCGACGTTCGCCGGAGAGAGCACGAACGCCGTCGTTGCGAAATGCTAGCACGCAATTCCAAATCGAGACGCCGCGGGCGCGCAGCACAGATTCGGTCCGCCTGATAGCCTGCGCTGATTCGTCGATGCCATCGGCAAGTCGACGCAAAGCACGCTGCCACGAAAACATGCCACAACCGACCGAAGCCGTGTTCCTGGCTCCGTGCGAAGGTCGTGACGCGCGACGTTGCGCCGAACTTGGCATCAGGATCTGCGATGACGCGCCGCCGTCGTCGTGGACCCTGCGTCGCGACGAGGACGGCGCGCTGCGACTTCGCACGCCGCAGCGCGAGGCACCGCTTGCAATAGAAGTCGACTTCGAATCCGGCGACCTCGCGCGCAGGCTTCGCACCGCGAGCAAGTCGCAACCGATTGCGCGCGCGGTTTCACTGCATCGGCGTCAATCGCCGCCTTGCGTGCTCGACGCAACCGCGGGGCTGGGCCGCGACGCCATGCTGCTCGCGCATCTCGGTTGCAGCGTGATTGCATGCGAACGCATCTCTTTGCTCGCGTTCCTGCTCGCGGACGCGGCCGAACGTGCGCCGTTCGCGGATCGGCTCGACGTCCGCCATGCCGACGCCATGGACGTCCTAACCGCGATCGGCCCGTCGTCGGTCGACGTCGTGCTGCTCGACCCGATGTTTCCGACGCAAGGTCGCGCGCAGGTGAAGAAGGAAATGCAGGTATGCCGTCTGCTCGCCGGCCCACCCGGATCGCAGGAGGTCCTCGTTCATCTCGCGTTCGCGGCGGCCCGCGATCGCGTTGTCGTCAAACGCCATCCACACGAACAACCGCTCGCCGGGCCGCCATCGTTGACGATCGCCGGCGAACGCGTGCGCTTCGACGTCTACCTCAAGCCGAAGGCGGCGTCGTCAGCGCAGTGAACGCCCCGCGCGTCAAGCGCGACGCGACACGCGGCAACCGCGATGCGACCGCGTCGACTTCGTGAGCACGCATGCCCGACAACACGAGCGCGGCTTTCTGCGACCAGCGATCGAGGATGCCAGGCAACGCCGCGTGCTGCTCCGCTGCGGTCAGGTTGGCGATGACGAAATCCGCGCGCCACGGCATCGTCTCGGGGCCGCCGAGCGTGACCTCGGAACCCGGAATCAATTCGCGCGCGGCAAGCACGGCCGGCTCCTCGACATCGCACGCCTCGATGCGACGGCAACCGCGAACGTGGGCATAGAGCGCGAGGATGCCGGATCCGGTCCCGACATCCGCGAAGCTCGTGGGTGCCTTCCATGCCGCGTGCAAGGCGAGCAACGCGGCCTGAGTGCTGTCGTGCTCGCCGCTGCCAAAGGCCATGCCGCGCGGCACGACGAGTTCGATGCCACCAAACCCGATGGGACGCTCGACCCAAGGTGGCCGCACGAGCAGGTCCTTTGCGACGAGGATCGCACGGTCGTGCTCGAGGCCGGTGGAAGTCGCGTTCGCGGCTGCCGGCGGCAACTCGTGGATCGCGAGCCCATCGAACGGCATCTCGGGCAGCGCCTGGTCGAGCCACACCGTGACCGCGCCGGCTTCTTCCAGCGCCCCGCGCACATCCACGAGCGCGTGCAGCGCTTCGAGGGCATCGGCAGCGGCGGCGCCGACGATGCGGAATGCGCGAAGCGTCATCGCCGCGCCGTCGCGACGCGCGTCAACGCGCAACTCCGATGAGCGACGCGACGCGCGCAATCGTCTGCTCGAGGTCGATGTTTGCGATCGTGTGGTCGTAGAGCGGACGGCCCGCGACGATCTGCTTGGCGGCTTCGATCTCCTCGCGCGCGATGCGCACGCGCGACTCGATGTCCTGCTGGGTGTTGGTGCCACGGCGGACGAGCCGGTTCTTCAGTTCTTCGGTGCTCGGCGGCGCAATGAACAGATAGATGCCCGGCACGCGCTTCTCGCGCAGTTGCCGCGTGCCAGCGACCTCGATCTCGAGCAAGAAGGTGCGGCCGGCGCGGATCGCTTCATCCATCGGCCAACGCGGAGTGCCGTAGAAGTTGCCGTTGTAGGACGCCCATTCCAAGAAGTCGCCTTGCTGCGCGCGGCGCTCGAACTCGTCGCGCGCAAGAAAGTGGTAGTCGACTCCCGGCTGCTCGCCGCTGCGTGGGGCGCGCGTCGTCGCGGATACCGAGAACTCGACGCCCGGCAACTGCTTGAGCGCGCGGCAGACCGAGGTCTTGCCTGCGCCCGAGGGCCCGGAGATCACCACCAACTTGCCGATCATTCGAGGTTCGCCGCCTGCTCCTTGAGCCTGTCGATCGCCGACTTCATCGCGACGACGCAGTGCGCCATCGCGACATCCGGCGACTTGGATCCGAGCGTGTTGGTCTCGCGCAGCACTTCTTGCAACAGGAACTCGACCTTGCGACCCACGGCGCCACCGCCTTCGAGCACGCTGCGCGTCTCGCGCAGGTGGGCGGAAAGCCGCTGCAGTTCTTCCTCGACGTCGACCCGTTCTGCGAACAGCCCGACTTCGCGCACCAGCGCGCCCTCGTCGAGGCGCAGGCCCTGCGCTGCGACGAACTCCCGCATCCGGTGCAGCAGCCGCTCGCGATGGTCTTCGACGATCGTCGGCGCACGCTGCGCCGCCTCGGCGTGCAGCCGATCGAGCGCATCGAGTTCTGTGCGCATTGCCGTCGCCGTCACCTTGCCGCCTTCGGCACGATGCGCTTGCAGGTCCGAGATCGCAGACTGCAGCAACGCCAACAACCGCGGACAGTCGTCGCGGTCGAAGGACGACGGCGCGTCCTTCGCGAGATCGAGCGCGTCGCGCAACGTCAGTTGATCGGACAACCCGAGATCGCGCGCGAGCGAACGCATCGAGCCGACGATCTGCGCGAGGCGCGAGCGATCGGGCAATCCGTCCGCCGAACCGCTGCGCTCGATGACGAGCGTCACGCTGCCGCGACCGACCTTGGCGCGCAGTTCGTCCTCGAACGCGGCTTCAAGGCCCGCGACGTCGCGACAAAGGCGCTGCTTGACCTGCAAGGCGCGACCGTTGACCGACCGCAGCTCGATGCGGAGCGGACCCGCTTCGGTGACTCCGGCTGCCGAGCCGGTCCCGGTCATGCTGAAGGTCACCGCTGTCACGTTGCCTCGTCCGGGCCGACGCGCGGCGCAATGCCGCGCAGCCAGCCGCGCGTCAGTTGTTCCAGGTCGCGTTGATGACCAACGCAGAAGCGCAGAACACGAAGGCCAACGACATCGTGACCTTGTTGATGCCGCCGGTCTTCACGCCGAAGGTCTCCGCGCCGACGCCGCCGAAGGCCTCGGCGAGACCGCCGCCCTTGCCTTCTTGCAACAGGATCACCGCGATCAAGAGGACCGAGGAAAGGAAGAACAGAACCCAGGAGATGTAATGCAGTGCGATGCTCATCGCGCGTCGTACTCGATGATGGGAATGAAAGTGTCGGCTTGCAGACTCGCACCGCCGACCAGAAGGCCGTCGATGTCGTCCGCAGCCATGAGTTGTCTTGCGTTGTCAGGCTTCACGCTGCCGCCGTAGAGGATGCGCGTGGTTTGGCTTGCCTCGTCGCCGAGTCGTTGCGCGATCCACTTGCGGATCATCTTGTGCACCGCCGCAGCCTGCTCGACCGTGGCGGTCTCGCCGGTGCCACTCGCCCAGACGGGCTCGTAGGCGACGGTGATGCGGTGGCTGTCCTCGGGCCGGACCTTCTCGAACCCAGCGTCGAGCTGACGCTTGATCACTCGATCCGTACGGTTGCCGCGGCGCTCTTCGATCGTCTCGCCAACGCAGTAGATCGGCAGCAGATCGCGGTCGAGCGCGGCGCGGACCTTGCGGCCCATCCATTCGTCCGGCTCCTGGAACACGTGGCGGCGTTCGCTGTGCCCGACCAGCACGCGGTCGGCGCCTACTTCGCGCAGCATGCGCGCGGCGACTTCGCCGGTGAATGCGCCGTTCTCTTCGTACCAGATGTTCTGGCCGCCGACGCCGAGCGGCGAGCCCTGCGCCACCGCCGTGACGTCAGCGAGGTAGATCGAAGGCGCGAACACGGCGACCTCGCGGTCGTTGCCGTCGCCAAGTCGGCTCTTGATGGTCTTGACCAGGTCCAAACACTTGGGCCGGTCGAGGTTCATCTTCCAGTTGCCGGCGATGTACGGCTTGCGGCTCTTGTGCGTCATGGCGCGGTGAACTCGTCGGAGATCGTTCCCGTGGTCGATGTCGCGTGCCCGGAGGCTCCAGGACGCACGAGACGGCGACCCAGCATGGGCAACAGCCGCCGCAGGTCGTTCATCATTTGTCCAAATTCCATCGGCAGCAGCGCTTGGGCGCCATCGCAGAGGGCTCGCTGCGGATCCGCGTGCACTTCGGTGATCACGCCGTCCGCGCCAGCGGCAGCGGCGGCAAGGACCATCGGCCTCACCAAGGATGCGCGGCCCGTGCCGTGGCTCGGGTCGACCAGGATCGGCAGATCCGTGCGCTCGCGGAGCACCGGCACGATCGCGAGGTCGAGCACGTAGCGTGTCGACGGGTCAAAGCTGCGGATCCCGCGCTCGCACAGGATCACGTTGCCGTTGCCTTCGTTGGTGATGTATTGCGCCGCGTAGAGCAACTCCTCGACCGTGGCGGCGGGCCCGCGCTTGAGTAGCACCGGCAGTCGCTGACGGCCTACTTCACGCAGCAAGGGGAAGTTCTGCATGTTGCGCGCGCCGACTTGCAGGACGGCTGCGTGCTCCGCGACCAGTTGCACGTCGCGGGGGTCCATGACCTCGGTGACCACCGGCAGGCCAGTGCGCTGCGATGCGCGCAGCAGCAGTTCGAGGCCCTCCTTGCCGAGGCCTTGGAAGGACTTGGGCGAAGTCCGCGGCTTGAACGCGCCGCCACGCAGCAGCGCCGCGCCAGCCTGCGCCACCGCCTCGGCCGCGGCAAATAGCTGCGCCTCGGACTCCACCGCGCACGGCCCCGCGATGACGGCGAACGTGTCGCCGCCCACGACGAAGTCGGCGATGGCAATCGTCTTGCGCACGGGAGGGTCGGAGGCGGGCCTTGGGGGGCAGAGAAAGGGCGGCGGACGATAGGCCTGCCGGGTCGGAGGGTCAACGACGGGCGGTGGCCGGACCTGAACCCTGGCATGGAGATGCGGTGCGGGGGATGGGTGTTTGTCTCGGCTCTTGGATTTGCACCCCCGCGGCCTCTGGGGAATCGGCGCGCCGCTTCACCACCACCCGATCCACCGTCGGATGGCCGGCCACACACCGCGGCCCTGTATCGCCAGGTCGCGAGCCAACTCGTAGCGATGACGCTCGGATTCGACGACTTGTGGCAGCGCCTGACCCGCGCCGACCGGGCAGTTGCGAATGACGCCGCAGGCATTGGCACAGGCGCCGCGCTGACGCTCGCGCGTGCAACGCGTCGCGTCGACGTGGACATGGCCGCTGCTTTCGGCGAGCACACTTGGGCAAGTCGACAGGCACGGCCGCGGGCAGTTGCAGCACGGCTGGAAGTGCTCGGCGATCGACTTGTCCGCGATGGGCCCGAAGGGCTGACCTTCGACCAACACCGCGCCGCCGACGATCACGCGCGGCCCGAACATGGGGTGCAGCAGCCGATGGATGACCGGCGACACGGTGCCAAGTCCGGCAGCCTCGCCGAGCGCCGCAAGCCGCAATCTGCCTTGGGTCGGCTCGACGAACTGCGCGCGATAGCCGGCGCGCTGCACCATCGGCTGCAACTCGCGCAGGGCAGCCCACTCCGTCGGCGCCGATCCGCCGCACGCGACCACGATCACCGTGCCGCAGCCCGACATTTCACGCGCACATCGCAACTCGTAGGGCTGCGTCGCATCGAAGCGATGGGCATCGACGAGTCCGAGCAGATCGAATCCGCCCGCTCGTGCGCATTCTTCGAGTTGGAGGAGGAGCGCCTGCGGCATCGCAGGAAGGCTTTTCGGCGGCACCGTGCGCCGGCACAAGTGCCGCGCTTGACCCGGGTGAACCGGACCGACTAGGGTGCATCGACCCTGAGCGAGGGAAGTCCGGTGCAAATCCGGCGCTGTCCCGCAGCTGTCACCGGGGACGAACGTCCATACGCCACTGTCACCTGCCTCGTAGGCGGCGATGGGAAGGCAGGACTAGTAGGCCGATCCGGGGAGCCAGAACACCTCGTCAGGATGCGACCGCATGAGCGGCCGCTTTGGACCGCCTCGGCGCGCACGACGTCCGACGCAGCACGACAGAGCCGCCAGTTGCTGGCTGCCCCCGACGCGGGCGCAGCAGGCAATCGGCCAGTCGGGCTGCCACGACCATCGCCGCGACGGTCGTTCGCAAGCTCGGCGGCATGCCGCCGAGGAGTGTCCTCGATGGTCCGTTTCTCTCCCCTTGTCGCCGCCACGTTCGGCGCCGTCCTGTTCCTGCTCTCGCCTCTCGAGTCCCAATCGGCAGCAGAAGGCTACGTGCGCACCACGCAGTCATTGCCCGGATCGGCCAACAGCATCACCGTCGTGGACGACGGCAACGTGTGGTTCGACGGCGTGTCCCTGAACTACGACGCCCCGGGCCTGCCAACGCGCGCGCTGCTCACCTTTCCGACGTTTCGCTTCGGCTCCTTCACGATGGCGATCGGCAACGGTGAATTGTTGTTCGCCGAGAGCAGCTACGGCCAGATCTGGCGCGTGCCAGTCGATGCCGCGCGGACGCCGCAGCTACTGAACACGATCCAATACGCCTACGACGCGGTCGCGATCGGCCCGGGCGTCGCGATCGTCTCGGCAAAGACCGGAGGCTTCTCGTCGGCGCAGAACGACCTGATCGCCCTCGACCTCGTGACCGGTGCGCAGACAACAATCGGCCTCGTGCCCGGTGCGTCTGGCCCGCTCGCGCTCTCGCCCGAACAAGAACTGGTCTACGCCACCGCGCCGCTGACCTTTCCGCCGCCCCCCGCCGCCGTCGATGTGATCCGCTGGAACGCGGCCCAATGGTCGCTCGCGCTGAGCGGCGGCCCGGTGCTCACGAACGCCAACGCGCAAGTCATCGTCAATGGACTCGACTCGGCCGGCGACCTCGCCATCGACATCGATGACGACATCTTCGTCGCTGACTACGGCAATGCACGCGTGCTCGAGATCAGCGACAGCCACACGACGAAGTCCGTGTCGACGATCCTCGACTTCGCGCTCGCGAGCACGTCGCCCTCGGCGCTCGCGTTCTTGCCGGGAGCGACGCGCAACGCGGAGTTCGAGCCGTTCGCGCACCAAGGCGGCGGCGTGCTGTGCGTCATCGAGACGGACTACTTCGCAACCACCAATGTCGCACGCCTCGCGGCGCGCTCCGCGCCGTTAGCGCTGGCCGGCGGCAGCGGTCCGGTCGCGCCCGGAGTGTTTACGCTCATGCAGCAGAACGGCCCGCACGCCGGCTTCTGCATGCTCGCACTCGGCACGGTTGGCACCGGCGCGCTGTTGCCGCTGCGCTTGCAAGGATTCGAACAAGCGCTGCTATGGGAAGCTGGACTGCTGTTCCCGGTTGCAACGCTGTTCGCGCCACTCGACCCGACGGGCACCGCGGCTTTCGCGTTGAGCAACCCCGGCTTCCCCAATGGCCTCTGGATCCATTGCCAGACCGCATTTGTGGCCGCCGATGGCTCGTCGATCGGCGCCTCCAACGTCTGTTCTGTCGCGCTTCAGTGACGATTGTTGCCGGGCGCATCCGGGACCCGGCTTGCACAAGAGTTACAGCGCAGAACGATGGGGAATGGCCGGAATGCGCCGTAATGGCGCCTTACAGCTTTCTGCCTCTCCTGCATGCGCCACCGCCCCCTGATCGTCTCCTTGCTTGCCGGACTCTTGCTCGCTGCGGGAGTCCTCGTGATCCCCTCCCTGACGGGTTCGGACGACGTGCCCGTCGTGCGTTGGAATGAACGCGACGAGATTGCGATTGAGGCGCAGGCGGACCAGGCAGAACAAGCAGTCGCCGAGGCGCTCGGCGCAGAAGGCCAACGAGAACAAGTCGCGGTTGGCGATGACCTCGGCGCAGAACAGCGTTCCGAACTGCTGCTGCGCGGTCGAGTCGTCAATCGCTTCCGCGCGCCGGTCGCCGACGCCGAGGTATGGCTCGACTTTGGCCGCGGGGCCCAACGCAACCGCGGCCGGGACCGCCGCGTGCCAGAGCCGGTGCACACCGACGCTGACGGCCGGTTCGCGTTCCAGGGCCAGACTTTCCGCAACCTGCGCGTCAACTTGCTCGTCCTGCACGGCAAGCACGCGCCGACCCAATTCGATCGCAACCTCGGCGAGGTCGGCAGCGAGTTGGACCTCGGCGAACTGGCAGTGAACGACGGCGGCGAAATGCTGGGCCGCGTCGTCGACCTTTCCGGCAACGGCATCCCCTTCGCCGACGTCAAGCTGCAACCGGACGGTGACAACTGGTTGCGCTTCCAACGCGACCGCGACGAGTTGCTGAAGGGAATGCAGACCGATGCCAACGGCTACTACCTGTTTGGCAACGTCGCGGCCGGAGACTGGCGCGTCGCCGCGGGGGCAAGGAAGCACGAGAACGGCACCAGCGAGCAGGTCGAAGCGGCGGAGAACCACCGCGCCGAAGTGCCTGACATCGTGCTCGGCCCGGGTTTCGAGATCGCCGGCATGGTCATGGACCAACTCGGCAAGCCGATCGCCGATGCCGAAGTCGTTGCGCGGCCACGCAACCAGGACAACCAGAACGGGCGCGGCGGACGCGGCGGGCGCGGGCCCGGCGGTCAAGGCCAAGCCTTCGGCAACGGCGGCAGCGAACAAACGACGCGCACCGATCCGGATGGGCGGTTCTTCTTCGAGCGCTTGCCCGATGTGCTGTTGGATCTCGCGGCGCAGAAGAAGGGCTACCTCGCCGCCACCGCGAGCGATCTCGATCCCGAGCAGGTGCAACCCGTCTACCTCACACTGCCAGACGGCCTCGCGATCCGCGGGGTCGTCACCGACGCGATCGACGCGCAGCCCGTGCTGCTTTACTCCGTCACGGCTCAATGGCTCAGGCCGCTGCCGGCCGTTGGCCAAGCACAAACCGACATGCGCGCGCTCATGCAGCGACTGCGGGACGAGACGCTCGACGAAGCGACCCGCAACCAACTGCGAGCAAGCATGGAAACGATGCGCCAGCAGATGCAGGCGCAACGCGGCAACGGCCAGGGCTTTGGCGGCGGCCCACAAGACGGACGCGGCGGGCGGGGCGGGCGGGGCAACGGCGGCAACCGGGCAGAGCGTCATCCCGAAGGCCGCTTCGCCGAGACCGGGCTTGCCGAAGGCGTCTACGCGGTGTCGATCGAATCCGAAGCACACGCGATCTACCGCAGCGAAGAGATCGAGTTGCGCACCGGCGCCGCTGGTCTCGATCTGCAGGTCGCGCTGAGTCGCGGCTTCGTCGTGAGTGGCATCGTCAAGGACAACGCCGGCAAGCCGATCGCCAGCGCGCGCGTGCGCCTCGAACGGCCCGCGCAAGAAGGGAACAACCCCGCAGCGCCAGCGGCCGAGCAAGGCACGACGAACGGACGCGGCGGCCGCGGCAATGGCGGCGACATGCGAGCGCGCTTCGAGCAATGGCAGAGCGGGTCATTGCCGTCGGCGGAGACGAACGCGAAGGGCGAGTTCAAGATCGAGCACGCGCCGGCTGGGACCTTTGTCGTGAACGCGAGGGCACGCGCACACGAAGAAGCGGAGACCAAGCCCTTCGCACTGGCGACGGACACCAAGGACGTGCTGCTCGCCCTGCAACGTCGTGGCAGCCTGTCGGGCCGCATCCTCGGCGCGACCGCAACCGAACTCGGGCAAACGCGCGTCGTCGCGGCTCCCGTTGGCGCGGGCGCGGACGTCGGCGGGATGTTCCGCGGCGACAATCTCTTTGCGTCGGTGTCGGCCGACGGCAGCTACTCGTTCGAAGAACTGAAGGCCGGTGACTACGCGATTCGCGCATTCTTGGGCAGCTCGATGCGCGATTTGATGAGTCAGTATCAACGCGGCGAACTGCTGAGCGACGTGTCGATCCGTGACGGCGAAGCATCGCTATTCGACGTGACCATCCTGCCGCCGCAGACAGGAATCGTGCGCGGCACGGTGCTGCACAACGGCGCGCCGGCGGTTGGCTTCAACGTCAGCCTGCAGTTGGTGGCGGAGCAGGGCACCGACTCGCCGATGATGTTCAACGGACGTGGCGGCATGGGCGGGTTTGGCGGACGCACGACGATGACCGGCCGAGTCAGCAACCAGGGCGTCTTCTCGATCGACGAAGTCCAGAAAGGCACCTACACGCTGAGCGTGAGCGCCGATCGCCGGTCGGCGGCGCTGCATCAGGAGACCATCGTGGTCGTGCCGCAAGGCACGCTCGACCTCGCAATCCAAGTTGCGACGTCGTCCATCGACGGCGTCATCGAGGCGACCGACGGCGCGAGGCTTGCGGACCTTTCGGGCTCGGTAGTGTTGCTGCCCGGCGCCACCGAGGTCCCGGCGGACTTCAGCGCTGGCGGCCGCGGCGGCCAGAACGGCGCCAGCGCGCAGAGCACGCTCCGCGCGCGCATCAGCGATGGCAAGTTCACCTTCGCGCACGTGCCGCAGGGCAACTACCTCGCAGTCGTGTCGGTGCGCGGTCGCGTGCGCACGTCGACCCAAGTGACCGCGACGCTCGGCCAGAAGGCGCAAGCAGTCGTTCCACTGGGCGCCGTCGATCCGAACGCGCGACAGAACACGCAACGGCAACCCGGCGGTGCGGCGGTTCCTGGCCAGCAAGGTCAGCAAGGCGGTCGCGCCAACCGCCAAGCGCCAGGCGGTGGCGCGCAAGGCGGACAGGCCCCGGCCCCTGGGACCACGCGCCGCGGCGGCTGAAGCAGCGGTGCCATCGACGCTGCACGGGCCAAGACAGGCAGGACTTCCTGGTCTCAGGGGACTGGCTAGACTGTCGACCCCGAGGGTCCCGCCATTCGCATCCTATTGCAGTTCCTGCTCGCGCTAGTCATCGCCGTGACGCTGGGCGTCATCGGCTACTTGGTCTTGCTCTCGCTGCATCAAGACCCCTTGCAGCCAAGCGCGCCGCCAACACTCGCAGAGATGCGCGACCTGCCAGAGCCGAAGCGGCTCGCGCGGCGACCTTCGTTCGCGCCCGCAGCGGCGGGCCGCGACGCATTCCCGCGGGCAATGCGCAGCCTCGGCATCGAAGTGCGCGGGCTGTCACCCGAGCTGCTCGAGGGGAGTGGCGTCGGCGTGTTCGACCAACACGACCACGAGGTCGCATGGTTGCCGTTGGCGAACGCAACCGCACGCAACGGTGCCCTGACCGTGACCACGAGCGCGCCCGAAGGTCGCTTGCGACTCGTCGTGGCGAGCGACGCCGCGACCGCGCGCAACTCGTATTGGACGAGTGTCGATTGGCCCGCCGAAGCGCCGCCAGAACAGGTCGCCGAACTGCGCGCCGAAGTACAACAAGTCACGGTGCGGTGCGCGACCGAGGACCGCGCGATCGCAACAACGCTGCGACTGCGACGCCAAGGCGATGCGCGTTGGGCTCCACGCACGGCCTTTGTCGACGGCGCGGCGCCTCTTCGGGATGGCTCGCTGCGCCTGCAACTGGCGGCTGGCACCTACGAGATCACGCCGTGGAACGAGGGCGCATTTGCGACGACCGTGATCTCCGTGCCTGGCCCCGCGCTGGTCGACGCCAAGTTCCTTCGCTGATCTACAACTCAGCTTCCTTCGTGGTTCGAAGTGGAAGCATGCAGCGGACCGGCCTCGGCAAGGCGATAGACACTGCCCGACACCGGGTGCGACGCGACCGACGCCATCGCCGCGGCCCGATGTTCTAGCGCATCGATGTCTTGACCCTCGTCGAACGCGACCCACAGCACGTCGCGGTCCGGCATCGCGACGAGCACACCTTCATCGCGTGGCATCAGCAGCACGCGCGATGCATCGTAGCCGTCACCCGTTTGCAGCAGCACTGGCGCGCCCTTCTGCGCGACTGGCATGGCGGGAGCACAGCGCGTGCGCAGATTCTGCATCGCGAGATGATGCACGTCGTCAGCGCTGCGGTTCCAGCGCTTGAGATGGGCGCGACACACGAAGGTCATCGAGTTCGAATCGTCGATCACGTAGACGATGGCGAGATCGTCGCCAAACCGACGACGCACGATCGCCGAGTCCCCGAAGCGACCCTGCTGCTCGACCCAGGCGAGACTCTTCACCTGCGGCATCAAGTCTGCCGCCACGCCACCGAACTCGTGATGGTCGATCCGGTCGAGGCCGACCTCTTCGATCTCGAGCAGCAGTTGCGTCACGGCCTGCGGCAGTTTGTCCGGGAATGCGAGGCTGCGACGGAGCAACTCGTGCAGCGACACCGGCGTCTCCTGACCGCGCACCCGCAGCAGGCACGCAAAGCGGCCGGGCAGCATCCCGAGCCACTCGACGCCATCATGACCTTGCAGCAAGGACTCCAGTTCGCGCAGGAATGCCACCACCTCGGGCGGATAGGCCGGTCTCTTGCTTCGCAGCAGATGCCACGTCGCGGCGAGAGCCCCCGCGAGCGCGAACCAACCTGCCCAGAACCCCGCTCCCATGAGGCCCTTCATCGGCACGCGGCGCGAGGGTCATGAACCGCAGACGGTGCTTCGGGCAGCGTTCCGCCCCGGCGGATCAGCCCGCAAGCGCGGCGCGCTTCGCTGCGCAGACGCGCGAGCCAGGCAATGCCTGCTGCCAGGATGCGCGCAGTGGTCAGTGAGCCGCGGTCGGGCCATGATCCGGGGATGCCGAGTCCGATCTACCTCGACAACGCCGCGACCACCCGCCCCACGGAGCGCGTGGCGCGAGCCATGCAAGATGCCCAGCGCGAATGGTTCGGCAACCCGAGCAGCAAGCACGCCTTTGGGGCCGGACCCAAGAAGCATCTCGCCGACGCGCGCGAGTTCTTGCGCGGAACTCTGGGGGCAGCGGAGATCGTCTTCACCTCGGGCGGCAGCGAAGCGGACTACCTGGGCATCGTCGGCGCGGCATCTGTGCGTTCGCCGGGCCGCGTGTTGATGGCCGCGAGCGATCATCCGGCGATCCTCGAAACCGCAGAGCCGCTCGGGCGCATGCGTTGCCACGTCAGCGTGCTGCCGGTGACCCGCGACGGCGACATCGGCGCCGAGACGCTGTTCAACGCACTCGGTGCGGACGTGCGCGTTGTCGCACTCATGCACGGACACAACGAGCTGGGCACGTTGTCGGACCTCGAAGAACTCGTTGCGCTCGTTCGCCGCACCTCGCCCGAAGCCCACGTGCACGTCGACCTCGTGCAGAGCTACGGCAAGATCCCTTTCGATCTGGACGCCATGGACATCGACTCCGTCGCGGTGTCGGCGCACAAGTTCCACGGCCCCAAAGGCGCAGGGTTCTTGGGGCTTTCAAGCAAGGCGCGAATCGGCGCGTTGATGCGCGCGGGCGGGCAAGAGAACGGGTTGCGAGGCGGCACCGAGAACCTCGCCGGCGCGATCGGCACGATGATCGCAGCCGAGGACGCGCTCTTGCACCAACGACGCTCGAAAGAGCGTATGGAGTCCATGTGCCAGCTGGTCGAGGACGCGGTTCGCGACGAGTTCCCCGACGCGCGGCGGCTCGGCAATCCGGATCGTCGCCTGCCGCACATCCTGTCGCTGCAGATCCCTGGCATCGTCGGAGAATCGCTGATGCTGCGCTGCGATGTGCGCGGCGTCGCATTCTCGATCGGCTCAGCGTGTCATGGGCAGACAGCCCCAAAGCGCGACCCCAAGAAGCCCGACAACCACGTGCTCGCCGCAGTCGGCATGGGCTACCAGGAGGCACGCGAGGTGATTCGCGTCTCGTTCTCGCGCGAGACAACGCTGGAAGAAGTCGAGATTGCCGCGACCGTGATCGTCGAGGAAGCGCAAGCGTTGCTGCGCGCAAGCCCCGCTGCCGGAGGTCGCCGATGACGGAGTTCGCGGCATCGACTCCTGCGATGGCGCAGTACCTCGCGACCAAGAAGCAGCACCCTGGTGCGTTGCTCTTCTTTCGCATGGGCGACTTCTACGAACTCTTCTTCGAGGACGCGAAGACCGCGAGTCGAGTCCTTGGCATCACGTTGACGAGTCGCAGCAAGGGCGAATCCGCGATCCCGATGGCGGGCGTCCCCTACCGCGCCGTCGACGGCTACCTGAAACGCCTCGTGCAGAAGGGGCATCGAGTCGCGATCTGCGAGCAGATGCAGGATCCGAAGGAAGCAAAGGGCGTGGTCGAGCGACAGGTCGTTCGCGTCGTCACGCCAGGCACGCTGACCGAGGACAACCTGCTCGACGACAAGCGACCCAACCACCTCGTCGCGCTGACGATCCAGAAGGGACGAGCGGGCCTAGCGTGGGTCGAACTGTCGACAGGCAGATTCCGCGTCACGGAATGCGACGAGTCGCAACTTCAAGACGAGCTGATGCGCATCGAGGCGGCCGAGGTCCTGCTCTCGGATGAACTGCGCGGCGACGCTTCGCAGTGGCTTCGCGCGTCCGAGATCCCGCTGACCTTTCGTGCGCCCTATGACTTCGGCCTCGACTCGGGGACGCGTGCACTTTGCGGCTTCTTCGCGACCAAGACTCTTGCCGGCTTCGGAGTCGAGCAGATGCCGCTGGCGACCGGCGCAGCAGGCGCGCTGATCGGCTACTTGCAGGAGACTCAGCTGACCGCGCTGCCGCACGTGCGCCGCATCGAGGTGTTCGACGACGGCGAGCACATGCGGCTCGATCGCGCGACGCAGCGCAGTCTCGAACTCGTGCAGACCATGCAGAAGGACAGCGAGGGCACGCCGCTGCTCGCGATCCTCGACCGGACCAAGACGCCGATGGGAGCTCGGCTCCTGCGCAGTTGGGTGCTCTCGCCGCTGCTCGCCGTCGAACCGATCCTCGCACGGCAGCAGGCGGTCGCGGAGTTCGTCCACTCGCAGCCACTGCTCGAGGCGCTGCAGCAGTGCTTGCAGCACGTGCTCGACCTGGAGCGGCTCTGTGCGCGTTCCGCCTTCGGCCGCGCACATGCGCGCGACTTGTGCGCGCTGCGACAGAGCCTCGAACCGCTGCCAGAAGTGAAGCACGCGCTCTTGCAGTGCGGTTCGCCCTTGCTGCGCCTTCTCGGCGAGCGCCTCGACCCCCTGACCGACCTCGCTGACACGATCACTGCCGTTCTCGCTGACGACCCGCCGTTGACTGTCAGAGAAGGCGGCATCATCAGAAAGGGCCACGATTCCGGACTCGACGAGCTTCGCACGCTCGCGCACGACAGCAACCAGTGGCTTGCGCGCTACCAGCAGCAGCTCTGCGAAGCGACCGGCATCGCGACGTTGAAAGTCGGGTTCAACAAGGTCTTCGGCTACTACATCGAGATCACGCAGTCGCACAAGGACGTCGCGCTGCCGCCCGAGTTCGTGCGCAAGCAGACGACCAAAAACGCCGAGCGCTACGTCACCGACGAGTTGCGGACGTTGGAGAGCAAGGTTCTGAAGGCCGAAGAGAACAGCAAGGCGCTCGAATACGAGATCTTCTGCGCATTGCGCGCAGACGTGACCAAGCAGACCGATCGCCTGCAGCGCACTTCGGCGGTGGTGGCGGAACTGGACGCGTGCATGTCCCTGGCGCAGGTTGCGCGAGAGCGCTCCTACTGCAAACCGGATGTCGACGATTCGCTATCGCTGCGCATCGAGGACGGCCGTCACCCAGTCATCGAGGCAACGCACGCTGTCGGCGCATTCGTGCCCAACGACACCGATCTCTCGGCAACCAAGCGCCGGCTGTCGCGGCTGACTGGCCCCAACATGGCAG
>SXPK01000271.1 GCA_005776365.1 Planctomycetia bacterium
GGCACCTCCGCCTCGCCGGCGATTGCCTTGGCCAACAAGGTCTTGCCCGTTCCTGGCGAGCCTACGAGCAGCACTCCACGCGGGATGGAGCCACCTAGACGCGCGAACTTCTGCGGGTTCTTCAAGAACTCGATGATCTCGCGGACCTCGGCCTTGGCTTCGTCCATGCCAGCAACATCGTCGAAGGTGATGTTGGTCCGGTTCTCCTTGGTGTAGAGCGCGGCGCGGCTCCGGCCGAAGGACAGCACTCCGCCGCTGCCGCCTTGCGCCCGCATCTGGCGCAGGAAGAAGAACCACACGACGGCGAGGATCAGCAGCCACGGGCCGATCGTCGTCAGCAGATACAGCATCGCAGTGTTCGGTTCGCTGATGCGGAACTCTTGCGTGCCCAGCGTGAGCTGGAAGTCGCGGATCGGCGCCTTCTGTGCTTCGAGCCGTGCGTGCGCCATCTGCAGCGATGTCGCCTCATTGGGATCGAGACGCACGTAGATGGTGCGGTTGTCCTTGCGCAACAGCGTGCACAGATAGTCGCCGGCGACACGCGAGGGCGGCGTCGGTGGTGTCTGTGCGGGCCGTTCGGCCTGGGCCTTGGCCGCGGCCTCGTGCACGAAGTAGGCCTGGAGCACGCGCGCCTTGCCGCCTTCGACATCCGCGAGGAAGGCGCCGAGCGCGTCCTTGTCCGTCGCCGGGTATTCGATGGTGTCGAGCTGCAGGGTCGCAAGTTGGTGGAACAACTGGATGTCGGTGCGCAGCAGTTCGCGCACCACGACTTCGATGGTCTGCGGGCGGCCTTTTTCACCGCGGATCTCTGCGGTCGCGACGTCACCGGTGATCAGCAACCGTTCGACGCGACCATTCAGCAGGTGGCTGTAGAGCGCGTCGATGCTGCTGCCGCCTTCGAGTCCGGCGCGCGCGACGATCACGAACAGCACCATCAGCATCAGCAGGATGACGAAGACGCCGCCCATGCCGCGGGGCTTCTTCTGCTTGTCCTTGTCGTCGTCGCGGGATGGCTTCTGCGGCTTGTCGGTCATGTCGTTGCTCGGGCGCGGGCTGCTGGAATCAAGTCCGGCTGGCTCGCTCCTATCCAGTCGTCAAGAGGGGCGACCGAAGCGCGCGCCAAGGGCCCGCGGAACGGTTTCGACGCCGTGGCCGGGTTTCCGCCGGGCCGCGTCCGGGCTGCACTTCTAGGTGATGGCTCAGCGAGTCGCAACGCGGCTTGGGTCCGCCACGTCATGGGGGCTACTTCGTCAGAACGCGGTCTGAAGGGCAAGGACGATCTTGCGCGCCAGGTCGGCGACGAGTTCTTGCCGGGCGGTAGTCAGGTCCTCGTCGAGCGTCGAGCGGAACTCGGCGCGGTCGAGGACGGTTTTGTCGACCAGTTTCTTGCCGGTCCGACGGTCGGTCAGCAGCACCTGGACGCGCACTTGCTGCGCGCCTTCGAGCACCGGGTCCTGTGCCGCGGGAGGCGCCGCAGGGTCCCTCGGGTTGCCGACCACCAGCGTCTGCTCGCGCTCCGTCGTGATGCGCAGGTCCAGGATCGCGTCGGCCCGATCGAGCGTTCCTGGCAGCAGGTCCGACGAAACCGGGATCTCGCGGCTCACTGCGGCGAAAAGTTCGGCTTCGAGCCGCTGGCGGTAGGTGTCGTTCTCGATCGCGCGTAGATGCACCGTTCGCACGCCGCGCGCGTGCAGGCCGGTGCCGGCGGAGTAACCGCAGCACGGCAGTGCCGACAACGAGGCAAGAGCAAGCAGGGCAAACGAACGTAGGCAGAATCTCACTTGGTGCCCTTGGATTGGAGGCGGGGTGGATTGCCAAGATCGCCGATGCGTTGTTGCGCCTCTGTGTTGGCGTCCGTGCCGGCGAATTGAGGATCCGCTGCCAAGTGGAGGTGCTCGATCTCGCCGGCCTTGTTCGCAACGGTCTTGTAGAAATCGGCGATCGTCAGATGCCGCGTCGAGCGCCAGTCGCGCAGCGTTGCGACTGCTGCCTCCGCTTCCGCGCGGAACGTCGGGTTCTCAGGGTTGCTGGCGACGTAGACGTCGAGTTCGCGCGCCGCCGTTTCCATGCGATCGAGGTCGTAGTCAGGTCCGCGCAATGATTGGTAGATGGACATCGCGAACTGGTAGCGCGCAACCGGCGCCCACTCGCTGTCCGGAAACCGGCGCAGCAGTTCGCGGTAGCGTTCTTCGGCCAAGAAGTAATCCTTCTTCTCCAGTGCGAGTGAACCGAGCAGGTGCATTGCTTCGGCGAACTGCGAGCAGTTGGGGTAGCGCGTCGTCAGGTGTTCGAGGCAGGCCTTGCCGCCGCGTTTGTCCGACCAAAAGAACCAGAAGCCGCGGTCGCTCTTTGCCATCCGCTTGCCGGCTTCGAACTCGAGTGCGATGGCCTCGGTGCGCAGTTCGCTGTGTGGGTGGCGGTCGGCGAACTCACGCAGCGCCGCGAAGGCTTCGTAGGCTTCGTCGAGTTGCAAGTGGATCTTCGCGCGCAGCACGGCGTAGCGCGGCTGCTGTGATGGTTGGAACTCCGCTTCCTCGTGCATGAACAACACTTCACCTGCGGCCTGCGGGTCGTTGTCCTCGAAGTGCGCAGTCGCGTCGGCAATCACTCGCTCGGCTGCGATGGGCTGCATCGGCGGCGCGCTCGCGCAGGCGGTGAAGAACATGGCCAACAACGGCAACAGGGCCAACACGGCTCGGTGCATCCGGCGCAGGCTAGTGGGACTCACGCGTTGCTGTCCACAGCGACACGGTGATGGGGTGGGGCGTTCGGGGGGCGCGGAGCAGCTGCCGAAGTTGTCAATTGAGTTGTCGCCCGCAGCTGATGGAGCGACCCCAAGCCGTGACCTGCCGATGTGAGGTCTTCGCGCGGGTTGATGCTGACCGTTCGGACACGGGCCCGAGACCTGCAAAGCAACCGTCGCATGGAGAGCCAATGACCAGCCCACGCCTGCAGCGCCTGCAGCCCAGCAATTGCATCTTGGCCTGGAGGAAGTGGCCCCGTAGCCTGACCGAGAGAGGCGCAGGTAGCAGCCCGTTGAAGAACGCATGCTGCCTCTTGAGCCCGGCATCCGGGCCGATCTCTGCGTCGTGCGAAAGCGTCGAATCCATGGATTCGACTTCGTTCTCACACCTTGACGGTCTTGCAGACGCCGGCAGCGAAGCCGCCTCCAACATGCGCGGACCATGGTCATATCACGCAGGACGCGAGCACCACTGAAGAACGCGCTTGACTGCGCGCAGCTCGTCGGTTGTTTTCTCAGTGGAGGATCGAGTCGATACCTCTGGTGCTCGCGGGTCCGCCGTGGGGTCCGCCGTTGGGGCCTACCGTTGCGGAGGCTCTGAGGAATATGAATGAACCCGTGCCAATGTGCTTTTCTGCTCGTGGCTGCTGGTTTTGGAGGCCCTGCTTTCGTGTCGGCGGAGCCGGTTGGGCTACCTCAGCTCGCGCGGCAGGTCTCTGGCGATCCGCTGCCACACGCTCCGCTGTGCCATGACGTCTCTCCCGCGACGGTGTTGAGCTACGCCAACTCGTCGGCGACGTGTGTGACGGCGATCACTCCTGAGTGGGTCTGCAAGGTCAAGACCTATGGAACGGGATGCAAGTGCGAATAGGCCTTCGGGCCGTGAGCATCCTCGCGATCGCGGCCTCGGCCTTCGCCCTGCTCACGTGGCGCCTGAATTCGGCATCGGTCCCCGTTGCCGAGGTGCGAGTGAACCCTGTCGAATACCGCGTCGATGCTGCCGATGCACCAGCGCATCGGAGCGTCGAGCCACATCGGTCGCCAATGACGAGCGGAGAGCGTCTCGAAGAGAAAGATCGGCTGGTGCCACCACGTGCGCCGTCGACGCGGGAGTTCTCGGGTTTCGTGGTCACGACTGCGGGCTCGCGCCTCGCCCAAGCGCTGCTTTACGTTCGCCCGCGGGCCCTGTTGCCAGGCGAGGCGGAGGACTCGATCCCTCAGCTGGTCTGCAAGACCGATACGGAAGGCGAGTTCAAGACTGGACTGCCGATGAGCTGGATCGGCACCGTCGTCCATTGTGCGATCGTTGCAGACGAGTCTCCCGTGGGGATGGGCTGCTATACCGCGGCAGCGGGTCAGGTCATTGTCGTGTCCAACCCCTTTGACAAGCCGTCGTTCCCGGCGCGAATTCGATTCGACTGTCAGGTGGACCGCGCCGGCCTCTTGCTCACGAGCCCAGATCGGCTAGCCGCATGGGGTGAGGCCGTATGGGAGCCGCACCGCGAAAAAGGCCGGGTTCACCTGGTCGCTCCGCCCGATCAAATTGTCGGTCCAGTTTCGATGCGCATCGGCAGCATGGAATCGGGCAGCGCGATCGCCGTCATGGAGCGCTTCGACTTCGGCAGTCTGTCCGAGTGCATGTCCGCTTGCGAGGCTGGCCTCGACGTTTCTTGCCGTGTTCGCGATGTGCTCGTGCCTCAATTCGAGGGGAAGCCGGTCCAGCGAGTCAAGATATGGGCACGAGCGAGCGTGCCTGCAGCCGGGATATGGCAGGACGTGCACGAGGGACTTGTGCGATGCACGGTCAATGCTCAGCTCGAGTACCACGCTCGCGGCGAACGGCAATTCGGCGGCGCGCTCCTTGGCCAAGTCGATTTCGCAAGAGCGCCAGCCGTCGTCATTTGGGTGGCCGAAGTCGATCCGAGGCTTGAGACGGCCGTGTTGGTCACGGATCCCGCTGGCAATGCAGTTGCCGGCGCAATTGGTGCATTCGATGTGGTGGGAGCAATGGGCGTTGCAAGCGGCTTGGACCGGCGATTTGCTCAAACCGGCGCGGATGGATGGCTGCGTCTGTCTGGCCTTTGTCGAGGGAGATATCATGTCCATGTGGAAGCCTCCTCATTTGGCGAGTTCGGGGAGACGCAGGTCGAGATCGACGTGCCGGGACCAGGTGTGCGCTGTGTGTTGCCGCGCGTTGCAAACGTCCGTCTTGCGCCTCGATTCTCGGATGTGCCACTGGATGTGGCAGGCATGCGCGCGTGGTATGCCCGACGCGGAGAACGCTGGACCGAGGCGACGACACCAAGGTGGCGCTTCACCATGTTGGGTGTCATCCCGAGCCTCCCAGGTGGCGACTATTCGTTTGTCGTCTCGCTCCCGCCGTTCGTCGGATCAGCAGATGTGCGCCTGGAGTCAAGCGCGGGACTGACGGACGTACTGGTTCCGATGGTGGACGAGACGGTGACACGTGGCCGACTGATCGATGTATCGGGCAGACCGATCGCAGGCCGGTGGGTCAGCGCGCTGTCCGACGGAGCGGGAGTGGGACCTACGGGCCCTGATTGGAGCATGACTCGCACGGATGCAGACGGTCGATTCGCGGTTGTGCTCGTGCCAGGCAGGTCGGACCGCATCTGCGTCTGGGACGAGCATGGTCGCAACGTGCAATGCAGTGCGCTGCCAGGCCAGGCAGTCGTCGAAGTTGCCAGCGCTGGCAACGCGAAGTGAGCTGGCGCAACGCGCTATTTGGAAGTGGTCTCCCAACGACGCGGCAAGCCAGGCAATCCGGAGCAAGAGGCCGGCACGAGCGCCTCCCCGAGACTCAGAAGGCGGATACTGCGTCACCCCGCGCACGTCGATCGGCGCGCAGCAGAACGCACTAGGCGTTCTACAATGAAGAGATGCCGCACGATGCGCTCGGCATGAAACTGCCCGCGGAGCTCTACGAGTTCTCGCCGCGCCAGATGCCTGCGAAAATGCCCGAACACGAATACGCGGACGGCATGGACCTGCGGCGTGTGCGCACCGACGGCGCCGGAGGAAGTGTCACTCATGTCCCCGGACACGGGCGCGGAGGATTTTGTGGATCGCTATGGCTGGACAGAAACGGAGGCGAGCTCGTGATTGCGCCGCGTGCTGGCTGCCGATCTGCCCCTCTTCGCTCCGCTCCTAGGAGCATATCGTCATTCAGCACGCGAATGGCCGGTGGGGAGCGTCTCGACAGGGCGTGGGAGTGACACCCATGTGCCGAGTTGATCCATCGATTTTCTTTGCGGCGCGACCCACTCCCGCCTCACTCGCAGCTCAATCGCCCGCAGCCTTCGCCGCGTTCGCCGCAAACACGTGCGCGCGAACCGGGCAACGTCGTTCTAGCGCGCGTTCGAGCCAGCGGCCGACGAGTGGCGCGACGGTCGTGAGCGCCGGCGCGTCGAGTTCTGGCCAGGCGCGACCCGGTGCGTCGCGCAGCGTGCGCACGAACTGCAGCGGCGCTCGGCCCACCGAGCGGCGCGGCGCGGCGGCGTGATCGCGGCATGCGAGCGCGCCGGTGGTCTCGCCAAGGAACACCTCGCTCTGCAGCGCGCGGCCGCAGTCCGCGCAGGCGTCGAGGTCGGGCAGCACGCCGAGGTGCTGCAGCAGGCGCACTTCGAGGCCGAGGACGACGACGGCGATGCGCGCCTTGGGGCACCGTTCGAGCAGCACGAGTCCGTGGTCCGCTAGGTCGAAGACCTCGGGCTCCGGCTGGCCCTGCGGCGCCGCCGCGTCGCAGATCGCCGCGAGGTGGCTCGCGGCAAGGAAGCGCGCAGGATCGCGCAGACTGCGCCGTTCGCGAACGAGGTCGGCGCGCAGCAGCGTTCGCAGCCCTTCGCTCGCGGTGGACAGGCTCACGTCGAGGTCGGACAAGAAATCGACGCGTCCGAGCAGCGGCGAGTTGGGCCGGTGGGCACCCTTCGCGAGCGCGTGCACGACGCCGTGCTCGCGGAAGAACAACGCGAGGATCCGGCTCGATTCGCGGAAGTCGAATCGCTTCCAGACGATTGCTCTGCCGCGGATGCCGCGGCGGCCGTCGTCAGGCGTTCTGCGACGCGGGCTGGCCATCGCGAAGCGCGACGCGCAGGCGTTCGATCTTGCGATCATCGCTGGCGACGACGACGAACTCCGTGCCATCGATCGCAATCGACTCGCCCGCCGCCGGAATGTGGTTGGCGTGGTGGATGACGTAGCCGGCCACGGTCTCCCAGTCGCCGTCCTCGGGAATCGACAGGCCAAACCGCTCGTTTGCTTCGCCGACCGGGAAGCGGCCCGGAATCTCTGCGGCGCGGCCTTGGTCAACGATCAGCACCTTGTGCGACTCGGCGCCGTCGGCGTCGTACTCGTCGTGGATGTCGCCGACGATCTCTTCGAGAACGTCTTCGACGCTGACGAGGCCCGCAGTCGTGCCGTATTCGTCGAGCACGATCGCAAGGTGGATCTTTTCGGCCTGCATGCGCCGGAGCAGTTGAGGCACCGGCATCGACTCGGGAACGAACAACGGCGGGCGAACGATCTTCTGCACCGGTTCTTCCGTGCCGGAGCCGCCGTGCAGGTGCCGAAGCGCGTCCTTCACGAAGAAGAGCCCGGTGATTTCGTCTGCCTTCTCGCGGTAGACAGGATAGCGAGAGAAGCCATGCTCGAGCGCGGTGCGCACTGCGTCGCGCAGGGGAACGTCGGCAGCAATGGCCACCATGTCCGGCCGCGGCGTCATGATCGTGGAGACCTGTAGGTCCTTGAGGCCGACGATGTTGCCGATCCAGGCCTTCTCTTCATCCGCGAGCGCGTCTTCGTCGACCGAGTCAGCCACCGCAGCCATGACGTCCTCGGCGATCTCCACCGGGTCGGTGGTCGGTTCTTCGCGGATGCGGAGCACCTTCAGGACTCCAGAAGTCACGGTCAGGATCGGCAGCACCAACGGCCAGCGCAGCACCATCAGGCCACCGCGCAGGATCGGCAGCAGACGCAGCAGCGTCGCCTCGGCCTTGACCGACGCCACGCCCTGCGGGATCGAGCCGCACAGCAGCAGCGCCACGACGACCATGCCGCCGAGTGCCAGTGCTTCGGAACCCGACTGCACGCCGGTCTGCACCGAGAGCAGCGCGCCGACGAGGCCGCCGACGAGGAAGAAACGCGCCACCACGCGGAACTCGCGTTCGCGCCGTTCGAGTTCTTCGACGAGCGCCTCGCCCGCGGGGCCGGGCTGGCGGTTCTGCAGCTTGGTCGGCGAGTAGACCGTCAGGCAGGTCGAAGCGAGCGATCCGAAGGTCGCCACCGCCAGGAACCCAGTCGCGAGCGCGAGCAGGGCCGGCGAACTGGTCGTCTCCAGGGCTGTCCTCGCGGCATCCGGGTCCGTCAGCGGAACGAAGCCGACCGCGCGCAGCAGCATGGGTCCGGCGAACGCGCCGGACCCTGTTGGACCATCAGGCTCGAAAGGCGCATCCGGAGTCGACGCGGCGTCCGCGGCGGGGGGCAGGGCACGGGTGAGGGCTGGCAAGGGGGCGGAGTCTAGGACGGCAGGAGGCCTGGCAACAGGGGCGGGGGTGGGTTGCGGTCGGGCGTGTGAAGGCGGCGGCAGCGAAGCCACGGCTGCCGAGCCAAGGTGGCCGCCATTGTCGGACGGACGGCAACTAACAGCAGGCCCTCACTCCTCGTCCGCGATCGAGAACCGGTTCCGCCCGCCTGCCTTCGACGCATACAGCGCCCTATCCGCGCGGTTCAGCAGCGACTCGGCCGAGTCCTCTTGCCGCACCGAAGCTAGCCCGATCGAAACAGTGATCGGCAGCTTCTCTTCGTGGCCGCGGGCTTCGACGGCCGTGAACAACCTCGCCGCGAGCACCGCCGACTCTTCGGCCGAGGTCTCCGGCAGCACGACCATGAACTCCTCGCCGCCGTAGCGGCAGATCGTGTCGGAGCGGCGCAGCGTTTTGCGCAACACGTCGGCGGTGGCGCGCAGGGCCTGGTCGCCTTGGACGTGGCCGTAGGTGTCGTTGAGCTTCTTGAACTGGTCGAGGTCGATCATCAGGACCGTGAGGTCCACGCCGCTGCGGTGCGAGCGTGCAATCGCCTGGTCGAGGCTCGCAATGCCCATGCGGCGGTTGTAGAGCCGCGTCAGCGGATCGGTCAGCGCGAACTTCTGTGCGCGACGGCAGCGGCGCTGCAGCAGCAGGTTCTGCAGGCGCATCGAGGCAGTGACTGCGAGCGTGCTCACCACATCCGATTCGCGCAGCAACTGCAGCGGCCGTGCTGACAGCGTCCGGTCGAGCAGCAGCAACGACGGCGTTCCGGACTTGCGGTTGACGGGCACGGCGATCGCCTCGACGGCGCCGAGCGCGTGCAGGATGCCGCGTTGCGCGTTGGGGTCGGCGACGAGGCGCAGGGGGCGGTTCTGCTGCAGGCATTGTTGCAGTGCCTGCAACTCAGCGGCAGTCGCGGCGATTTGCGGTGTCGCGATCGAGCGGTCCGAACGGTCGTGCACGCCGCGCAATGCGACATTGCCAATGGCTCGGACCAACGTGCAAAAACAGGCACGGTCGAATGCAAGATGGCGGACTGCTGCGGCGGTCGTCGCGGCGATCACGTCGCGCGCGCGACACGCGGGGTCCTCGTCGCCAAGCACGGTCAATACGAGCTGCGCGGCTTCGATGCTGGTCTGGTGTGCAGAATGTTGTGGCTCGACCTTCTGCGGCGTGCCGATCGGCAGGTCTGGCTCTGAGACATCGAGATCGAGACCGATTGCGCGCAGGCTGCGTTCAACGTCGGCTCGCAGTTCGTCGGTTGCTTCGGCGTCGATCAAGTCGAGCACCCCATCGACAAGTGGCGCCGCGTGGTCACCGGGGTGCAAGAAGCCGGCGCTTTCAGCGAGCAACTCTGCGGCCGCAAGCAGGCTCGCTGGAGTGGTGGTGTTGGCAGTCAGGCCGTTGCGCACGAGGTCGCCAGCATCCGTCACCGCAACTGCGAGCGCAGGCGGCAAGACGTTCGCATTCCGGGTGCGGCCATTGCCGGGGGCAGTTCCTTCGTGACGGCGAGAGGTCCACTCGGCCCACAGGGCTGCGTCGTGCAGCAGGCCGAGCAGATACGCTTCTTCTGCCGGCATTGCGTCGGACTCGGCAGCAAGTCGTCGCGCGGCGTGCGCAGTCGCGAGCGAGTGCAGCCAGAGTTGGCGCAATGGCGCGGTGCCGATCACGTCCACGAGCGGGGTGTCGAAGGTCCGCCGCAGCAGGCTTGGTCCAATCGCGTTCGCGATGCGCTCTGCCGTCCATGGCACCGCTTCTAGTCCGTGCATCGGCGCAGCGGCGGCGCGCAGTGCCCGCATCGCGGCGGGAGGGTCGACCCGCAGCATGGCGAGGAGCGTCCCGGTGTCGGCCGTTCCGACGCGTGCGAGGCTCATGCGGCGGTGCAGATCGCGCACCGCGAGCATGGAAGGCAGGCCCGCAAGCGGGTCGGCGACGCTGAGAAGCGGATTCGACACGGGTGATTCTCCGCTCTGTTCGGCAGCGCACGCTGGCCCGCTCAAGCTCAGTAGCAGGCAGAATGACCATGCCGAGAACGGCAGGCTCAGTGCCGCGACGGAGAAAACTGGCGCGTTCGTCAAGGCTGCGCGCAGCAAGGCGTTGCGCCTGGACCAAACCGCCCTTGGCGCGGGCGGCTTGCGAACGGCCCAGGCTTCGCTTCTGCCCGGCACCATGAGCACTAGCCGGCCCGCGTGCCGAAAGAACCAGGTCCCTGCAGCTGCCCGTCACCGGGCCGAGGAATTGATTGCCGAGCGAGACCGCACACCGTTCGACCTCGCTGGTGGTCGTGACCCCGTGGCGCAACACGCTGCACTCGCCACTTTGTTGATGGACGAGTTTCGGAAGTCGCGCGATGACGCCGTGTTCGAAGCTCTCATAGAGCTGACGCGGCCGCAGCTGGTCATGCGCGTGCGGCAGAAGCTACGCACGCTCGATTCATCGTTTGACCCAAACGAGATACTGCAGGACTCGATCATCAACATCTATCGCTACCCGTCCAACTTCGCGGCCAGTCGGCCCGGCGCATTCGCGGCATGGTCGACCACCATCGTCGATAACGCAATCCGTCGCCAACTGCGCCAGCGCCGTGTCGGCGTGCCGATCGCATTGCGGCCTTCGGAGGTGCTCGAGCAGGTAGTCTGCGGTTCGTCGTCGGCGCCGGACGACCTAGCCTCGGACCATGAAGAAGGCGTGCGCACTGCGGCGGCCTTCTCGTTGCTACTGCAGCTCTATCAGGCCGCGTTCACGCTGCTTTCGGCAATCGAGCGCGAAGTGCTGACGTGGGTCGAAGTTGACGGACTGCGATATGCCGACATCGCACTGCGCGCGCACAAGCGGCCGGAGGCAATCAAGATGGTCGTGTTCCGCGCGCGACGCCGGATTTACGAGCGGATGGCCGAGTGGCTGATGCTTGGACTCCGCCGCAGGCCAGTCGCGGCGGCCTGACCGGGGGTGGCGCCTCGACCCCGCCGGTTCACACCGCCCGCTTGCGCCGTGCTGCTCCATCGCGTCCGCTGTATCGCGCATGGCAACCAAGGTCGATCGCCTCTACGTCCACTGCAAACAACTCGTCACGCTTGCGGACGGGCCGGAGAAGGGCCCGCGGCGCGGCAAGGCGATGCTCGACCTCGGCGTGGTGGAGGACGGCGCGATCGCGGTGCGTTCTGGCCGCATCGTCGCGACGGGCCCGACCGACGCGATCGCGCGCGATTATGCGGCAGAAGACGAGTTCGACCTGTCGGGCTATGTCGTGATGCCGGGCTTCGTCGACTGCCACACGCACCCGGTGTTCGCGGCGACGCGCGAGCGCGAGTTCCATATGCGTTGCCAGGGCGCCGATTACATGGCGATCGCGCAGAAGGGCGGCGGCATCCTGAGCTCGATGCGCGCAGTCCGCGCGACGTCGCTCGAGGCGCTGACGGATGCCACGCGCGAACGTCTGTGGGGCTTCTTGCAGAACGGCACGACGACGGTCGAGGCCAAGACCGGTTACGGGCTGTCGCTGCAGGACGAGGAGAAGAGCCTGCTCGCGCTGCAGGCGGCGATGCGCGATGTTCCGCTCACGGTGCGGCGCACGTTCCTCGGCGCGCACGAGTTTCCGCCGGAGTATCGCGAGGACCGCGAGGCCTATGTGCGGCTCCTTTGCGACGAGATGATCCCGCGGCTCGCGAAGCTCGCGGACTCGTGCGACGTGTTTGCCGAGCCCGGCGTGTTCGACCGCGTGCAGTCCTTGCGCATCCTGTCGGCGGCGCGCGCAGAAGGCCTGCGGCTGCGCATGCACGCCGACGAACTGCAGCCGATGGGCGGCGCGGAGCTCGCGGTCGAACTGCGCGCCGATTCCGCGGACCACCTCGGCAAGATCTCGGAGCAGGGCATCGCCGCGATGGCGGGCAGTGACACCACAGCCGTGCTGTTGCCCGGCACCGGGTTCTTCCTCGGCAAGGACATCTACGCGCCCTCCCGGCGCATGATCGAGGCTGGCTGCGCCGTCGCGATCGCGACCGATTTCAATCCCGGCTCGTGCCATACGCAGTCGATGACGCTGATCCACACGCTTGCGTGCGTGAAGCTCAAGATGCACCCGCAAGAAGCGATCGTCGCGTCGACGATCAACGCCGCGTTCTCGCTGCAGCTCGACGGCGAAGTCGGCACCCTGCACGCCGGCAAGCGCGCCGACTTCGTGGCGCTCGACATCCCGAGCTGGGAAGCCATCGGCTACGCATTCGGCGGCAATCCCGTCGCAATGACGATCCGCGACGGCGATCCCGTGTGCATCAATGCCAGCGATCGTTCGCCGGATCCGTTCGTGATGCGGCGGGGTGGGGGCGAGTAGGGGACTGCGAACCGGTCAGGGGTCCGACCCGGCTACATGGGTGACACCCGTGTCCGGGCACATGGGTAACACTCGCAGGTGACCACTCCGGCCGCCGCGGGTCCAGTCCACGGATGCCTTGGACCCAAACCGACCCTGTGAACGAGCGGATGATTTCGGAGTCGCGATGCAGCGAGGCTGGCTGACGATGGTCGATGCGTGCCGCCAGTTCGGGATCAGCCGCAAGACCGGCTACAAGATCCTGCATCGGCAGCAGTCGCTCGGTCCGGAAGGCCTGCGCGACCTGCCGCGAGCGCCGCGCACGCATCCCAACCAGACGTCGCCGGACGTCGAAGGCGCGGTGCTGCGTGTGCGCAAGACGTATCCAACTTGGGGCAGCAAGAAGATCCTCGCGACGCTGCTTCGCCGGGAGCCTGATAGCGAGTGGCCCGCACGCAGCACGGTCGATGCGATCCTGAAGCGAGCCGGTCTGGTGCCGCCGCGCAAACGGCGCCGCATGCGTCATCCGAGCGCGCCTCCACACGTCGATGCGCGGGCGCCGAACGACGTATGGACGATGGACTACAAGGGCTGGTTTCGCGTCGGCGACGGCACGCGCTACGATCCGTTGACCATCAACGATGCATTCAGCCGCGCATCGCTGGTCTGCCGCGCGATGGTCGCTCCGAAGACCGA
>SXPK01000272.1 GCA_005776365.1 Planctomycetia bacterium
CAGTCAGTTCTTCGATGGCCTTGCCCTTCGCGATGCCAGCAGGGGCGGTCGGCGTCTGTGGCTGCTGCGCGCCGACTGTCGGCGCCTTGTCACACCCTGCGAGCGGCATGCACGCGAACAGGGCGATCATGGTGAGTCCGAGAAGGCGCGAGCGTGAGGGCTTCGGTTTCATGGCAGCGAGCCTAGCTACCCGCGCACGCTGGGCTCCAAGCCAAGTGCGAGTTGCGCGTGATTTGGAGTCTTTGGCTGCGCGCTCGAACACTGCCACCACGCAACGCGATCCGTTCGTCGCACGAACCCGCTCCGCTGCGTCACCACTGATCCGCGTTCCACAAGCCCAGCGCGGCTTCGCGCTCGGGCTTGCTCGGGTTGCACTCGACGCCGACGTAACCGGTGTAGCCGAGCGCAGCGAGTTCCTTGAGCACGCGCGGGTAGTGGATCTCGCCGGTCCCTGGCTCGGTGCGGCCCGGGTGGTCGGCGACCTGCGCGTAACCGAGTTGGTCAAAGCCCTCGCGCAGATGGCCGCAAAGGTCGCCTTCACTGATGTGGCAGTGGTAGAGATCCCAGTTGATCTTGACCATGGGCGACCCGACCGCGCGGCAGATGCGCACCGCGGCTTCGCTGCCGTAGAGGCAATGGCCCTTGTGGTCGACGCGGATGTTCATGGGTTCGAGGATCAGCATGATCCCGTCGCGCTCCGCAATCGGCGCGGCGAGCTTGAGGCCCGCGATGATCTGGTCGTGCATCTCCGCTTGCGTCATGCCCTTCACGTCGTTGCCGCCGACGACGGTCATCATCGAGCAACGCAGCGTCTTGGCCGCCTTGCACGAGGCCTCGATCTCGGTGACGAACTTCGCATGGTTCTTCGCTTCGTTGAGGCCCGGCGAGAAGCCCCACGCCGTGAACTGCGCGACCTGCATGCCGAGTTCCTTGGTGAGCTTCGCGATCGCGTCGACGTCCTTGTTGCGCCACGGCCAGAACTCGATCGCTGGGAAACCGAGTTCGTGCGCCTTCTCGATGCGTTGCAAGAAGGGCAGGCCGCCCCACCACATTTCGACATTGGCGGCGAACTTCGTCTTCGGAGTCGCCGCGGGACGTTGCGGTAGAGCCTTGGGGTCCTGGACGGCGATTTGATGTGGGATTGCCGCGATGGGAGCGGCGGCGAGAAGGTCGCGGCGGGAGAGCATGACGGGGTTGTAGCGGACGCACGGGCAGCAGGCACACCCTGTCGCGCCCGTCAGACGACGACCATCACCTGGTCCAGCGGCCGTCGTTGCATCGCAGCCCTCGGCACCATGCAGCCCGGCGCGGGATGGCCAATGGGGATCAGCAGGTAGGGTCGCTCGTGCTTGGGGCGGCCGAGGATGTCATTGAGAAAGGCCATCGGACTCGGCGTGTGCGTGAGCGTCGCGAGTCCCGCGAGATGCGCGGCGGCGAGCAGCATGCCGCAGGCGATGCCGACACTCTCCTTCAAGTAGTAGACCTGTCCGCCGTCGTCGCCTTTGGTGAGCTGGAACACAACGATGAGCCAGGGCGCGGTCTCGAGGAAGGGCTTGTTCGAGTCGGTGCCAAGCGGTGCGAGGTCGGCGAGCCAGGTGTCATTCGCGCGCCGTTCGTAGAACTCGCGCTCCTCCTTCTCGGCGCCGATGCGGATCTGCCGCTTGATCGCCGGATCTTGCACGCACACAAAGCGCCATGGTTGCTTGTTGGCACCGCTCGGGGCTGCGTGCGCAGTCCGCACGATCCACTCGATGGTCTCCTTCGACACCGGGCGATCGGAGAAGTCCCGGATCGACCGCCGCTTCTGCATCACCTCGCAGAACGAGCGCGCCGCTGCTGCTGGCTCGCAGCCAGGGTCGTGGCGAGCAGGAAGTGGAACGAGGTCCGGGCCTTGCATGGTCGCATCTAAGAGGCGAAGGCCTCTCATGGGCAACTGCGCAGTGCGACTCAGGTCACCAACCTTCCCATGCCGATGGACCTTGCCATGCTGCCGCGGCCTGTTCGCTCGACGTGCCTGGCGTTTTCGGTCGCCATCGCGCTCTGGGCGTGCGCTGGGGTCGGCGGGTCAACCTCGGGGTCGACTCGGCCATCAGGATCCGCGACTTCGCGCGCGCAAGCTCTCGTTGCCGCACCGCAGATCCGCGTGCGCATCAGCGACGGCCCGGTGTCGCAGCCGATCCCGCATCCAGAGTTCGCGCGCGCGACGATGGTGCTGCGCTTCCCGGCGCCGTTGGGGGACAAGACGACTGCGATCGTCATCACGAAGGAGACCGCTGGCGCGTTTGCGGAATGGTTGCGGTTTGCGCCGCGGGTGCAGCCGGACGGAACGCTCAAGGTTGCCGGACTTGCGGACGGGCACTACCGCATCGCTGCTCGTTGCGACGACGTCGACTACGAGGGCGAGTGCCGCGCCGTTGCCGGCGCGCCGGTCGCCGTCACGATGCGCGTATTCGTCGCCGCGCCTGTGCGTTGAGCGATCGCGCCGACGTCGCGCTCACGCACGGATCACCAGCGGTAGAAGCCCTGGCCCGTCTTCTTGCCGAGCTTGCCGTCCTTCACCATCTGCCGCATGAGCGCAGGCGCTTCGAACCCAGGGTGGTCGAGTTCTTTGCGCAGGTAGTCCGCGATCGCAAGGCGCACGTCGAGGCCGACTAGGTCGGTGAGTCGGAGCGGGCCCATTGGGTGGCCGTAGCCGAGCGTCATGGCCTTGTCGATGTCCTCGGCGCTCGCGACCGAGGCTTCGACCATGCGAATCGCTTCGAGGCCCAAGCACACGCCAAGCCGCGAACTCGCGAATCCGGGGCTGTCCTTGACGAGGATCGGTTCTTTGCCGCATTGCGCGGCATAAGCCATCAGCGCGTCGATCGTTTGCTGCGAGGTCGTGCTCGTGCGGACGATCTCGAGCAGCTTCATGATTGGCGGCGGGTTGAACCAGTGCATGCCGATGCAGCGTTCGGGTGCGTGCACGCCAGCGAAGACCCTCTGCAAGGACAGCGACGAAGTGTTGGATGCAAGCACGCAGGAGGCGCTGCAGTTGGCCGCCAGCTCGCGAAAGATCGTGTTCTTGAGGTCGAGGATCTCAGGCACGGCCTCGATGACGAGGTCGGCCTGCTTGGCGGCGGCGGCGCGATCGGTGGTCCCGATGATGCGCGCTTGCGTTGCGTCCGCTTGCTCCTGCGTGAGCTTCTGCTTTTGCACGCCGACTGCGAGCGAGTCGGCAATGCGCTGCAACCCCTTGTCGACGAACTCCTGCTTGAGGTCTTGGAGCAGCACGCGCGACCCGGCTTGCGCGGCGACTTGCGCGATGCCTGCGCCCATGGTTCCCGCGCCGAGGACGACGACGTTGCAAAAACGGAGGTCAATCATGGTGTGGATCAGCCCTTCTTCTGCTTCTGGAGGAACGCATCCATGCGCGCCTTCTTGTCGTCGCTGTCGAATAGCGTGGCTTGGAGCGAACTCTCCAACAGGACGGCGCCCTGTTGCTCGGGCCGCGCCAACGCGTTCATCGCCTTCTTGGCGGCGCGCACCGCGAGTGGGCCGTTCTGTGCGATCTCGTCGGCGAGCGCGAGCGCGCGCGCCAAGACCTCGCCATCGGGCACGACGTGGTTGGCCAGCCCGATGCGAAGGCACTCCTCGGCGTCGACGATGCGACCGGTGTAGACGAGTTCTCGCGCGCGGCCGAGCCCGATCAGGCGCGGCAAGCGATAGGTGCCGCCGGCGGCCGGGATGATGCCGAGCTTGACCTCGGGTTGGCCCATCTTGGCCGACTGGCCGAGCACGCGCAGGTCACAGGCGATCGCGAGTTCACAGCCGCCGCCGAGCGCAAAGCCCACGATCGCTGCGATCACCGGGACCGGGCACTCTTCGATGCGCAAGAACACACCGCTGTTGATCGCCTTTTGCGCGTCGCTGGCGGTGCGTTGCCGCAACTCCGCGATGTCCGCGCCGGCAGCGAATGCGCGGTCGCCGGCGCCGCGGATCACGACGGCGGCGAGGGTCGGGTCAGTCGCGACTTCGTCGAGCATCCGATGCAGGCCAAAGACCATCTCCTGGTCGATGGCATTGCGCCGCTCGGGAGCATTCAGGGTGACGAGGAGGACCGCGCCGCGGCGTTCGGTCAGGACTTTCAAGGTCGCAGGGGCATCGGCCATGGCAAGGGGGCGAGGATCTTGGGAGTCAGGCTGGCCGGAGTAAAGCATGGCGGGTTTCCATGCCGATGACCCCATTCCACCCGACCTCGCAGCGTCGGCCAGCAGATGTCGACCCTGACCACGATCCCTCGGCTCCTGCTCTTTTCCCCGGCCCGCGTCGTGCCGGCGCAGGCGATGCCGTTCTCCAGCCACGTGCTCGCGCTGCCGGCCGATGGGTCGCGGCTCTTGCTCGCGGGCGGCGACCCACAACAGGGCACCGCGCTGCCGTTGGGTTCTGCGGTCCGTGTCGAAGTCGAAGACGGCGCCCGCGTTCTCGTGTTCGACACGCACGTCGTCGGGTGCGAACCCTTCGCCAAAGGGCAATGGTTCGCGCGTCCGCAGGATGCTGCTGGCTATCGCGTCGTGCAGGCGCGTGACACGCTGCGCGCACCGATTCGGTGCGCGGTCGTGGCGCAATACCAGCGCGGCGATGCGCTGGCGGTCGTTCGTGCCGAGACCGTCGACCTCGGCGGTGGCGGTGCGCGATTGCGCAGCAAGGAGCCGCTCCCGGAGAAGGCTCCGGTGCGTCTGCGCATCGCACTCAATAGCTCACGCCCAGCGCTGCAAGTCTCGGCGCACGTGATCGACTGCGTGCGCATTGCGAACGACCCGCATGATTCTGCGGAGTTCGCGCACGAGAGCCGGCTTCGGTTCGAGGCGCTCGACGAAGCCACGCGGCAAGAGATCTTGCAGCGCTGCTTCCAGCACCAGATCGAGCACCGCAAGCGCCGCATCGACGTCGGCTGATCGCGGCGCGGCCCGGCAAAGTGCCAGCGCCGTGACCTCGGCCGCCTGCCGTGCGAGACTCCGCGCATGACTTGGAGCCTGTCGTCGCCGTCGCTGCAACGTCGCTCGCTTGCCGCAACGCTGGTCCCCTTCGTACTGACGGCGGTGTTGGCCTCGGCGCAGGATCCGGCCACGAAGCAAGCGGAGGCAACCTGCGGCGCGGTCGTCGAGCACAATGGAATCCGCGTGCTGCACACGTGGGGGACGCCGAGCCAGCGTGGATTTGCCCATGGGCTCCTGCTCGGCAACGACGTCGCTTTGGCGATGAAGGACGAGTTCGCGGCGCGCTTTTCCAAGCAGCCAAACCTGCTGCGCTTCGCGCGGTCGGCGTTGGCGCGAATGATCGCGTATCCGGAGCCAGTCGCGCAGGAACTCGAGGGCCTCTACGCCGGCCTCGTGCAGAGCGGCGCGGATCGTTCGATGCCTTCGCTGCAGCGCGACTTCGATTTCGAAGATGTGAAGGTCGCCAACGCGCTCGATGTGTTTGGTCTGATGGGCTGCAGCGGTTTCACCGTGCATGGCGACTGTGTCGAAGGTGGAGGCGTGCTGACGGGCCGCAACTTCGACTGGCCGTATACCGGCAGGCACCTGATCGACGCGACGATCGTGCTCGTGCAGCACGGTGAAGGCGGCAAAGCGGTCGCGAGCGTCACCTGGCCCGGCTACGTCGGCGCGGTGACGGGAATCAATCAGGACGGCGTCGCAGCATTTCTGCACGTCGGCTCCGGCAAGGTCACGATGACGCCGCAACCTGAGTCGTGGCCGACCGCGATCGCCTCGCGTGCGATCCTCGAGGAAGCGCGCGGCGACGACGCCAAGGCCACATTCGCTGCCGCGGTGCAGAAGTTGGAATACACGAGTCCGCCGGCCGGGTTCTTGACGCGCATCGTGATGCCAAAGGCGGCGGCCTCCGAGTCGCCGTCTGGGTTGTTCGAGACCGACAGCAGAAAGCCCGTTCGCGCACTGCGCGGCGACCTCTGCGTCGTGACGAACCACTTCCAGGGTCGGAAGGATGGCGAGAAGGCATCGGCCGACAGCCAACAGCGACACGAGCAGGTGACGACGTCTCTGCACGGTTGCCTGTCGGGCGGGGATCACAAGGTCTCGGTCGCGGAGGGCTGGCAGGCGCTGCGCCTCGTGCAACGCGGCAGCAGGAGTTTCGGAACGCTGCACAGCCTCGTGTTCCGCAACGAGCCGTGGGTGTTCGAACTGCGCCTCGCCACGGTTGGCGACGACGGCAAACTGGTCGCCGCGCCAGACTCGATGCGCGCTGTTGCATTGACGCGCGAACAGTTGTTCGAACGGCCGGTCGCAGGCGCCGGCGCAGCGCGGTAGGTCAGCGCGAAAATTCCGCCGCCGCCGCTTTGTGCCCCTTCATCTGCGCGGCGCGGGCCTTAGCCTTCTGCCCCGATGACGACGGCAGGCATTTCGGACGACAAGGCCACGCAGCAGGCAAGCCATGGCCTCGGCCTGCCCGCGTTCTTCATGACTTTCGTGCCGGGGCTGGGTCAGTGGGTCTTGGGACAGAGGGCTCGCGCGAGCTTTGCGTTCGCTTCGTGCACCGCGTTGTTCTTCGCGGGCTGGGCGTTCGTGCAGGACCGGTTGTTCGCCTACTCGTTGACGAGTTCGGAGCCGGGTGGCGCCTGGATCCCAGCGCGCATCGGCATCCCGTTGACCTTGCCGGAGATCCTCAACCTGCCGGCGCTCGCGATCGGCGGCATGCTGACCTTCGAGTCGGACTTTGAATCGATGCGCGCGTGGTTCTTGCCGCGGCCGATGGAGGACCTCGGCGGCTTTCTGACTGCTGCGTCGGGGATGCTCGCGGCCTTCTGGGGCGCCGATGCCATCTGGAGCATGCGTTGGCTGCGCGACGCCAAGGACGGCGTGACGCCGGCGCCGGCGTGCAACCCGGCGCTCGCCGCCGGCATCTCGTGGCTGCTTCCTGGCGCTGGGCACTGGCTCGCAGGCCAACGCGAGAAGGGATTGTTGATGGCCGCCGCGGTGCTCGTCGTGTTTGCGTTCGGCATGCTGGTCTCGGAGGGTCACGCGGTCGATCGACAGATCGCTTCGGTGTGGTGGATCGGCGAGGCCTTGTTCGGCGGCGGCGCGCTATTCGCTGCGCTCGTGACGGCGCCGATCGAAATGACGTCGAGTCCGGACAACTTGGAACTGGGCACCAACCTCTGCACGGTTGCGGGCCTGATGAACCTCGTCGTGATGATCGATGCGTTCACCGCGGCCGAGCGCACGAGCTTCCCGGTTGCGCAGGCGCCGAACGGAGGCGCAGCATGAGCCTGCTCCTCCGCCTCGCGATCTACGTCCCGGTGTTGTTCTGCATCGCGGTCGTCGTCTGCGGCCAGCAACACGTCACGGCACGGCAAACGATCCGCGACGCAGTCCGCCGCAGCATCCGTTGGCTGCTCTACTCGGCGGCTATCGTCGTCGCGATGACTGCGATCGAGTTGTTGTTCATCGGCTGACGCAGAAGCCTGCGGTGTGAGCTGAGGTAAGGAAGTGGCCGCGGCGGTTCGCGTCGCGCGCTGGCCTTCGCTGCGGGGATGAAGCACTCACTGCCGCGCTGGATTTCTTCGCGGCAAAGCTCCGTGCTTCGATTCGTGCCGTCGTGGCGATCAACTCGCACCCACGGTGCCGCCTCGATGCCTGGCCGCAGCAAGTCCAACGCTGGTGGCAAGGAGCAAGTCGCCCGGCAGCAGGCGCAGCGCCCCATGCTGCTCGAGGCGATATCGCGCCTGCAGGAAGCGCGGGCGCTCGAGCCCTGACTCGCGCTGCGCCAGATCGGCGGGGCGCGGGCCGAGCGCCAAGGTGCGCAGCAGCGCGACTTCATCCGCGGTTGCTTGCAGGGCGTGCGCGGTCTTGGGCTCGATGGCGGCCGTGACGCCGAGGTCGCGCAGCAGATCGGCGGGGTCGTTCGCAACCTGGGCGCCTTCGCGCAAGAGATCGTGGCAGCCGCGACTCCGCTCACTCGTCCACGGGCCCGGCACTGCGAACACCGGGCGACCCTGCTCGGCGGAAAAGCGGGCGGTCTGGAGCGCGCCCGAAGTGCGGCCGGCCTCGATTACGAGCACGGCGTCGGCGGCGGCGAGGATCCGGTTGCGCCGCGGAAAGTGGCCGCGTTGCGCGCGTCTGCCTGGCGGCAACTCAGCGACGAGGCAACCGCCATTCTCGACGATCTCGGCGGCGAGCGCCTCGTGCTCCGGCGGGTAGATCTGGTCGAGGCCGCCGGCCAAGACCGCGATGGTCTTGCTTCCGGCACGGAGGCAGGCGCGATGCGCGATGGCGTCGATGCCGCGGGCGAGCCCGCTCCACAGCGTTGCTCCAGCGCTTGCCAATGCGTGCGCGAACTGGTGGGCCGCGTCCTGGCCATAGGGAGTCGGCGTGCGGCTGCCGACGACCGCGAGCGCCGGCGTTGCGGCGAGCGCGTTGATGTCGCCGCGGAGGAATAACGCATTGGGGCGCAACGCGACGTCACGCAGCGACGGCGGATAGCCATCGTCTGCAGGCGTCAGCACCTGGAGGCCATGCTGCTGCGCGCGTTCGAGCCACGCGGCCGCGACGTGCGGCAGATCGGGCGAACGCAGGCGACGCAAGACGCGCGGCGGCAGGCGTGGCGCGGACTCGTCCTCGCTCTCGTCCGCAATGGCTCCTAGTCGCAATAGCTCGGTTGGATCCGAGGCCGGGTCGAGCAGGGCGGGCACGAGGCCGGGTTCGCAGCCTTCCGCTGCGGCAAGGAGGAGGTAGGGATCCATGCCGCGTACATGCATGCGGCGGCCTCGTCGTTACACGAAAGCCGCCGCCTTGCGCATCTGCCGGCGGGCGCCCCGCCGCGCGGGATCACGTCTTGGCCGTGTCTTTCTTCTGCTCAGCGGGCGGCACTTCACGCGGCGTCATCGCGAACTGCAGTTGGCCGTCCTCGACGTGCGCCTTGATGATGTATGGCGTCTCGAGCGCGCCGCGCAGGACCTGCTCGCTGAGCGGGTCCTCGAGGTGCTTCTCGATGCCACGCTTGAGTGGGCGCGCGCCGAAGTCCTCGTGGAAGGACTTCTGGATCAGCCAGTCGATCGCCGTCTGGTCGACCTCGAGCACGTGGCCCTTCTGCTTCATGCGCTGGCCCACCTTCTTCAGCTCGTTTTCGACGATGCGCTGCATGTCGTCCCTGCCGAGCTGGTTGAAGACGATGATGTCGTCGAGGC
>SXPK01000024.1 GCA_005776365.1 Planctomycetia bacterium
CCCTCGAGCTCGCAGCATCCGGATCAACACCGAGTTGGTGAAGAAGCCCAAGGACCTGCTGGAGTATGTCGTCGTGCACGAGATGCTCCACTTGCTGGAGCCCAAGCACAGCGAGCGCTACTTCGATCTGCTGAGCAAGCACTGGCCGTCCTGGCGCGAGGCCAGGGTCGAACTGAATGAGTTGCCGCTCGGCGCGGAAAGGTGGGGTCGTTAGCCAGCGAGAGCAGCGCAGGCGCAACGTCGTCGCCTTTACGTTGGAGGATTGGGCGATCCTTCTGTGTCCTGTTGCTCGAGTGGCTTGCTCGAGTCGGCCTTCTGCGCAGTCATCCACTGATCGGCGAACCACATAAGAAAATCGAACTCCCGCCTTCGCTTCTCCTCAGGGGTGAGCTTCGGGTCGTGGTTGAAGATCAAGAGCGGTGGCCAGTCTTCGTCGTCCATGAGATCCGCTCGGCATGGTGTCGCCTTCCGCGGCTGGGCTCGCTTCTTCTTCATGGATGAAGAGTAGCGACACGGGGGGCGATCGGCGAGGTGGGCATCGCCGAGATGGCTCCGTCGGTAGGCCGACGCGGTCAGTTCGAGGGGTCGCATCGCGTCGCATCCGCAGGTTTCTGCCGAATGCGCGCCGCGCGTCCTCGCGGCGCGCGGCATGATCCTGCGCCATGAGCAGCCTTCCGGAGAGCGGGCCTCTGCAGGCGGCGACGTCGACCGCCGTGCTCGAGGCGCGCAACGTCTATCGGTTCCGCTCCGTCGACAAGCAGCAGGTGCCGATCGTGCGCGACGTGTCGCTGCGCGTCGACGCGGGCGAGTTCGTCTCGATCATGGGGCCGTCGGGATCGGGCAAGTCCACGTTGCTGCACTTGCTCGCCGGGCTGGAGCCGCCGACCTCGGGCGACGTCTTCCTGCAAGGGGAGCGCATGGGCGGCGCGGACGAGGAACGGCTCGCGTTGCTGCGGCGCAGCAAGATCGGCTTCATCTTCCAGTTCTTCCACCTGCTGCCCGACCTCACGGTCTTCGAGAACATCACGCTGCCGCTGCGCATCCTGGGCAAGAACCCGAAGAAGCACAGCGACCGTGTGCGCGCGACGATGGACTTGCTGTCGATTGGCGCGCTCGGCGATCGCAAGCCCGTCGCGCTGTCGGGCGGCGAGATGCAGCGCGACAGCATCGCGCGCGCGCTCGCCGCGGAGCCGCCGTTGCTGCTGTGCGACGAGCCGACGGGCAACCTTTCGAGCAAGCACGGCGAGGAGGTCATCGCGTTGCTCTCGAAGGTCCGCAAGCAGCTCGGCACGGCGATCCTGCTCGTGACGCACAACCCTCGCGACGCGGCTGCGGCCGATCGCGTGCTCTTCCTCCACGACGGCGCGATGCGCGCCGAGACGGCGCTCACCGGGGGCCCATTCGATGTCGCTGACGTTTTTCGTCGTCTGCAAGCACTGGGCATCTAGCCGTCTCCGCACGCTGCTGACGCTCGTCGGCATCGCGCTCGGAGTCGCGATCGTGGTTGCCATCTTCGTGATGGACCACAACACGATCCAGACGCGCTTCCTGCTGCAGTCGCAGGATCGCGGCCCCGTCGACCTCGAGGTGATCCCCGTCGAGAAGCGCTCCTCGGACGAGGCCCTGGCCGACCTGCGAGGCCGCGCGTCCGTCGCGGAGGCGACGGTGTTCTGCGAGGCGAAGGCCGCGCTGCGCGCCGGCGACAAGTCCGTCGACGTGCAGCTGTTCGGCCTCGAGCCGAAGCGCGCGCGTTCGTTCGGACACTACGAGGTCGTGAGCGGCGTCGACCTCGAGGAAGGGGACTCCGCGGGCGTGCTGCTCGGCTCCGAAGCTGCGCGGCTGCTCGGCGTCGCCGCGGGCAGCACGATCGTGCTGGAGGAGACGGCCCGCGGCGTGCACTACGAGTGCAAGGACGGGCAGCTCGTAGCGTTGCCGGAGCCTGAGCGCGAACTGCTGCGGCGCGAGGTCGTGGTGAAGGGCGTGCTCGCGACGCACGGCCTCGGTCGCCGCAACTTCGCGCAGACCGTCGTCGCGCCGCATGCGCTCGCGCGTCGGTTCGCGTCGGCGAGCCCCGAGATCTTCCAGCTGCGACGCGTCTACGGCGCGGACCTCGACCGGCTCGAGCGCGAACTCGCGGGCTCGGGCTACGTCGTGCTCGACGAACGGCAGGCGCAACTCGGCGAAGGCGCCGACGAGCGCGCGTTCCGCAACGGGCTCAAGATCCTCGGCTGCCTCGCATTGCTGCTCGGCATGTTCGTGGTCTTCCAGACGCTATCGAACTCGCTCGTCGCGCGCGTGCGCATGCTCGGGCTTTTGCGCTGCCTCGGCGCTTCGCGCGGCGCGGTGGGGCGCATCTTCCTGCTCGACGCGCTGCTGCTCGGCGTCGTCGGCTCGGCGCTCGGAGTCGCGCTCGGCATCGGCCTCAGCGCCGCGCTGCGGGCCTTCCGCATCAGCTCGCTCGGCGGCGCCAAGGAGTGGCTCGTGTTCGAACTGCCGCTCGCGCCGATGCTCGGCACGGCGTTGCTCGGCGTGTTGTTCACGCTCGCGGGCGCGGCGTTCCCGCTGTGGCGCGCGCGCAACCTGCCGGCGCTGTGGATCCTTCGCCAGCAAGGCGGCGAAGGCGGGAACGACGGCTCGGACCTGCTGAAGGGCGTCAACCTCTACCTGTTCACGTTGCTCGTGCTGCTGCTGCCTGCCGCCTACCTCGCGATGACGCCGCTCGTCGCCGAGGAAGGCAAGGAGACGCTGTGGGTGCTGCTCGAGATGGGCGCGATGCTCGCGATGGTCGGCGGGTTGCTGCTCGTCGCGCCCGCGGTCGTCGCGATCTTCGGTCGCGCGTTGCTGGCGCCGTTCTTCGCGTTCGCGCCGCTGCCTGCGTGGCTGTGCAGCAAGAGCGTGCAGCGGCAGGCGGGCCGCATCGCGGCGTCGACCGTCGGGCTCGCGGCCGTGCTGCTCGCGGTCCTCGGCCTGCAGAGCATCACGGCGTCGCTGCAGGACGACGTGCGCCGGTTCGGTTCCGCCGCGTTGTCGCAGCGCGCGTTCGTCGAGGCGACGCCTCGCACCGCGGAAGCGTGCGCCGCGTGGCGCGACGTGCCTGGCGTGCTGGACATCGAGCCGATCCTCGGCGAAGTGCACGGCGCGTTCCTGCTGCGCGGGCTCGACGTGCGTTCGGTCGCGCGACGCGGCGGCGCGCTCGAGGGTCTGCAGGACAAGGTGCGTCGCTTCGAGGACCGCAAGGTCCGCACGCTGATCGCGTCGCGGCGCCTCGCGCTCAAGATGGGATGGCGCGAAGGCTCGCTCGTGGCGTTGCGCGACCGCAACCAGACGCCGGTCAGCTACGAGGTGCTGCACGTCAGCGACGCATCGGGCTACGTGCCGAGCGAGCAGGCGTGGGCGGTCGCGTCCCCGCACTGGATGCAGCAGGACTTCTGCATGTCCGGCGAGGTCGTTCGCTACGCGACGCTGTTCCTCGATCCGGGCGCCGACGTGAATGTCGTGTCGGCGCGCATGCGCGACCTCGAGCCGCGGCTCGTGCGCTTCAAGTCGGGCATCGAGATCCTCGGCTACCACCTGCACGACGTGGACCGCGATTTCCGACTGTTCGAACTGCTGCTGGCGATGATCCTCGTGCTCGCGGGCACGGGCCTCTTGAACGGCATGACGATCGCGGCCTTGTCGCGCGGCAGAGAGCTGGGCGTGTTGCGAGCGCTCGGCGTATCCGCTGCTTGTTTGCAGAAGAGCCTGCTGCTCGAAGGCCTCATCGTCGGCGGGCTAGGTTCGGCCCTGGCCGTGGCGCTGTGCGCGCCGATGGCCAACCTCTTGATCGCCGGCCTCAACAAGATCGCGTCCTTGCAGATGCCGGTAGTGCTGCCTCTGCACTGGATGCTTGCCGCGCCAGCGATCGGCCTTTTGGTCGGTGCGCTCGCGGCTTGGATTCCAGCGCGCCGAGCCGCGGCGCAGGATCCTGCAGCTTCCGTTCGCTACGAGTGAGCCAGCGGGCTTTAGGGCGCGACGAACCAGATGTTGCCGTCAGCGCCGATGCCGTCTGACGCGCCGGCCGCGGTCATGGTGGATTGGATCTGGTCGACTGGCACACCGAGCAGCGCGCAACCCGCGGACGGCGGGTTGTTGGTGCCGCTGTATTGCGCGTGCTTGGCGACCAGGATGTCCCCGGTCTGGTTGGTGAAGTAGACGCCAGGTCCCTGCGCATTGATGTCGCGCGGCCAAGCGACACAGGTCCAGCACGATTCGGCGAGCGTGCTGTCGACGTTCGCCAGGTTGGCTTGCGAACCGATGATGCCGCGGCCCGTGTTGTCGGGCAGGTAGAGCGCGAAGTAGAAGCCGTGCACTTGCGCGTAGCCGTTGGCGTCGAGATCGCCGAGCGTGGCCGAGAGCACGGCTGGACGCAGCGTCGAGGTGCTGCCGCGCAGGACGTCGAAGCCCGCCAGTTCCGAAAGGGTGCCGGCCTCGCCCTGGCCATTGCGATTGACGTCGATCGTCGCGTTGGTGCGCGACATTTGTTGCGCCGTCACCAAGGCACGCAAGGCGGCGATCACCGCCTTGTCGTTGGCGTTCGAGCGTGCGCTCAGCAGGTTGGGGACCGCGATGCCTGCGATCACGGCGATGATCGTGACGACGATCAAGAGTTCGATCAAAGTGAAGCCGTGTTGATGAGATTTCATGCGCAGTGCAAAGCCGGTCGGGCCTTTTGCCGTAGATCGGCACAGCAGCGCTCAAGCCTTTGCCCTCTGTCGGTTCGTCGGCGGCAACGGCAGTTCCTTTGCACGGCCCGCTGGCTTCAGCGGCGGATCGCCTTGTTGGGCGCGTTTGGCTGGCCGGAAGGCGGTTGTGCTGGCTTGCCCTCTTCTTGCAGGATGCGCGGGATTTCTGCCTCGAGTTTGCTGGCGCGGTCCAAGGGATCTGGGTGCGTCGAGAACCAGGATAGGCCGCCCCGGTCGTTGGCCGCCATGCGTTCCCAGAGTCGCACTGCGGCGTATGGATCGTAGCCAGCGCGGATCGCGTAGCGCACGCCTTCGACATCCGCCTCCGTCTCGTGGCCGCGGCTATAGGGCAGCGTGATGCCGACCTGTGCGCCAAGTCCGAATGCGGCCATCAGTCCGGTTTTCTCGTCGTCGGACATCTTCGACATGGAGAGGCCAGCGGCAGCCGCGGCGAGCGTCACGGTGAGGAGGATCTGATTCGACATCCTCTTGCCGCCGTGTCGCATCGTGGCGTGCGCAACCTCATGGCCCATGACCGCGGCGAGCCCGCCTTCATCTTGCGTGACCTTCAGGATGCCGGTGTAGATCGCCACTTTGCCGCCTGGCAGACAGAACGCGTTGACCACGTCGGGTGCCGCCAGAAGCCGGAACTCCCATTCGTAGTCCTTGCCCGAAGCCGCTGCGATGTTGCGGCCGACCCGCTGGACCAAGTCGAACTCGGCCCCGCTCGTGATCTGGGGATATTCTTTGACGGCCTCGGCGTAGGCATCGAGTCCGAGCCTGTTCTCGTAGGACTCGGTCAAGAGGTTCAGATTGGCGCAACCCGAGCACAGCATCAGGGCAGCCGTGAGCAGCAGTTCGAGGATCTTCCGCATGGGCCAAGTATCGCAGAAGGCTCGATCCGCTGCGAATGCCGGCCCCTGCTGGCGGCGTTGCGTTACCGGCGCGGTTGCGGCGCCTACTTGCTGGCAAGGCGCTTTCTTGCGCCCAGGAGGTGTGGAATGACCCGTGAACGACCTGCCGATACGAGTCTTGCCAGCCTGATGGACCAGCGCGCGGCATGCGTGCGCGAACTTGCCTCGGTTTGCCTGGTGCTGGCCGAAGTGCAGCAAGAACTGCGCGATTGGCGTGAGGAGCGCGCGGCGCGCGGCGTGTCCGCCCCGGAATCATTGAAGGCGCTCTGGACCGATTTGGAGGAGCACGAGCGTGCCCTGGCGCTGCGTTGGCTCGACCTCGAAGCGACCCGGCGCGCCATCGCGCAAGCAATCCAGGAACGCCTGCGGCAGCGGCCGATGGCCGGCTGACCAACCGTCGGCAGCGGAGCGGCACCCCGCCATTGCCTACGGGGGACGCGAACTTGCGCCGTCCGCAACGATCTTCGATGCTCTGCGGATGCAATCCGACCTAGTGATCGTCGGCGGCGCCCGCACCGCCATGGCCGAATACTCGGGCACTCCCGGCTTCGGCAAGTTCAAGGACGTCTCGGCCATCGACCTCGCGGCGCACGCCGCCAAGGCGGCGCTCGAGCGCACCGGCTGCAAGCCCGAGATGGTCGACGAGACCTTCGTCGGCAATGCGACGCAGAGCAGCAGCGACGCGATCTACGGCGCGCGTCACGTGGCGTTGAAGGCTGGCGTTCCGATCGAAAGGCCGGCGCTGACCGTCAACCGCTTGTGTGGCTCGGGCATCCAGTCGGTGATCAGTGCGGCGCACGCGATCCTCACCGGCGAGGCGCGGGTGTGCCTTGCGGGCGGCATGGAGAACATGAGCCAGGTGCCGCACGTGATTCGTGGCGGTCGCGAAGGCTTCCGCTTCGGCCAGTCGCCGCAGATCGAGGACCTGCTGTTCCAGGCGCTCTACGATCCGTTCTGCAAGTTCTTCATGGCGCAGACGGCCGAGAACGTCGCCAAGAAGTGCGCGATCTCGCGCGAGGAACAGGACGCATACGCGTTGCGCAGCCACCTGCTCGGCGCCGCGGCGGTCAAGGCCGGGAAGTTCGCAGCCGAGATCGCGCCGATGACTGTCATGGCGGGCAAGAAGGAAGTGACGGTCGCGACCGACGACCACATCAAGCCCGAGACCACGATCGAAGCGCTGCGCGGCCTGCGCGCGGCCTTCGGCAAGGACGG
>SXPK01000273.1 GCA_005776365.1 Planctomycetia bacterium
AGTCCGCGGCTAGCAAGGATGGCGCAATGCGGATCGGGTGGTTCACGCCGCCTGTTTACCGCTTGGCATCGCAACACGCCATCGGCGCGCAATCCGCAGCGAGAGCCCTGCGCGCGGCATTCGCCGATGCCAGGGACGCCTCCGGCATGCCCGTTTCGAGACTTCATCAGAACGCGGAATGGAGTCGATTCCGGGACACCACCTGGGAGAGGCGCAACTGGAGATGTTCTCGATTCGGCACCGTGCGATCGCAGCGGCGATCGCCCTTTCGGCTTGCGGCGGCGGCGGAACCGCAGATGCCAACCTCGGCGCGGGAGCGGCGAGCTACGGCGCGTTGGCATGGGTCGATTCGACTCCGACGAATGGCGCAGTCCAGGTCGCCACCAACGAGACTCTGCGCGTTCGCTTCGGCAGCCGCGTGCTGCTGGAGTCCCTGCGCCGAGATGACACGACGCTTTGCCTCGCCGGCGACAGCGAACCGATCGCTGGCACGTGGAGGCTCTCCGAGGACGGCGCCTCGGGCCTGTTCTCGCCTGCCGCGCCGCTGCAGCCAGAAACCGACTATGTGTTGACGGTCTCGGCCCTCACCTGCGACGGCGATGCCCGCATTCTCGATCTCCCGGCAACGGTCGCATTCCGAACGATGGACGCGACGCCGCCAACGGTGGCCGCGTGCAACATCACGCCGAGCGAGATCGGACGCAGTCGCACCTCACCGATTCTCGTGACGGCAACCGAAGCGCTCGATCCGGCGAGCATCGACGAAGACTCGGTCCGACTGATCGACCAGTTTGGCGCAAGCCATGGGCTGTCGTTGGTGTTGAACGGCGCGACGCTAAGCGCGACGCCGCGGGCCGACCTGCCAGGCGATCGCGGGTTCACGCTCACGCTCAGCACCACCGCCGCGGATCGTGCCGGCAATCACTTCGTCAGCGACTGGAGCGTCGCGTTCCGCACCGCAGCGGACGCAACCGCACCGCGAGCGCTCTCGATCTGGCCGGCGTCCAATGCGTCGGGCATGTCGCCTGCGATCGAGCCAACGGTCCATTTCGACGAAGCGATGGACCCAGCCTCGATCGAGGCGACCTCGGTGCTGTTCCAAGATGAGTTCGGCGGGCTGGTGGCCTTCCACGCCGAGAGCAGCCTCGACCAGCGAACGCTGCGGCTGTGCCCGTCCGCGCCACTCTCGAGCGGTCGGCGCTACACGCTGGCATTTCTGGTGTCCGCGGGCGCGGTCACCGACGTCAGCGGGAACACCCTTGGCCAGACCCTCCTGACTTCCTTTTCGGTGGGCTCCGATGCGAGCCCGCCGACGATCGCGAGCGTCGAACCTCAGAGTGCAGCGACGCGGGTGAGCCCAAACGTCGCGCCTACCGTCGTGTTCACCGAGGCGATCGATGCGTTGTCCGTGAGCGATGCAACCGTGCGACTCATGGTCCTGGGCAACGAGGTTCCTTGCACGCTGTCGATGCCAAACGCTTCGACCCTGCAGTTGGAGCCGGTGTTCGACCTCGAGGCGGATTCTGCCTACACGATTGAACTGCAAGGCGGACCGACCGGACTCCGCGACCCGTCCGGGAACTTCCTCGCGACGAATGCCTCGTCGACGTTCACGACCTCGGCGGACCCAGTGCTTCCAACCGCGACCCTGCAGCCCTCCGACGGCGCGACCGGCGTGCCGCCTGCGATGCGAGCGAGCATCGTGTTCGCTTCCGCAATGGAACCGGCTTCCATCGGCATGGCGACGGTCGAGTTGCGCACCGATGCGGGCCAGAGCATCCCGGCTCAGGTCGCGTTGGTCAGCGGCAATCGCGTCGTCACCATCCAGCCCCTCGTCGCATTGCAGCCGAACTCCTACTACCGGACCTTCGTCCGCGGTGGCCAAACCGGCGTGCGCGCCGCGTCCGGCAACTGGCTGCCGCAGGATCTCAATTCGCGGTTTCGCATCGGCACCGCCCACGACTTCGCAGCGCCGGTGGTCAATGCGACGGTGAACGGGATCGACTCGTCGCGCCGCACAGGCCTCGTGTTGCCGACGCACGGATTCACGGTCCAGATGGACGCGGTAGACGGCACGCAAACGCCTGACGTCGGTTCGGTGCGCGTCGACTTCGTCGGCGACGGGATCGCGCCAGCGGACGATGCACTGTGGGCCACGGCGTCGATCGGCTACCGCACCTTCCATGCAAGCCTTCCGCAGAATCTCGCGCTGACGCCAGGAACGTGGACGATGAGCGTCCGCGTCGCGGACCTCAGTGGCAACGTCGGCGTCTCGGCGCCACTTACCTTCACCGTCGTCGAGCCTGCGGGCGGACTCGTTCCATTCGAACGCACTCAGGTCATCTGGGCCCGCACCGATTTGGATCGCGACGACAACGGCCGCGGCGACTTCGAGGATGACATGCTGCGTCTGGGGCTCGCAACCGGAGGCGATCCCTTGGGCACCAACGCCTACGTGAGAGACTTGGCCCGCGACGCGATCTTGGCGCATGCCAATCAGCTCTTTGGCCGCGGTCCAGACGGCGCTCCGATCGACTCCGACTCGGTGGGCGTGCGCTTCACGCATGCCGCCCCCGCCGGGTTGCCGCATATGCAGATGGCCTTGGGCGGCTTCGATCCGCAGGGAAGCCGCGGGCGTGCTTACGGTTCTGCAACGTCTGGAGTGCTCGGCCGAGCCTACTACGACCTCCGCAACGCCAACATCAACGATCGCAACATCGGCACCTCTCCTGGCCTCGGCGTCTTCCCAGCCGAGATGTTCCTCTACCAGGCCGACCTGCACCAACAGCTCTATCCGTCGTTCGTCACGATGTTCGCACAACGATTCTTGTCGCTGTGCCCGGACATGGGTGGAACACCGGTCGGCAGCAATCCTGTCGATGCGCAAGTGTTCCAAAGCAGCTTCGATCTCGCGAACGCGACGAGCGCACAACTCGCGCGCCGCAATGCAGTCTTGCGCGCCGTCGAAGACTGGGGGAAGGCGATCGGCACGGTGCTCGCGCACGAGACCGGTCACTCGGTTGGCCTGGTCGCCCCTGGCCCCGCTCCCTCGGGCCTGTTCGGCGACTCGTCGCTGCACAACGCCAACGCCAGCGCTGCAGAAGTGATGGCGGCCGCCGTCGGCTACGAAGCGATGGTCAGCCTCGAATACGCCTTCCGCGACACCGATGCCGCCTATCTGCGGCACAGGATCTTCGTGCGATGAAGAACTCGCTCCGCATCTGCCTTCTCGTTGCAACATCAGTCGCTGGCACAGAGGTTCGTGCGCAACAGCAGGCCTCGACTTTGTTCTCGCTGTCGCACGCCGCGGACGCGGTCTGCGTCGCCACGGCGACAGCTTCTACGGATCCATCGCCCGCCTGGCGGCGAGTCGAGTTTCAGGTCGACGAAACGCTGAAGGGCGCAGTTCGCGCCACATTCGCTGTGCTGGAACCCGCGGGCCGATGCTGCGGGGCCGCGTTGCTGGATGCCGAGCCGGGCAAGCAGTTCGTGATGTTCTTGACCGCTCTTGGCGGGGCGCTGCATCCGCTCGCAGGCGACCGCGGCATCGTCATCGCCACACCAGCGATCCGTGCACACGTTCGGGCCATGCTCGCGATCGCCGGCGACGCAGCGAGCGAGGCTCGACTGCTCGCGCAAAGCCTCGATAGCTCCGAAGGCCGCGTGTCCCAGGATGCAGCCCTGGCTCTCGCGTCGCACCCGCATGCGATCCGCGATCCCAACGTCAAGCAAGCCCTTGCACAGGCGCTCGATCGATGTCTCGCCGCGCCGACTACGGCGCTGCCAGCCCTCGCGACCACGCTGGCGCGCGCTGAAGATGCTGGCGCCGCGTTGGCCCTGATGCCGCGCTACCTGCGTGCGCCCACGGCCGCCGGCGCCGCGGGACTGCGCCGAACCCTTGCTTGCCTCCCATCCGCAGAGTTGGCGGCCGCCTTGCGCGCCGAGTCCATCGTCGACGAGCAGTCCTGCATTCGAGCCGCAGAACTCCTCGAACAGCAGCCGGACGTCGCGCAACTCGATGTCTTGCAGCGATTGTTGCGTGAGGCAAGGACTCCACGCGCAGCCGCCCATGTCGCCTCGGCACTGCTGGATCATGGCGTCGAGCCGAAGTCCCTCGCGCAACAGGTCCACAAGTCGGTCTTGGCTGCGGCAATCCAGCGCCGCAAGCAACGGGACGCAGGCGCGAACGCAACCGCCTCACCAATGCGATGAAGACCACGACGGAGCCAAGGCCGGAACTCGACCGGCCGCTGCGACTGCTACAGTTGAGCGCGCGCGCGCGACGCGCGGCAGCGCAGGCTTCCGTCGTCACCGTCCGCGAGTTCCTGCTCATCGACAAGGCTGCATTCCTCGCCACGCCTGGTTGCACCGAGCGTTCGTGGCACGAGATCGAGAGCCGCATCGCTTCCTACCTAGCGATGCGAAGCGGGGACGCGGACGCGAACTCCGATGACGCGAGACCCTTGGCTCCGCTGCTCACCACGCCGGAGCACGCACGTCAACTCGCCGAGAACGGCCTGCGCACCGTTGCCGATTTTCTCGCCTGCGACAAGCAGCATGCGCAGCGCATCCCGTGCCTGCGACGCAACGGTTGGATGGAGCTTCTGGAAGCCATCGTGCGCACACGCCGCCAGTCGCCGGCATCGGTCGCACTGCTGCCATCCACGCTGCGCAACATGCCACTTTGCGCCGTCGGGATTCCGCAGGACCTGTTACTGCGCTTCTCCGACCTCGGATGCTCGACGGTGGGACACGCGTTTGCGCTGCCGGCCACCATGTTCGAGCAGGGCGGCCTCCTTGGGGTCAATGCTGCGGCCATCGTTCGCGAAGCGCTCGATCGACTGCTGATGCCTGCGCTCGCGCCGGTCGACGGCGACGCGTCGGATGCCGAGGCCGATTGGCCCAGGCTGCGGGCTCGCATGCTCGCAGCACTCGACGAAGACACTCGCGACTGGTTCTGCGCCCGCATCGGCATCGTCGATGCGTCAGGCCGCACCCACGTCATCCCCAAAGACTGCAGCGACGCAACCGGCATCGACAAGCGCGATATCGCCGCCCGCAACCGGCTGACCCTGCGAGCCCCGTCACTGCTCTTGCGTCTGCGTAGCGAGTATCTGCGCGAACTCGACGCGTTCGAAGGGGCCGTTCCGGCGGATCGCCTTGCAGCTGGCTCATGGCTGCACGCCATCAGCAAGGGCAGCGGCGATGCGATGCTGCCGCTGCGATTGCTGGCCTTCTGCTTTCCCGAGGAAGCGCAAGTCGACGGCAGCTTCGTCTCTGGCGTCGCGGCGAGGACCTGGCAACGGCTGCGCCAGCGCATGCGCGTGGTGACCGCGCGTCGGCGCCTGCCGATCACGCTGCAAGACCTCGCCCACCAGCTCTCGTCGACTCTGGCTGAGCCACCGCGCGGCGTCGTCACGCGGCTCGTGGCGGAACTGCCGCGCCTGTGCATCCGCATCGACGAGAGCCGAGGAGAAATCGTTCGGCAAGCCGAACCCGAAATCGCCCGACGCCTCGAGCAGATCCTGGTCGACCGCGGCCAACCGACTCGATTCCTCGACCTAGTGTTCGAGTATCGAGAGAGATTCCAGGCCGCAAGCGAGCATGCCTTGAAGGCGAGGATCGTCCGGAGCCACGAGTTCGTGCAGCTCGGCGAGAGCATGTGGAGCCTGGCGCGGTGGCATCGTGACGAGTTGGAACAGCTGGCTCCAGTTGTCGATCGCATCTGCGCCGCAGTCAGTTCGAAGAGCGAGAAGCAAGTGCTTCGCGAACTCCATGATGGCGACGAACGGGAACACTGGCTCCTTCAGGGTCTGCTTCGCCGCGACGCACGCGTTCGCTGGCTGGGACGCGGAGAAGCCTGCGCCGCTTCACTCGGTCGCTCGCGCGTTCTTGAGCAACTGTTGACCGACTTTCGCCGTGCTGCGGGCGAGGTCCCGATGTCGCGCTTCCTCGAAAACCAGACTCCGGATCGCCGACGACTCGTCGAACGCTTGCTGCGCAACAATCGTCTGTTCGTGTTCCCCGCTCCGGATCGCATCGATCTGTTGACCAACTACCCGTTCAACCAAGAGCGGCTCGCGCGCCTGTCCAGCCTCGTGGACTCGCTCCTGGCACAGCGCAACGGTTATGCGACGCTGGCGTCCGTGCTCGAAGAAGTGAATCGATGCGACCTGGGTGGATCGTGGCTGCATCCGACGCTGCTCGGTGAGTTGCTGCGTCGGCACGGCCCCTTCGAAGTCCTTCCTGGCGGCTATGTCTCGCGCCGCAGCCTCGGGCTCATCGGTTGGTTGATGCGGCGGGCACGCACAGCCTTGCGCGAGGCAGCACTGCCGCTCACGGTCGAAGAGTTGCTCGCGCAAAGACCAGAACTCGCCGAGTTCGCGCCGTGCTTGGAGCAATTGCTCGCTCACGATCCGCTCGTGCAAACGCCTGACGGCCAGCGCTACCAGATCGCCTGAGCCTCCCTCCGATCTAGCGCGAAGCGTCCGACTCCAGCAAGAGACGCGACGCCGGCAGCCAGAGCGCCGCGAGCGCGGCGCCGACCAACACGTCGGCGACCCAGTGGTATCGGAGGACCAGCGTGCTCACGACAATCGCCAATGCAAAAACCCAGAGCCATCGCGCGCCTTTGCATCTGTGCTGCGAGGCAACTGCGGCGCCGACGAGGCTCATCATCGTGTGGCCCGATGGGAAGCAGTCCCAATGGTTCGCTTCTGCTTCGTGCAACATGGTGTGCAGACCCGCGAAGATCACACCTCCGGGTGGGACCGGCAGCGGCGCGACGTCCTTTGGCCCAAGCGTCGGGAACCACAGATACAAAAGGTAGCTGAGCAGGAAGCCACCCGTGATCACCGCGACTGCCTGGTCAAATGCAGGGCCCCCGCGCTGAAGGAGCACGAGCACACAGGCGCAGATCGGGAGCGCGTAGAAGCCAGCGTAGATCACCTGCAATGCGGCGAGCGCCACTTCACCCTGCGACAATCGCATCGCGGCAGTGGGATCGACCCCGAACAACGCGTGGTCGAACTGCATCCAGGTGATCTCAAAGGCTTCGGGATGGGCGTGCGGCAACGCCATGCACATCGCGGAGAACACCGCGGGCACGCCGACCAGCGCCACTGCCGCACGCAACACCCGCGCAGCGTGCGGCGAGCCCCTCCACTGCAACCATGGCGGCAATACCTGCAGCGCGGCAAAGCCCAGATGCAGGGCCACGAACCATCCAGGCCGGAACATGGCGCAGTGGGAACCGGTGTCCGGCCAAGCAATGACCGCAGCCGTGATCGCACAGGCGCAGTAGGCAAGCCAGAATCGCTCGAGCGTCGACACGTGACGCATTGAATCGGACTGCGACCATGAGCGCACGCTCCGACCTGCGGTGGTCTCGCGCTCGTTCGACTCAGGCGTCCGGCGCCTTGCCCTTGCCAAACGCGAGCGCCGCGGCGCCGGTCGTCGCGGTGATCTCCTTCGTGGTTGCTTCCTTGCCGTCGAAGGACAACAGCCGACCCTTCCCGCCTTCTCGTGTCTCGAGGTGCACGGGACGCCCCCACAGTTTCTGCAGCCCGGCAAGCGTCAGTTGGGCCTGATCGAACTGCAGGTCGGCCCCGTTCCAATCGTGCACGAGGTAAAGCTCTCCGCGGTTGTGATGATTGCCGTCTACCACGCGGATGATGGGATTGCCAAAGTTGGTCAATGCGTCGAGCAACTGTGACTTCACCTTCGTGTAGTCGCGGTCGACGACTTCGAGTTGCCCGGTCTGGGGGTTGCGCCCGTAGACGAACATCTTCTGGTCCTCGGCGAACTCCGGCGTGACGAACTCGTCGACGAAGGTCACGTCGTTGTAGATGCGCCGAACATCAAAGATGCGCTTGCGACCGAGTCGCGTCGGTTCATTCCACCTGCGCCGAATCTCAGGGTCGTCGCACGCCTGGTAGCGATCGCCGAACTTCCCGGTGTCCCATCGATGCTCGATGTCGCGGAACAGCTCGACGCCGAGCTTGTAGGGATTGATCTGCCCAGGCCGGGTCGCCAGCGTGCCGCTGTGAGTATCGCAGTAGTGCACGACTTCGCTGGCCTCGACGAGGTGCTGCGTCATCAGCTTGCTGTGCCAATAGACGGCCCAGCCCTCGTTCATGATCTTGGTCATGCCCTGCGGCGCGAAGTAGTAGGCCTCTTCGCGCACCATGGCGAGGATGTCCTGCTGCCACAATTCCACCGGCGCGTGGTCGAGCAAGAACTTGAGGACGTCGCGCGCCGGGCGTGCCGGGAAGCGTCGGCTCTGCTGCTCGTCTTGCTGCAACTGCCGCTTCTGCCGCTCGAGGAACTCGGGCGGGTTGATGAAGCGGTCCATGTAGTCCTTGGCCGCGATCTTGCGCACTTCCCGCGACGCGTCCGGATCACGGGGCTTGCCCTCATCGCGGACGACGAACGGCGAATACGGATCGATCAGGTTGTCGAGCGATGTGACGACGTCGAGGAAGTCCTCGACCTGCTCGACGCCGTGGCGGTCCATGTAGCGACGCACGCGAGCGCCATGGTTGGCGAGCACGTCCATCATCTTTCGCGACGTCTGGCCGAACCAGGCGTTGTTCTTGAAGAAGTCGCAGTGGCCGTACACGTGCGCCATCACCAGTTTCTGCTCGGTGATGGCATTGCTGCGCATCAGGTAGGCGTAGCAGGGGTCGTTGTTGACGACGAGCTCGTAGATCTTCGACAGCCCCCACGCGTAGCTCTTGCTGAGCTGCTCGTACTCCATGCCAAAGCGCCAGTGCGGATAGCGCGTCGGGAACCCGCCGTAGCTCGCAACCATGTTGAGCTCGTCGTGATCGACCAGCTCGAAGATCACCTCGTAGAAGTCGAGCCCGTAGCGCTTGGCGAGGTCGCGAGTCTCATCGCGCAGCAAGGCCAGTTCGGGAGTGAGGTTCGCCACGTTTTCACCGACCCTTGCCGAGGAAGGACTTGATCGACGGCAGGATGCCATCGCGATCCTGGATGTCGCTGGTCACGACCTTCTCATCGCCACGGAACGCTTCGTCGAGATCCTTCTTGAACTGACCCGAGCCGTAGGCGCTCTTGACCTGTCCATAACAGAACTGATTGCACGCAGGCAGGACGCTGTCGCGCAGCAACTGCACGCAATGCTCCGTATCGCGCGAACTCCAGTTGTCGCCATCACTGAAGTGGAAGGGATAGACGTTCCACTCCGACGCTGGGTACTTGTCGCGCATCAACTGCAAGCACAACTCATAAGCCGAGCTGATCTTCGTGCCGCCGCTCTCGCGCAAGTGAAAGAACGTGTGCTGGTCAACGACGTGGGCCGCGGCATCGTGGACGATGTAGCTCACTTCGAGGTTCTTGTATTGGTGCCGCAACCAGGCATCGATCCAGAAGGCCTCGATGCGGACGACTTCCTTCTGCTCGCGGCCCATCGAGCCGGACACGTCCATCATGTAGATGACGGCGGCGGACGCCTGCGGTGACTGGCGCGTCTGCAGACTGCGAAACCGCATGTCCTCGCGAATCGGAACCACGCGGGGATTCGCAGGGTCGTAGGTCCCACTCGCAATCTGACGCTTCAGCGCTTCGCGAAATGTGCGCTTCCAGTGGCGCAGCGACTGCGGCCCGCTCCGGCGGATACCGGTGTATCGGCCCGCGTCCGTGCGGATCTGCTTGTTGCCGCGCGGCTCGATCGACGGAAGTTCCAACTCCTCACCGAGGATCTTGGCGAGATCCTCCAAGGGCACCTCGACTTCGAGCGCGTGCTTGCCTGGTTCTTCGCCAGCCTGGCCTTGGCCATCGCCGTCCTGGCCCGGAGCAGGTTGACCCGGCTCGCCTTCACCCTGCCCCACGCCACCGTTCTGGTTCTCGCCGTAACGAAACCTCGGCAGTTGGATCTGCGGCATCGGGATCGAGACGACCTTGTCGCCCTGCTTGCCGATCAATTCGCCCGACGAAACGAACTTGCGCAGGTTCTGCTTGATCTTGCTGCGCACGATCTGGCGGAACCTGGTGTGGTCCTGGTCGATCCGGCGGACAGCCACGATCACTCTCCCTTGGCGTCGCCGCGAGCGAAGATTGAGGCAACGTAGTTCAGCACGTCGGAGGCGCTGATCTCGTCGTAACCGAAGTCGCGCATGAGGCGACCCTTGACGATCTCGATCTTCTCCTGCGTGTCCTTGTCGACGACGGTGGAGACGAGACTCGTCAACTTGATCGAGTCCTTCTGGTCCTCGAACAGCTTGAGTTCGAGCGCGCGGTGAAGGCGCTCGTTGGTCTTGTAGTGGAACGTGCGGCCCTCGACAGCGAGCGCTCCGATGTAGTTCATGATCTCGCGCCGGAAGTCGTCCTTGCGCGAATCGGGGATGCTGATCTTCTCCTCGATGCTGCGCATGAGCCGCTCGTCCGGCTCCTCGTCCTTGCCCGTATAGGGGTTCTTGACCTTTTCGTTCTGCGTGTAGGCCTTGACGTTGTCGATGTAGTTGCCGCAAAGGCGAGCAATCGCCTCCTCGTCGGCCGAGATCGCGCGCTGGACCTCGTTCTTGATGATCTCCTCGTACTCGTTGCGCACGACGAGCAGCAGATCCTTGTAGCGCTTCTTGGTTTCCGGATCCGAGATCAAGCTGTGATGGTCGAGGCCGTCCTCCAGTTCGTTCAGCACCATGAAGGGATTGATGCAGCTGATGTCGCGCACCAGGACGTTGCTGATCTTGTCTTGGATGTAGCGGGGCGAAATGCCGCCCATGCCCTCACGCGGGGCCTCATCGCGCAGTTCGCGAATGTTGTCGCGCGTGTAGCCGGGCAGCATCTTGCCGTTGTAGAGCTTGAGCTTCTGCAGCAACGTGAGGTGTGCCTTCTTCGGCTCCTCGAGCCGAGTCAGCAACGCCCACATCGCCGCAATCTCCAAGGTATGCGGGGCGATCTGCTTGCCGGGCACGTGCTTCCTGCAGAAGTCCTTCTCGTAGATCTTGACCTCGTTCTGCAGCCGAAGGTTGTAGGGCACGTCGATCTTGATGGTGCGGTCCCGGAAGGCCTCCATCAGCTCGTTGCTCTGCAGCCGGTTGTACTCAGGCTCGTTCGTGTGCCCGATGATGACTTCGTCGATGTCCGTCTGCGCGAACTTCTTCGGCTTGATCTTGTGCTCCTGGCTCGCAGTCAGGAGGTCGTAGAGGAACGCGACATCGAGCTTCAGCACCTCGATGAACTCGATGATGCCGCGGTTCGCCACACAGAACTCGCCGTCGAAGTTGAATGCGCGCGGGTCACTGTCGGTGCCAAGCTCGGCGATGCGGCGGTAGTTGACGTCCCCCGTCAACTCGGTGCTGTCCTGATTCTTCTCGTCCTTCGGCTGGAACGTGCCGATGCCGACGCGGTCCTTCTCCGAGATCACGAGTCGCTTCACGACGACGTGGGACAGCACCTTCTCGAAGTCGCCTTCGTAGCGCTTCTGCAGCGTCTCCACGTAGTAGCGCGACACCGGCGACAGATCGAAGTCCTGTCGGAACCGATAGCTCGTGCGGGCCTTTTTCTGCAGATGCGCGAGGACTTTGTTGCGCGCGTCCTTGGGCAGCAGCAACAACGGTTCTTCGTTCATCGGCGAGGCGACCTCTTCGCCATCGACTTTCCACGAGAAGGTGTAGAGCGCACCTTCCGGCGTCCGCGAGTAAGCCTCGAGGCCCTTCTTCAGCAGGCGAACGATCGTCGACTTGCTGGAGCCGACCGGACCGTGCAGCAACAGCACGCGACGCTCAGGGCCGAACCCGTGCGCGGCCGCCTTGAACATCGCGACGAGATCGCGAAGCGAGCGTTCGAGACCGAACACGCCGTCGCGGCCATCTTCGATCGGATCCTTGAAGAACCGGTAGCTCGGGACCTTCTCCTTGTCGATCTCGACCTCGTCTTGACCGTAGGACAGGATCATGTCGTAGAGCCGCTGATGCGACGTGCGCGCGATCAGCGGGTTCTGCTCGAGCAGGTCCAGATACTGCTGGAAGGTGCCCTGCCAGTGTTCGTTCTGGAACCGCTTCTGGTCCAGGGATCCGCGAATCAGCCCGCCGAGATCGAGTTCGCTCATGAGTGCTCGTGCTGCCTGCAATGCGCGGCGCTCCAAGAATGGACCCCGCCGCTGTTCCGACCTGCCCATCCTATCGACGCATCGGTGGCATCCCATGAGCAGTTCCCGTGACGGTCCGAGGCGGACTTTGCAGCAGGGAACCGATACCTTGCTTCGATGACCAACGGTTCCCGTCTCCTCCGGCCATGGCCGACATGCGCTGCAACCGTCTTGTTGATGCTGGGTTCGTGCGGCAGCGGAGTCACATCTACTGGCCCAGTCGACGGCAGCGCCGCGCTGGCCCACGTCCGCCATCTCGTGGAGTCCATCGGGCCGCGTCCGTTCGGCTCGGACAACCTCGCCAAGACTGCCGACTACTTCTGCGCGCAGATCGAAGGTCTCGGCTTGAAGGCCGAACGCCATGAGGCGATCGACCCGCCTTCGAACAAGCCGATCCGCAACCTGTTCTGCCGAATCGACGGCAAGGACCCGCAGAATGGCCCGATCCTGATGATCGGGGCCCACTACGACACCAAGCTGACAGCGGGGCACGCCGAACCGGCCTACAACTTCCCCTTCGTCGGCGCCATCGACGGCGGCGGTGCGCCCTGCGTGCTGCTAGAACTCGCGCGCTGCATCAAGGCCCGCCAGCCCGCCCTCGAATGCAACGTGTGGCTGTATTGGATCGACGCCGAGGAGTCGCTCGACTTCCAGTGGAACCACGAGCGCGCCCTGATCGGCAGCAAGGCCTTTTGCCGCTGGCTTGCGAACGAAAAGCTGTTGCCACGCGTGAAGGCGTTCGTGCTGATCGACCTGATCGGCGACCAGAACATCAAGATCGACCGCGACGGCAAGTCGAACGAAGAACTGCAGCGGGTCTTCGAGCGTGCCGCAACCCAGATGGGCGGCGCCGATCGCGTCTACAAGTACAAGTCCTCCACCACGGACGACCACGAGGTCTTCCGCGACTTCGGTGTGCCGTCGGTCCTGCTGATCGACTTCCACCATCGCATCGGCGAGAAGCGGTTCCTCGAGTCGAACCCAGGAATGAAGCTGCCAGCCAACGAAGGCTATGCACAGTGGTGGCACACGGCGGACGACAACCTCTCGGCGATGTCCCCCGCCGCGCTGGCCTTTGCCGGCAATCTCGTATTTGCGGCGCTGCCCGAACTCGAGCAGTTCGTCCAACGACGGAAGTGATCAAGACCGCCTCCCCAGCATGAGTCGAACCGCAGCAACTCTTCTGATCCTCGCGCTCGCCGCCTGTTTTGGCGCTGGCCTCGCGCACCAACGCACCGGACCTTCTTTCCAGCAAGGCTCCCGGCAACAACGACAGGCCTACGAGCCTCGCGTCCAACCCCAGATCGACCAGGAAGAGGTCGACCCATTGGAACCGGTCCGTGCCCCAGTGGACCTCGGCGAGCGTGCCTTCGAGAAGCTCTCCACGATCGTCGGGTTCGGCCCGCGCCACACCGCTGCGACACCGACACCAGGCTGGTCTCGCCAACTCGACTACATCGAAAACGAGTTGGTGGCCGCCGGTCTGCAACCCGAGCGCGACACGTGGACGGACCGCCGGGAGCTGCTGACATTCTCCAACGTCCGCGCAGTGGTCCCGGGCCGCAGCAAGGAACGCATCGTTCTAGCCTGCCACCACGACACGAAGTGCACGCAAGGGCACGCTGACCCCAAGAACAACTTCCATTTCGTCGGCGCCAACGATGGCGGCAGCGCGGTCGCACTGCTGCTCGCGCTCGCGCCCTTGCTCGCGACGAATCCGCGAGAGGCCACGATCGAGTTGTTGTTTCTCGACGGTGAAGAGAGCCTCGACTGGCGCTGGAACGACGGTTCGCGCGCGATGTTCGGCAGCAAGCGTTACGTACAACGCCACCGCGAGACTCCACCAGAGAAACAGGAGTCCCCGCTCCGCGCGCTCGTGCTGCTCGACATGGTGGCGCGCACGGACTTGCACATCCAAGAGGAGCTCTACAGCGACACCGGTCTGCGCCAGATCGCATTCGCTGCAGCGGTCGCCACCGGCAGGAAATCATCCTTCTTCAAAGCCGCAGAGTCCGCGAGCGACGATCACGTGCCCTTCCTCGAGGCCGGCATCCCAGCGATCGACCTGATCGACCTGAAGGGCAACCCTCACTGGCACGAACCAACCGACACGATCGAGAACTGTTCGGCTGCGAGCATGCAGGCCGTGGCCGACGTCGTGCTGACGATGCTGCCAGCGGTCGAGCGCGCCTACCTCAAGGCCAAGCGCTGATGCCGACCGTCACACGCGCGGGCCGCAACATCCACTATTCGCGTGTGGGCGAGGGTCCGGGCGTGGTGCTCGTGCCAGGACTCGGAGCCGGCAGCAAGCTGTTTGGAACCTTGCCGCGGCGCTTCGCCAAACTCGGCTTCTCGTGCGCAACCTTGGATCCAGTAGGGATCGCGCCATCCGATCCGCTGCCAGGCGGTCGCTATTCGTTCGACGACGCAGCGCAGGACGTGCTCACCGTCGCGCGCTTGCTGCAACCACCATGTGCGCTCGTCGGCACCTCGCTAGGCGGCAAGGTCGCGCTGCGAGCAGCGCGCATGGCTCCCGACGTGGTCTCTGCACTGGTCATGCTCTGCAGCTCGGCGATTGCGACCGCTCGATCCCGGCGCATCCATCGAATGTTCGAGTTGCTCAGCTGTGAGGCTCCTGCCGCGTGCTTTGGCGAGTTGATGGCGCCATTCTTGTTCGGCGCCACCTTTCTGGCCACGCACGAACAGGTCGTCAACGACATCCTTCGGGGCATGAAGCCCGACGATGCGGGCCGCGCCTTCATGCGCGCGCAAGCGCATGCATTGCAACAATACGATGGAGTGGACGACGCCGAGCACTGCACCGTTCGCACGCTCTGCTTGGCGGGCGCTGAGGACACTCTGACCGATCCCGCCGACGTCGAGACAACGAGCAAGCTGATTCCTTTGGCCCAGTGCCGGACCATTGCCGACGCCGGCCATTCGTTGCTGCTCGAAAGCAGCGCGGCCTATGGAGACGTCATCGCGTTCCTAAGCGGCCACGGAACCCCACCAGCGAAAGTCAGCGAATGATTGAGGTCTGCCCGGGGAGAATGCGCACGCGGAAGGTGCGATTCTGGCCATCGCGCACTTGATAGTCGCCGGCGGGCAACGACTCGGCAGCAAAGCCGGCTTCGCGTCGAAGGACACGGTAGATCTCCGGGCGGGCCCCCACCGCTCCGACGGCCAGTGGACTCCACGTGGTCGAAAGGACTTCTGCGGCAGGCGCCAGCACCGTCGCGAGTTCCGCGCGGCCTGCATACTCCATCGCCAGCGGTGACAGCCAGCCGTGGCTCGAACCGCCGCGAAGCGCAAGCACGTTCTGTCGCACGATCGATCCATCCTGCCCGAGCGCTAGCAACTCGGATTCTCCCGGCTGGAGGTGAACGCGCAAACTCGCGCCAAGGTGGGACAAGCCGAGGAAGCGCGCATCGAAGCCGCCGCCGACCCGGGCACGCAATGCGAACGCTTGTGCACGGTCGGCAAGTTGACCGCTTGGCGATTGGACGAAGAGCTCTTCGCCTCCAGACAACCCGACAACTGCATCGCGATACCTATCCTGGACTGCGATCTCGAGGCCGCTGCCGGCAACGCCGGGGGCCTGCTGCATCGGCTGCAGCACCAGCCGACGCTCCACATGCTCGCCGCCCACTTCCGCGACTTCGGCGCCGCGAGAAATCGGATACAGCGTCGCTGAAGCGGGGCCGGCCTCCAGCCACAGTCGGCCGCGTCCGCAACGCATGCTGGCAATCTGGCCGTTGATGTCGGCATGGACCAGATGACGCCGGACGGCGAGGCCTGGAGGTAGTCCAACGACTTCTTCCAAGATCGAGCTGACCCTTGACGGCGGCAGGCCGCTGACTGCGATCGAAGTTTGCGAACGCGTCTGCAGCCGCACCTCGAGCGCAGCGCCGCCGCGTGACTCGGAGAGCGGCAAGAAGACCGTCTCGTCATCGGGGTGGAAGACGACGACCCCAACCGATCGTCCTGCGGTCAACTGCGAGGGCAGGCCACGCAGGTTGACGCGGCCATCGACATCGGCATAGACAGCGCCTTCGGACCAGGGCCAGACTTGGCCCAGTGCTTCATCGTAGAAGACCGGCAGCGCGAGCGCATAGGGTCGGGCGTGACCATCTCCGGTCTCGATGGTCGCTCGAACTTGCGCGCCCACACCGAGCACCACAGGGTCCAGGGTCAGGCGACCGTCCTCTCCTTCGAGATGATGGGCGTCGAGCAACGAGAACTCGAGATCGCCGCGACCAGCGGGTGGAAGGACCTCGAGCATCGCGACGCCTGGAAGGATGCCGCTGCCCTGCGGAAGGACATAGAGACCCGAATGGTCGGTTGAGAAGCTGCGAGTCACGTAACCGGCCGAAGTGGGGAACGCGAGACGCACCGACGCATGCGCGAGCGGCGAGCCGTAGGCGTCCGTGACCCTGCCTACGAGTTCTGGTGCCTCGGCAGATCCCACTGTCTGCCGGGTATTGGCTCCACTGGCAGCGCCCGCGGTCGCAAGCTGCGCCAGGTTCTCGACGGCGATGCCGATTGCCCCGCGGCCGTAGCTCGCAGCCTGTCCGACACTGACCAAGCGCGTGGCGCCGCTTGCCTGAGCAATGCGCGCCGGATCGCCTCTCTCGACCTCGATGCGGAGCGCCAGTTGGTGGCCGTCGGCGCCTTCCTGCTCAGCATGGATCCGATACAGCCCGGACCCAAGTTCCAGGGTCGACCCGTCTCCCAACAGCAATCCCATCGGTCGATGCGAGAGGATCTCCAAGTCGCCGTGGTCGAGTTGGAGTTGCATGCCGACCAGCAGATCACTGTCGCCAGACATGCGGATCTGCGCAGCCGGCTGCTCCCCCACGACGGACGCGTCGTAGAACTCGGCGTCGATCGAACCATCTTCGCCCAGCACCAGCATGTCGCCTTCGCCAAGACCGTCGCCGGGCAGCAGTCCGGAGAGGTTGCCGGCGTTGAGACGCGACGCAGATTCGGCGCGAACCACTGCGAGGCGGACAGACCGAGTCAACTCCGTCATCGAGTGCCAGATCGGCGACATGAACACGATCAGCAGCAGCCCGACCACGGACAGTGCCCTTGCCACGGTCCGACGATGCGCCGGCGCGATCGGCTCAGTCCTCGACGCGGCTTGGGCTGCCACCGTCTTGGCCATGACGCGCGCCACCAGGTGCTTTGGCGTTGCGTCGGGTGATGGGTGACCGGCTACAGCGCCGTTGATCCGGCGAATGGACTCCGCCTGCAACGCAGCCTCCGGTTCGAGTGCCAGCGCGCGCGCCAGCGCGCGCTTGGCAAAGCCAGGCCGCGGTGCCGCTGGACTCCAGCCGTCTGCGAAGGCGCGCCGCAACCGCATGCTCTCGAACTCAGCGCGTGCCAGTGCCAACGCGCAGCCGCGGCATTCGTGCGCATGATGCTCCACGAGTCGGTGGTCTGCTTCGCCGAGGTCGCCATCGGCAAAGTCGCGCATGCGCTCGCGTGCGATTCGACATGCCAACGGCGCCCGCTCGAAGGACTCGAGATCAGCGCGGTTTGGCGGCTGGTGCGCGAAGTCTCGTGATTCGTCATGGGTGCTCATGATTCCAGCACCTTCTCCAACCGGCTCGCCAGGATGTCCTTGGCGCGAGCGAGCTGAACCTTGACGTTGCTGAGCGATATCCCCAACGCATCGGCGATCTGCTGATTGGTCAGACCGCGGAGATACTTGAGTTCGAGCGGCAGACGCGCTCGCTCACTCAGCCGATCGAGTTCGATCCGGATGGCCTGCTGCATCGAGACCGCCGCGTCCTGCTCGGCATGCGGGTCGGGCAACTGCTGCGCCAGGTCCTCATCGTCCTCGCCTCTCAGCATCGGCAACGCATGGGCCTTTCGCCTGCGCAGTCGATCGCGGCATGCGTTGCCTGCGATACGGAGGAGCCATGGCTCGACTTCGCGTGAGGGGTCAAAATGCCCGCGTGCGTGGAACAACTTCACGAACGCATCCTGCGCCGCTTCCTCCGCATCCTCGGGGGAGCGGACAATGCTCAGGGCCAGTCCATAAATCATGTCCTGGTAACGTTCAACGAGTTGCTCGAACGCAGCCAGGTCACCGGACTGGACCCTGAGCATGAGTTGGGTCTCATGGCTCAGGGACATAACAAGCGGACAGATATTGGTCGTGGCGGGGGCCAAGTATGAGCATCCATACGCAGCCCGCCAGCCCCACAGGTCGGACAATGTTGTGGTCCCGGAAACGCCTCGGGGGGACAGCGGGCTGGCGGATCTGCTCCGGCATTTTCGCCAGACTGCTCCAGTCTTCGGTCGCATCGGCCGATCAGGTTCGTGCAAAGAACCCCACATGGCGAAGGTCCCCGACAAGCAAGGCATCTTTTTCGAACTCGACGGCGTGCTCGTCAGTTCGCCCGACCTCGGTCCAGAGAACGCGCTGCCCTTCCTGCCGCGAAGTTTTGAAGCGCTGGGGCGCATTGACCCCAGTCGGTTCAAGCTATTCCTGGCCACCAGCCGGCAGGACATCGCCTTCGGCCAGCGCAAGGAGAAGGACTTCACCCGCTTCTGCGAGGTCCTGATCGACCGCTTGCGGGCTGACGGAATCCAGATCGCCAAGATCTACTCCTGCCCCTATCACCCCAAGGGCAAGGGCCGCTTCCGCCGCGAATCCGTCTTCCGCAAACCCGGGCCCGGCATCTTCAAGATGGCCCAGCAGGAGTTCGATCTGGACCTCCACCGCTGCTGGATGATCGGCCACACCTCGCTCGACCTGCTGGCGGCCCAACGCGCCGAAGTCGGCACGATTCTGGTTCGGACCGGCCAGGGTGGACAGGACGGTCAGTTCGACGCGGAACCGCACTTCATCGAGAATGACCTCTTCGACGCAGTGGTGCGAATCAACCAGTTCGAACACGCACTGCGCTGCTAGGAAGTGCCCACACCTGCCGCGTGCCTCGCGCGGCAGCCGGTAAGCAGTGCCACCGTGTGCGCGCCCGCCTCGCGAAGTTGCGCTGCGCATTCCCGCGCCGTAGCGCCCGACGTCATCACGTCGTCGACGAGCACGACGGACTTGCCGCAGAGTGTCGACGAACGCGCCACAGCGAAGGCGCCAGCCACGTTTTGCTTCCGCGACGCCACGCGAGCGTCGCCCTGCGGAATGGTCTCCCTGCATCGGACCATCGCGCCTTTGGCCACTTCGAGGGAAAGGCTGCGCCCGATTGCCTCTGCCAGGAGCTCTGCCTGGTCGAAACCGCGTCGTCGTCGGCGCGCCGCATGCATGGGAACCGAAACCAGGACCGGCCGGCGGAAGGTGCCCAAGAGCCGCACGGACACTACCTCCACCATCGCCACCGATAGCGCGTGCAGCGCAGCGAAGTCGCCCTTCAGCTTCAGGCTGCGAACCAGCGCGCCCCCCGTGCCTCGATAGCGGAATGGCGCCACGGCAAATGCCAGCCCCGCGAGAGCGCGGTGGTCGTTGCCGCAACGGTCTTGTCCGTTTGCCTCAACGCCTGCTGGCTCCCCGCAGCGCAGGCAACCACCTAGAGGCAGGACTTCGAGATTGGAGCGACAAGCGCGGCAGAGCCGACCAGCTCCAATCCGCTCGACCAGCCGCTCCCCGCACGCGCAGCAGTGCGGCGGCAGCAGACAATCCAGCAGCCCGTGACCGAGTTCGCGGAGGCTGCGCAGCGGCGCAGAAGGTCGCCAGACAGGGGTCATGCGGCAGGCGCAAGGCACCGCCTGCATTTGTGCGCCTAGCTTTGCGAATCGACCCGCTCAGCGAGGGAGCGCGATGCGACGAGCCCGATCCGCCATGGTCGGCGCGCGCTGCGGCTGCGGCGGCATTCCCAGGGCCTGACGGACCTGGTGCACGTAGACGTCCCGAGTCATCTCGCCCGAGTAGGGCACGCCGAGGATCGAGCCGATCTCCTTCGTCAATTCCATGTCGTCGGTGAACGACCAGCCGGCTTGCCGCTGGAAGAACTCCCGCAGCAGCTTCTTGAACGCCCGGCGCGATGGGTAGGCACCACAGAAGTAGACGGCTGTGGCCGCCACGACGATCCCAGCACTAGCGGCCAGCGTCAGCCACTCGCCATCCCAATGACCTGCAGCCTGGAGCACGAAACCCAGGGTCAAGAAGACGAAGCCGAGGACGACCTGCATCGAGTTGAGGGCGGTGTCCTGCGTCTTGCCGATGCCGGCGCGGACGATGCCCATCGCCTCTTCCAACGCCCGCATGGGCTCGCGAAAGCGGATCGAGTTGGCGAGGAAGAAGACGCCCACGACGTTGCAGGTGAGGCCGACGACGACGAAGGAGGCGGTGTCCATAGTGGCGGTAAGGGGAGTGGCCCCACGGACCCGACGGGCCATCCGGGGACACGTCGGCCTGAGCCAACGAGGCCGGGAATCTACCGGCAGGCCGCATCCCCTTGCCAGGATGAAGTGACAGAGTTTCTTTCTAGAACAGAAGATGCAACGGTGCCTCCACAGCGTGTGCACATGCTTTCCACGCGTTTTCCCCGGTTGCCCCGGGAAGCGGCAACCCAGCAATCGCAGTGCTTGTGAGCTCTCAGGTTCGCCCTGGCGGAAATGTCCTGGGCAATCCACTCCCCCTCGGCCGATAAGACGGGGCCATGCGCGAGGTCAGAGCCGACTCCCTGCTCGACGAGCTATGTCGCCTCGCTCGACTGCGACTCGACGACAGCAATCGAAAGGTCCTCGGGCAACGCCTCGACGCCGTCGTGCTGTCCTTTGCCGCGCTGCGCAGCGTGGGGACGGGATCGAAGGAGGAAGCGCCCGCCACCGCCGCGTGCCGGCTGCGCGCCGACGAGGCCGAATCACCGCTGTCCTTGGACGCGGCCTTGGCAAACTGCAAGCGCGCCGCCGCCGGGTGCTTCCTGGTGCCGCGAGTGGTCGAGGGCTGAGCGTGCCGGCGCCTGCCTTCCGATCGTGCGTCGAGATTGCCCACACGGTGCGCGACGGCGGATGCCGTGCCACCGAAGTCGTTGCTGAATGTCTGGCCGACATCGCGGCACGCAATGACTCGATCGGCGCCTTCGTCGAGACCTTTGGCGACACGGCGCTTCTCGATGCAGAAGCCATCGACGCGGCGCGCGCCCGCGGCCAGACGCTCCCGCCGCTCGCCGGGGTGCCGATCGCGATCAAGGACAACTTCTTGGTCAGCGGCAAGATCGCGGCATGCGGCAGCAAGATGTTGGCAGAGTTTCGGGCTCCCTACACGGCGACCGTGGTCGCGCGATTGCGAGAACTCGGCGCAGTGGTCATCGGCCGGACCAACATGGACGAGTTCGGCATGGGCAGTTCGACCGAACGATCCGCGTTCTTCCCCACGAAGAACCCGTGGGACCGATCGCGCGTGCCGGGCGGCAGCAGCGGGGGCGCGGCGGCCGCAGTGGCCTCCGGCCTGTGCCCGCTCTCACTTGGCAGCGATACCGGCGGCTCGGTGCGGCAACCCGCGGCCCTGTGCGGCGTGACGGGCCTCAAACCCACCTACGGACGGCTGAGCCGATACGGCTTGGTTGCCTATGCGAGTTCCCTCGACTGCCCGGGATTCCTCGCTCGCACGGCCAAGGACATCGATCTCGCGATGCATGTTGCTGGTCTCGACCCGCGCGATGCAACGACTCTCGACGCGCCGGCTGCCGAATGCGCGCTCGCAATCGGCCTTGACGAAGCAGCCAGCCTTCGCATCGGCTGCCTCTGCGACGAAGCGATCGAATGCGGCATCGACCAAGAGGCTCAACGAGCGTTCGACGCAGCGCTGGACTGCTGGCGGAGCCTGCGAGCGAACATCGCGCCGGTCCACTTGCCGCACGCTCAACATGCGATCGCGGCCTACTACCTCATCGCATCGGCCGAGGCCTCTTCCAACCTCGCGCGCTACGACGGCATTCGCTACGGCCACTCGCCGGGCGGCCGCACACTCGAAGAAGCGGTGACCTCCGCGCGCAGCGAAGGCTTCGGGCCCGAAGTGCAGCTGCGCATCCTGCTCGGTGCGCACGCGCTGCAACATGGCTACCACGACGAACTGTATGGCCACGCGACGCGGGTGCGTCGGCTCGTCGCTGACGACTTCGCCGCCGCATTCGCGCAGTGCGACGTGATCGCGATGCTGACATCGCCGGCGCCTGCATTCCCCCTTGGGAGCCGCATCGACGATCCAGTCGCGATGTACTCGTGCGACGCGCTGACGGTGCCCGCGAGTCTCGCGGGCCTGCCGGCGATCTCGTTCCCATGCGGATTCACCAAGGATGGCCTGCCCATCGGCATGCAGTTTGTCGCGCCGCCTCGCCGCGAAGGGCTGCTGCTCGCAGCCGCGCACGCATGGCAGCTCGCTACGGATTGGCACCTCAGGAGGCCCGGCCGATGACCATGGACGTAGTGCCAACCATCGGGCTCGAGGTCCACGTTCAGCTCGCGACGCGGACCAAGATGTTCTCACCCGCGGCCTATGAGCCGGGCGCGGCGCCCAACACGGCAGTGCACGGCATCGACCTCGGGCTCCCCGGCACGCTGCCTGGCCCCAACGCGAAGGCCATTCGACTCGCGGTGCGAGCCGCAATCGCGCTCGAGGGCGCAGTGCAGCGCCAATCGCAGTGTGCGCGCAAGCACTACTTCTACCCCGACATGCC
>SXPK01000274.1 GCA_005776365.1 Planctomycetia bacterium
CGGCGTCGATGTGCGCAATCACGCCGAAGTTGCGCAGCATGCGGATCTGCTGGACGTCCTTCGACTCCTTCTTCGACGCGAGGGTGTTGTCGGGCTGCGACATGATGAATACCTGGAAGTGCTAGTGGCGAGGCGGCGGCAGCCGCAGCGAGGAAATGCGCGGCTGGCGCGGGCCTGGGTTTAGGGCGGAGAAGGGTAGCGGGGACTCTCGACGGGTCAATGGCCCCGAGGTCAGGGACGAGGCCAATGGTCCCGGCCCCCGCGGGCCGGGCGCCGCGTTCAGCGCAGGTAAGCCTCGAAGGGCTCCCGTCGGGCCACATCGTCGCAATGCGCGAAGTAGAAGCGGCGGAAGTCCGCGTAGTCCTTCGCCACCTGTTCCTTGGACCGACTGGGCATGGCTGCGATGTATTCGTCCAGCGCCGCTTCGAAGTCGCTGCCAAGCAGCCGCGGCTGCCGTCGACGAAGTTCCGCCATCAGCTTGCTGTCCCAGGTGACGATGCGGACCGGCATCGCCAAATGGTCAGGGAGGCCTGGAACCGGGAACGCGAGCGCCCGCCATTGGTCGCAAATGCCAAAAGTGGCGTAGCTGCCTTCGAGCATGAAGTGCAGCTTTCGTTCGATCAGATACTCCGGATACATCGGCCACGGGCGCTCATGCCCGGGCTTGCCGCGCACCGGGATCGGCAACTTCGCGATGAAGGCATCGGTGAGGCCCGCTGCGCACTCGACCGCCACCGGCGCATTCGAACGGAACGCAAAGTTTGCGTGGGCGCCGGCGATGCCGATTCGGACGCCCAGGCCGTCGAACAACCGACGCATCTCATGCCCGGCAGCACGCGCGTATTCGGTCAACGGCAGGCCCGGCGTCAGTTCGCGAACGCTGATCGCGCGGTTGTCGGAGACGTTCCCCGTGTAGTCGAGGATGTAGGGCGGGTCGCGCCGGAACAGCATTCCGAGAACTGCGATCGCCGCGATCGCAAGGCGCACTCTCGCCCGATTCGGCGTCAAGAACTCCAACGCCAGCAGCAAGAGCGGCGTCACCGGCAGCAGAAAGCGGCCGAACATGAAGTCACCACCCACCCAGACGACGTAGGCGATGTATGGCAGCGCGAACACGAGCAGGGCGACGCGCGCCCGACGACCGGCCCACGGATCGACCGTCGCCAGCATGCTGCTGCGACGCAAGGGCCCGACCAGCAAGGCGATCGCCGCCGGCACCAGCGCCATCGAATAGCACTTGCCATACTCCAACACATAGTCGAGGCCCTGCATCAGGTTCGGCGCATCGACGGACTTGGCGTAGTAGGTGATCGGCACCCACAGTCCATAGAAGCTGTGTCGCCAGAGCAGGTAGGGGCCCATCACCAGCACGATCGGCGCCGCGTAGGCGACCACGATTCGCAGGCTCCGCGCCCGCAGCGCGTCGTAGAGCACCATGCTTCCCGCGGACGCAACCAAGATCGCGCCGTCCGAACGAGTCATCGCGGCAAGCGCAGCGAGGAATCCGAGAATCCACAGCTGACGGCCGCAGCGGCGTTCGACCGTGAGCAGCCACATGAAGAGCCCGAGCAGCACGAACATCGCGGTCTCGAGCCCGGCGGGCGCCAAGGACGCCGCGGAGTAACTCGCCGCGTAGGCCGGCGCCGCGATCGGCACTGCCGCCGCGCCGCGACTGTTGCGCCAACCGATGTAGCCGAGCAGCCAAACCGTTGCTGCGTGCGCGAGGCAACCCCAGAAGATGGACCAGGATTCCAGTCCATCACCGGCAAAGCCGATCGCCGCGCCCAGCGCGAGCCACATGTTCCACGCGAAGTTCGTGTAGCCCTCGACCGGCGCTTCCGCAGGATCGAGGTTGAACACGAGGCCGTGCCCGTCCGCGAGATTCTGCGCGTAGCGGAAGGAGATGAATGCGTCGTCGCAGGTCCAGCGCAGCGACCAGGCGTGCGCAAACGCCATCGCCGCGGCGAGGATCACGATCGACCAATACAGCGGCGCGCGACGCATCGTGGTGGCCCGCATCATGCCCACATCGCGCATGGCGCGAAAGGGAACGCAAGGCCCTGACTCAGTCGGCGATCTCGAAGTCGCACAGCAGGACGACCCGGGGCAGGTCCGACGAGTTGGTCACTTCGTGCAACTGCGAACGATCGAACATCACGACGCGACCCTCTTCCCATTCGATCTTCTGGCCGGCGACGATCATCTCGCTGCCCTTGGGCACCTGCACGCCGAGATGCAAGCGCTGCAACTTGGGGCCGTAGTTGTCGGTGTGCGGCAGGATCCTCGAATGCGCGCCGACGAGCGAGAAGCCCGCGTCGACGAGTCGCGGCAGCGACTTGAGCAACTTCACCGTCTCGGGGCAGCGAGCCTGGTTCTTCGGCAGGTCGATCGGCAGATACGGATCGCAGTTGAAGAAGAGGCCAAAGACGCTCCACACGCCGGTGTAGCCATCGGACTGCGGCCAGGGATGAAAGTCGGTACGCAAGTCGAGGCCTTGCAGCTCCTGGCGCACGACGGGGAACGCGCGCTCGATCGCCGGAATCACCACCTCGTGCAGGTCGTAGGCCATGGAACGGAAACTCTATCGGCAACCAAGGCCGCGGACCCGCAGCCGGCGCGCCTGAGGCAAGGGATTCCATTGTGTCGCTCCCCGCGGTGACGGCAGCGTCGCCGCGAGCCAGTCAGCAGAGCAGCGATCCGCCCGACACCTCACCACCGGCCAGCAAGCCCGGCAGCCGCCGCGAATGCCGCATCTGGGTCCTTCGACCAGAGCCGCGCCAGCGCTTCGACATCCGCCGCAACCGGCCACCACTTGTGCTCGTCGTCGGTCCCGTCGCGTGGGTCGTCGACGAAGAACCCAAGTTCGCGTTCGGCAAGGGTGAGTTCGCCGAACTGCCATAGCACGCGATCCTCGTCGCCGTTCCCGCACCACGCGCGCCGCAATGTGCCGCCTCGCGCAGTGGCCCAGCCAAAGCACGACGACAGAGAGTCGACGCAAAACCACGTTGCGTCGCCGTAGTTGCGCGAGAGCCGTTCCAACGCGCCTTCGATCTTTTCGAAGTCGCCGCGCTGCCATGCGTCCTCGCCGACCGCATAGACGAATCCGTCGCCTTTGAACACGAAGAGTCCTTCTGCGGCGCGGAACGGCCCATCGCCCGCCGGCGCCAACGTCGCGGTCCGGAGCGGCAGCGCGCGCGCGGCGCCATGCACGTCATCCGTGGCAACCGCAAACCACGCCAGCGTGCCGGACTTCCTCGCCTTGCGCCGCTTCTTCGCACCGTCCTGCGGCTCGCCTCGACGCGCACGATCCTCGTTGTGCCGATAGCGCCGCATGATCTCGGACCAGCGCTGCAGGCCGTGCCAAACGAAAAGGAGCAGCGCAAGCACCGACAAGGCCGCGAGCAGCCATCCGATCCAGTTGTCCATCACGAGGGTGTTCCACGACGCGCCAGCAACTCGCGCAACGAAGGCAGGCCCCACTTCGCGCGCTCGCTGTCCGTGGTTGCCGGATCGACGGGCCATGGCGAGCCGTCGCGCCCGCATTGGGTGCCGAACTTCTGCGGCTGTTCGGCGAGCATCCGCAGACGATCAAAGCACTCCGCCGCGATGACCCTGGCCTCGAGCATCGTCTCCATCGCCAATGTCGCCAGTTCTTGGCCGCGGCGGACGATGGCGACATCGCCGGATTTCGCGAGGATCGCCGCAGCAGCGCAACGAGCCGCATCCGTGCGCACCGCGCCGGACGCAAGCAAGAGGAGCGCGCGCGCCTCTGCGTTTGCCGACCCAACTAGCGCTGCCAGTTCTTCTGCGACGAAGTCCATGGTGGCGCAGCATGCTGCCCGGCGCCGCCTTGCGGATCCACGTCGGAAAGGCTTCGGCATGACAGCCCGTTTGTTCTGCCGCGCTCGAACGGGCATCCTCATGGCGGTGAACTGGTCCGTGACCTCTTGCTTGCTCGCACTCGTGACCGTGGTCGCCACGGCGTGCACCAACGGGCCCTATCGCATGCCAGCGGCGGCGCAGTCGATGCGCTCCGATTCGATTCCGATCCCGCCTGGGACCAAGCGAATCGAGATCCAGTTCCACGACGGCCTGCTCGCCGTCGAGCGTGGCGACGAGGCGCGATGCGAAGTGGAGACGAGGCTGCAGGCAGCAGACGCGACGACCTTGGCCACCTACGAACGGAGCGCCATGCCGATCGTCGAGCAAGGCGCTGAGCCAGCCTCGATCGTGGTGCGGGCTTCCTTGCCCACTGGCGCGCCGATCGACTCGGTGCGCACGGCCTGGCGACTCCGCGTCACGGTCGGCACGGCCCTGGTGGTGACCACGCGCTGCGGCGCCGTGGTCGTGCGCGGAATGGATGGCGACCTCGTCGTGAATGGCGGCAGCGGCGTAGTCGAAGCGACGCTCGCTGGCGGCACGGCGCGCATCATGACCACTTCTGGCAGTCTGATTCTGCGCGGCAGTTACTCGCGCGCTGAGGTCCGCAGCACCATCGGGCGCATCGACCTCGCGTTGCCTTCCACCTCGTCGAGCGAAGCGCGCGCATCGACGCGAACCGGCGAGATCTTCGTCGAACTCGGCAAGGGCCAATGGTTCGACGCGCGCATGTGCGGCGAGACCAACCTCGTCCGCTGCGATGCCGAAGTGCCCGGAGAATGGAGCGGCACCGAAGAGCACGACGGAATCCGCTGGTCGTGCGGCCGCCTCGGCGACCTGACGGGCGCGAGATCCGGCGCGCTGTGGATCACGAGCGAGCACCCGGTCTACGTGCGGCTGCTCGCGGTCAGCCCCTTCCCGATCGAGAACGAAGTGCGCTGAAGGACAGCCTCAACGCGGCAACCACGGACGCAACAGGTCGGCGAGCTTGCGGGCGATTCCGATCGCGGCGTCGTTCTCGGTCAACACCAGCAATGGCACGCCGTCGTCGCGGGCGGCCTCGAGGACTTTGACCAACGGAGTCGGCAAGCCTGCGTCCGCGACGAGCACGAGCTTCGCGCCGATCTCGGCGCAGCCCTTCCTGGCCATTTCGACCGTCGCCCGCAGTGACTCGGGCGACGAACGCGGCGCGCCATCCGCACCGGGCGCGTTCTCGTCGCGCGGCACGCCGAACACGACGATCGCAGGCGCGTAGCCGCGGAAGAACCGATCGAACAACGCCCATTGCTGCGCCGACCATCCGTCTTCGGTCGGCAGCGAGATCGATTCGACCGCTGGCTTCTTTGGATCGGGCCCTCGCAGTTCGCCTTGCAGCAATGGCTCGACGTGTTCGTCCGGCGCGGCGCCCCGACGCCACAGCAACTGACCACCGAGCAAGAAGACCCGGGACTGCCCAGCTTCGGGCGCAGACGGCACATGAATCGACTGCGGGCCACGAACGCGACGACCCAGCGTCTCGGTGATCGACTCGCGCGCGCCTTCACCAAACGCGGCGTCGAGCAGCGGCGTCAACGGAAAGCGCGAACGGATCGAACTGACTCGCTCCGCGAGCGCCGCGGCAGTCGCAGTCAGGCCGAGCGCGAGCAGCAAGGCCGCCCACGCCCGCGACTTGCCGCTGCACAGCAATGCCAACGCGAGCGGAACTCCGCACACTGCGGCGACCCACTCGTCGACGCGGTCGGATTGTGTCAGCGGCAACCAAGCAGGCTGCGAACCAATCACAAAGGCCGCGGGCGCCGCAACGAGCGCGGCGCCAGAAAACAGCGCGCGCACTGGGCCGCGGCGCATCAGCGAGCACAGCGCGCCCAGCGCCACGCCGCACGCAAGCCCGAGCCAGCGCGCGTCGGCCCAGTCGTGGCGCAGAACAGAATGGATGTGCAAGGTGCGCACCGCGACGGTCCCGCCGCGCGCGATCAGCACGAGGCTGCCATGGTCGTCCTGTGCAATCGCCAAAGGCAAAGGCTTGAAGGCGACGCTGCCCGTGAGCGTGCGGCCACGCGCCTTCACCTCGAGGCTCGCTGGCATGCCGCCACCGAGCTTCACGCCTCCCGACTCGCCAAACAGCGCCGACTCTGGGGTCCGCCACGGCGTTCCCGCAGCGAGCGTGGACAGCCGCAAGACGCAGAACCGACTCTGCGCCGGCAGTGACACGCCGTGCAAAGGGCGCGGTTCGACGCGACGAAGCACGAGGTCGAGTTCGGCCCCTTCCGCAAGTTCCACGTCTGCCCGCAGGTCAAAGTCTTCGCGCAGCATCGGCAATTCGAGCCACGCGGATTCGGTGACCAAGAACGGGTCGGCAGTGGATCGCGTCAGCAAGAACGGCTCGCTATGGACCCCTAGCTCGCCCGGACGCGGAAGCGGCCGACGACAGGCGGAAGCAACGTGGCCGGCGAGCAGCCCTGCCAGCGAGAGAAGCACGAATGCGGCGAGATCAGAACGGCGCATGCGAAGGGAGAGGATGCTACTGCCACCGCTGCCGCGACGCGACGCGTCGGATCGCAACGACGAGGGGCCGTGTTGGAGCCAAGGAAGCGCGAGCGTTAGGCTGCGCCGCGTGACGCTCGTCGAACTCGTGGCCGAACATGCGGTCCTGCCCCACTGCGTTGCCGCGCGAGCGCGCATCGTCGTGCGCGATGGCCGCATCGAGGCCGTCGACACGGCCGTTCCGTCGAAGGAGGCTCGTTTCTTGCCCGGCACGTTGTTGCCAGGCTTCGTCGACTTGCAGGTGAATGGCGGCGGCGGCGGCAACTGCGCAGAAGCGACGGCTACTGCGCTCGCAGCCTGTGCGCGCGCGAGCTGGCAAGGCGGCGCAACTGCCTTTCTGCCGACTCTGATCACCACGCCCTGGACCGAATTGCTGCGTCAGGTCGAAGCGGTCGCGAAGTGGATCGAGTCGAAACCCGACTCGGGAGCCGAGCCGATCGGCATCCATGTCGAGGGGCCGTTCCTGGAGGTCGCTGGCGCGCACGACACTGCGTCGATCTGCGACCCGACCGAGAACAAAGTGCGCCAACTGCTCGCGGCAGGTCGCGGCGCAATCCGGCTCGTCACCCTTGCGAGCAGCAAGCCCGGCGCTGCGGCCGCCGTTGCCCAGCTACGCCAGGCGAACGTCGCAGTCGCGCTAGGCCACGTGGCGGATACGCGCGGTTTCGCCGAATGCGTCGATGCCGGCGCAACGATGGCGACGCATCTGTTCAACGCGATGGGAGCAATCCACCACCGCAACCCTGGCATCGCCGGCCTCACGCTCGACGAACCGCGCCTGTCGTGCGGGCTCATCGTCGACGGCGTTCACGTGCACGAAGCGATGCTGCGGATCGCGATGGCCGCGCTCGGACAGGACCGGGCTGTGCTGGTGACGGACGCGACCGCGGCAATGGGGATGCCGGACGGCGACTACACGCTGGCCCACACGCGCGTCGTCGCCAAAGGCGGCGTCGTCCGCGACGCGAAGGGATCTCTCGCCGGGTCCGCACTGACCATGTCGATGGCGGCGAAGAACTTTCTCGCGATGATCTCCGACGCGGGCCCGTTCACGCTGGCGCGAGTGGCGAGCGCCAACCCCGCAGCGCTGATCGGAGCAGCCGGTTACGGCGCGATCGCGGCGGGCAAGCGTGCGGTGTTCACCGTGCTGCACGAAGACGGGACCTGCTCGGCGCTGCGTTGCTGAGCGCGCCGCGGCAGCCAGTTCAACGCGCCGCGATCGGGTGCATCGTCGGCAGCACGCCGCCGGCGAGATGCTCGACTTCTGCCCGCAACGCGGCAGTCGCCGCCACGAAATCGGAATCGAAGTCGCCGACGCGTTCGCGCAGGTAGATCCCGTGCGCAACAGCAAGGCACTCGGGCCGCATGCACGGGCCTTGCGAGTGCACGAGTCGGCGGAGCATCAGATCCGAGAAGGTGCACGCCGCGAGATGCCGCAAGGCATGCGCAGCTTCGACTGCCAAGAACGGACGATGCGGGCAGATCGGACGCAGCAGGTTCGAATCACGCTGCGCGATTCCACGAACACGAGGCGCGTCGCTGCCGTGTCGCCACCACAGCGGATCCATCGGTTCGCGCGCACCTTCGCCGCCGGGCAACGGTTCTTTGCGCGTCCGCGAATCCACGCCATCGATGCCGAACACCTGCGCGACTGCACGCTCCGCGAATGCGCGATGCGTCGTGAGCTTGCCGCCGACCACCGTGTGCAAACCGCCAGCGGACGTCGCTTCGCGCACCAAGAACGCCTCGCGATGGATCGCGCCAGAAGGCCCCTTCTGCGCTGGCAGCGAACGCCACCCGCTATACGCAAAGCGCACGTCGGCGACTGTCGGCGCCGGATCGAGCAGGTAGGCCAAGGCATCGAGCAAGTAGCGCAGATCGTCCTTGTTGACGGTCGGCTCTTCCGCCGTCGCGTCCTCGTAGACGTCCGTGGTGCCGCAAAGAGTGCCGTCGGCATGCGGCACGACGAACTGGATGCGCTTGTCCGGCAGGAAGGCCGCGAGCGAAGTCTCCCCCTGGCGCGGATCGAGGATCAGATGCGTGCCCCGACTGGTGCGGACGAGGTTCTTGCCCTGCGTCCCGAACAGTCGCCGCACAGAATCGGCGCGCGGGCCCGCGGCGTTGACGATCTCTTTGGCGCGCACTGCGATCTCGGCGCCAGTGAGCCCGTCGCGCAGGCGCAACGCGCCGTCGGCACGAACTCCGAGCAGTTCACAGTGATTGCTGATGACCGCGCCGGCGCGGTGCGCGGCGACGACGTTTGCGAGCGTGAGCCTCGCGTCGTTGGTCGCCGCATCGAAATACTGCACGCCGCCGAGCAAGCCCTTGGTGCGGAGACCTGGGAACGCCGCTGCCGCCTCGCTCGCCGACAGCCGCCGCGGACCCGGCATCGTGCTCCTGCCGGCGAGCCACGAGTAGGCGCGCACGCCGATCCACGACACGAAGCGCGACCCGCCGCTGTCGGGATAGAACGGGAGCACCACCGGCAATGGCCGCACGAGATGCGGCGACAGTCGCAGCAGGCGTTCACGCTCGTGCAGCGCTTCCTTAACCAGTGCGACGTTGCCTTGCTGCAAGTAGCGAAGGCCGCCGTGCACGAGCCGCGAACTGCGCGAGCTCGTGCCGACTGCGAAGTCCGTCTTCTCGACCAGCAAGGTCGCGATGCCTCGGCAAGCGGCTTCGCGCGCGATTGCGGCGCCCTGAATGCCGCCACCGACGACGACGAGGTCGTAGAATCTGCCTTCGAGTTGTCGGGGATCGGTGCGCAAGTTCGGCGTCTTTTGGTGACGAGGATCGCCAGGCGTCAGCGGAGCTGGGGGAGCCTCTTCCACGTGGATCGGCGTCCGCCCTGCTCCAACTCCAGCCCGGAAACAGCATCGCCTTCTTGCTGAAAGCGGATCGTCGCCTGCACGACGCGATAGAAGAACTCAGACGGGCCGCGCGGCAGGATGCGCAACGCGGGCTGACCAGTGACCTGCGCCCACAGGCATCGATCCTTCCGCGTCACCATGACCGCGATGCCTTCTTGCAACTCATAGACGCCGACGAAGCGATCCAGGGACTGCGGCTCGACGACGATGGGCTTCTCGAACTCGAGCGGCTCGACCTTGCTGCCACAGAGCCGTTGGACCATTCGTTCGGCGACAGCGTCGATCGCAGGCGTCGCGGTGTTGGCAAGAATGCAAACCGCGCGCTGGTCGCCCGTGCGCAAGAACAAGATGGAATGGAAGCCGCCCGTCTCGCCGTTGTGCCAGCGCGTGTCGCCGTCCCTTGCGATGTGCCAACCAAGACCAATCGCCGCGCCGCCCGGACCCGACTGCTGCCTCTCACGCGCGATGCCAAGCGCCTTGGCGAGCTTCTCGTCCGCAGGCGGAGCCCACTGCGCGCGTGCGAACTTCAGCATGTCGCCCATGCACGAGCGGATCCCGCCGGCAGGGCCGAATGCCGCGAGGTTCCACGATTGCTTGACCGTGAGATCCGCGTCAGAACCGTTGGCGAGCGCCGCCGCCAGCTCGGCCGACAAGTGCACCGCAGTGCGATTCATCAAGAGCGGCGCCAGCACGCGATCACGCAGCAACTGCTCATATGAACTCGCGCCGGCGCGATCGACGAGGATCTGGCCGAGCATCGCGGCGCCGAGGTTGCTGTACTCGTAGGTGCTGCCGGGTTCGTTGCGCAGCATCGAGCCACAGGCTCCGTCGTAGAGGCTCTCGCGTGTGAACTTCGCGTATGGATCCTCGGCGCCGGGGTCCATGCCGTCGGGCAGGCGGGGCAATCCAGAACGGTGCGTGGCGAGATCCAGGAGGCGGATCTGGTTGGCGTCGGTCTTCGGCAAGGTCTTGCCCTGCGGCATGTGCTTCTGCGCGAGGTCGTCGAGCGCGACTTCTCCGCTTACGACGGCCTGAGCGAGCAAGACGCCGGTGAACACCTTGGAGATCGAGCCGCTCTCGAACATCGTGTCCGCGTCCGGCGCGGCGTCACCGCGCGCTTTCCCGTAGCCGCGCCACTCGGTCCGCTCGCCGTCGATCACACCGACGACGAGTCCCGACACAACTTCGGCTTCGACGAGTGGCTTGCAGAACGCGTCGAGCAGCGCCGTGAGTTCGGCAGTCGCGGGCGCCTGTGCGCGCGCGTCGGTCTGGGCGGCCAGGGCCGCGGTGAACACGAACGAAACGACGAGCGCGATGCGACGCATGACGCGATCGTGCCCGAACGTGCCGGTCTCGTCACGCGCGCGGCCGCCGGCGTCAGTTCCGTTTCCACTGCAGCGCCTGGCCGGCAGCCAGCAAGCGATCGCGCAACTGCTCGTAGGGCAGGTCCTGCACCTTCAGGTCGCCGGCGATCGCCATGTCGGCAGCGATCGCCGCCGACTGAGCCAGAACCATGAACACTGGCTCCATGCGAATCGACCCGAAGGCGATGTGGCTCGCGGATGCGCAGACGGGAACGAGCAGGTTGTCGCATTGCGTCCGCTTGGGAACGAGCGAGCGGTAGCTGATGCCGTAGGGCTTTGGCACCCTCACCTGCACGTCGCCTTCGTTGCGCACAAATCCCTTCACGACGTGGCGACGCACGTTGTGGCTGTCCATCGCGTAGGCCCCGAGACCGACCGGGTCTGGCTCGACCGTGACGCCATTGCAATGCGCCTCGGTGACGATGACTTCGCCGACCAGCCGACGGGCCTCGCGGACGTAGAGCAGCGGCGGCCAGTTGCCATACTCCACCCACTCGTCCTTCGCGAGACCGAAGCGTTGGAACTCTTCTCGAATCGCGAACGGGACGCGCGGGTGATTGGCCAAGGTCCACATGAGGCCTTGCTGCCAGTTGCGATGCGCCGTCGCGATGCGAGCGCGTTCCTCATGACTCGCCTCGGGGTAGGCGTGGTTTTGCCCGATCGCGTCGGTCGAGAACGCGCCGTTGTTGTTGCTGTCCGTCTTGCGGTTGGGCAAGTGCACGGGATGCCACGGCGCCATGCGGTTGCCGGCATCGAACCAACGCAACAGCAGTTCGAATTCGCGTTCGTCGTAGTTCTGCGGCCGCGGCCACGACACGCGATTCTGCGGATCGTCGGTCGCACACAAGCGGTAGCAGTAGGCCTGGATGCGCCTGTCGCCCGCGCCGTCTTGCTCATTCGATGCTGGCTCCACTCCGGGCAACAAGCCACTCGTTGGATCGCCAGGCCGCAGGTAGGGATCGACGTCCTGCGCGAACTGATGCTTCGTCGCCTGCGAGGCAGCGACGCCATTCAACGTCTCGCCATAGGTTGCGTTGGCCTCGCGGCCGACCGCGTAGTCGCAGCCTGCGGCGGCGAGCAAATCGCCCTCGTAGCTGCAGTCGAGGAACACGCGGGCCCCGATCACACGGCCGTCTTGCAGGCGGATCGAGCAAACGCGCGTGCCGTCCTTCACGACGCCGCCCGCCGAGCGATCGAGCCGGGCAACGATTGGCGCGACCTTCGCCGCTTTCAGCATCGCGGCGAATTGCGCGCTCGCGACATGCGGCTCGAACGTGAACGCAACGTCGCGGCCCTTCCCCTGCCCGCGGCCGGAGAACTGCGCGCGTTCTTGTCGGGTCCAGTTCGCGTCCTGGTCGTAGTGCTTGCGCAACTCGCGGTAGAACTCGCGCGCCAGCCCGCCGATCGCCGCGTCGCGGCCGACATCCGTTGCGCCAAGCCCCGATGTCGTGAGGCCGCCGATCCAGTGGTCGCAGTCGATGAGCGCGACGCTGCGCCCGTCACGCCTGGCCTGCACTGCCGCGACGATTCCTGCGGAGGTCGCGCCATAGATGCAAATGTCGAACTCGATCGGCGGCATCTGCGGCTGGCTCGTCGCGCATGAAGAGGCGGCCGCCAACAGAAAGCACCCGAGCCAGGCGCGACGGGAGACCCGTTCCATCGGGCTAGGGTTCCGAGCCGTTCGGATCACCCGCGATCGCGCGGCGCAGTTCTTCGACTTGATCCTGCAGCTTGAGCAAGTCGCGCTGCGCAACCATCATGCGGATCCACTTCCGCTTCTCGGAGAGCGGATAGCCCATGTAGTCCCCGGGCTCCTCGATGTCGGACAACACGCACGAGTTGCCGCCGATGCGCACGTCGTCGCCAATCTTGCGGTGACCGGCGATCGAGACATGGCCCGCGCACGTCACCCGATCGCCGAAGACCGTGCTGCCGGCCACAAAAGTCGCGCCGGCAAAGGCGCAGTCCTCGCCGACGACGCAGTTGTGGCCGATGTGGCAAAGGTTGTCGATCTTGGTTCGCGCGCCGATCTTGGTGTCGCCGATCGCGCCGCGGTCGATCGTGCTGTTGGCGCCGATCTCGACGTCATCGTCGATGCGCACATTGCCGAGTTGCGGCACCTTGGTCCAAGTCGCGCCGTCGCGCGCATAGCCAAATCCGTCGCTGCCGATCACGGCGCCGGCGTGGATGACGACGCGGTTGCCGAGCGAAAGCCCGTGGTAGCAGACGACCCGCGGATAGAGCACACAGTCGCGGCCGATGTCGGCGCCGTCGCCGACGAACGCGCCGGCCATGATCACGGTGCCGGCGCCGACCTTGACCTTGCCCACCACCGCGTTGGGCCCGATCTCGACTGGCGACTCGAGTTGGGCCTCTGGATGCACCGTCGCAGTCGGATGGATCGAGTGCTGCTTCGCACGCGGCACCGGATGAAAGTGCAGAGCGACCTTTGCGAACGCGAGCCCGACGTCGGCGACCACGATCTGCGTCGCTTGCGTCTCGATTGCCTCATAGACGATCAGCGCGCCCAACTTCGTCGACCGCCCAGCGGCGCGATACTTCCCGTCGCGGACGAAACCGATGCGGTCGGCACCTGCCTGACGCAGATCGCCAACGCCGACGATTGGAAGGTCGCCGCCGTTGCCGACGATGCGGCCGCCGAGCATTGCCGCGAGCGAAGAGACCGTCTCCGTCATCTCGAAGTCCGTTGCGATAGTTTTTCCAGGTTGACCGCAGCCTCGCGCAAGCGGTCAGGCGGCCAACTCGGATCGTAAGCGATGCCGTCGCCAATCGAACGGAAAAGGGCAGCGGCAGCAGCAGTGCGAACCACTTCGTCGGCGTCGACGAGGCCGCGGGCCAGCGCGCACAGCGAATCCGCATCCTTGCGGCCCGCGACTGCGATCAACACGGCCTGCCGCTGCTCGGGCGGACCATCGAGCAGCCCGATGATCGCCGCGGTCGCCGGCAGATCGGCACGCCAAATACGAACCAATTCGCGTGCGGCACCTCGAATGGCGAGTGCTTCGGCAGCGGCCTGCAACACGAATGGATCCGCGATCTCACGCAAGGCCGTCACCGCGGCAGCCGCCAGTTCGCCGCGGCCCCACTGCTCCACCAGCGCCTGCGCCGCGCGCGACGCATGGCGCACGCGCAGCAGAATCGCCAGTGGCCCATCCTGCGCCGACAGTTCTGCCAGCCGTTGCCCATGAGGAAACCGGGCGAAATCCGCAGCCGGAGTCGCACGATCCGATCCTTCGAGAACATCGCGCAACAAAGGCGACGCGCGGTCGTAGAAGCCGGGGTCGAGAGCGAAGGCCGCGGCGGCCGCGGATCTGCGATCGCGCAATCGCTCGCCGCTGCGACTTGGCAGCGCGAGCGCCGCCTGCAACGGCGCTGAGGGACACCCGAACGCAACGAAGCGAGCCGCCATCGCCGCCGCCTCCGCGACACGAGTCGGCGCATCCTCTTGGGCGGACAGGATCAGGTGATCCGCACGGCGAACCCGCAACCCGATCAGTTCACGCCGCAGCAAGACGCACTCTGGGGTCGCAGCTACAGCGGCAGAGAGAATCGTGTCGGCACGATTCCACGCATCGAGATCGTCGCCGCGCGCGTGCAGCCGAGCCAGTGGCAGCACGGAAGCGGGCGCGCACCACGATTCGAGCAGGCGCAGGCTCTGGCCAACCTGGTCTGTGACAGGAAGTGCGGCCGCGGGCGCGAGCAACATGGAGTCATCGCGACACCATGCGTCACTTGCCGCGACTACCGCCACCAGCGCGTCACGCAGATCCTGCGCACTGCCGATGGAAGCCGCATGAAGGCGCCATCGAGCGGCGCGAGGAAGCGCGCGACATCGCGCCTCTGCGCGCTTCCAGTCGGGTGCTCGGGCCATCCCGACGACGACCGCCGAAGCGTCTACGACGAAGACGCCGCACCAACCGTGCGCAAGCGCGGTCGCGTTCACGGCACAGCGGACGAGATCTGGCGGCGAGGCCTGTAAGGACCAGCAAGTGACGACGGCACCGTCGCCCGCGGCGCGCGCCATTGCCTGGTGTTCTTCTGCTGTGGCTCGCATGCGCGACGCCTTTCCGATCAAGCTCGCATCGACCACCGCGCTGCAACCACCTGGTTGCACGTGCAGCGCGAATGCGCGCGTGCCGACCGAGGCTGCGCCATGATCCTGGGCTCCTGTCGCCATTGCGCGCTCGCGGGCGGGGCCGTCCACGAGCGTGGAATGCGCGACCTTCGCGACGTCAGCCGCCGGGATCGAGCGCCAGAGCGGTTCGATGCCGCAGTCGCGGGCGACTTGCGCAAAGGCGCCGACGCCGTCGTCGAGCACCGCAACCGGCCCATTCTCCGCTAGCAGCGCGACCACCGCGGCAGCGAGTTCTGCGTGGCGATGCAGCGGGCCACTGCGGTCCGATTCCATTTCGTCCACCGCCAACACGACCTCTTGCGTCGAAGGCCGCCAGGTGACACGCGCCGCCCCATGTGCCGCCAATAGTCGGTCCGACAGTGGATCGGCGGAAGGCGGCCGTTCCCCCACCGATACCGAGCATGCGACCGCGACGCCGATCGCCGCAGCAAACCAACCCGCGGCACCGCGGCGAGCAACGCCAAGCCCCGCGAACCCGGCAAGCAGGCCGATCGACGCACTCGGTGTCGTGCCGCAAAGTGAGGCGAGCACGAAGATGGCGCCACCCAGAACCAGACCCAAGCTCAAGCGACTGCGCGTTGCCGTCGCCCAACCCAAGGACGCAATCGCTGCCGCAAGCGAAAGCGCGATCCCCGCTGCCGCAGCCGAACCTGAACCTGCCGACGCCACAGCCACGGCGCAACCGGCGCAGCCAAGCGCTCGTGACGCAGGCGCAGATGCCCAAGCCCACTTCGCCGCCACCGCAGATCCGAGCGCTGCCGCCATCCACGCCAGCGAGGGCTGGTCGAAGAGCGGAAAGGCCGCCGGCGACGGACCGATGCCCGATGGTGCCGCCAACGCCCAAGTGAGCAACGCGCCGACCATCGCGCCGCATCGCATGGGCGCTGCAATATGCGCATCCGTGGAGTCCGTTCGCCCGGGGGCGACTGGCAGCAGCGCGAGGCCGCAGGAGATCGCCGCCAGTATCGCCACGATGCCAGTCGTGGCGGACCAGGTGGCGCCAGCCGCACCGACGCATGCGACGACATAGGTGCCGCAGGCTGCACCTGCCGCGCACCGCGCGGTTGCCAAGGCGGCGGACTGGGGGCATGCACCGCTCTGAGCCGCGAACGCCGAGAGGATTGCCGCGAGGGGCAAGCCCAAGACCGCAGCTCCGTTGGCGAAGGCGGTCGAACTTGCGGGGCTGGCAGTTGCCAGCCAACCTGCGACCGCGCCAACGGCAAGCGAGCCAGAAAGCGCCACGGCGGTCGCAGCTCGCGCCTTTGCGCGAGCCGGGACCGCGCAAGCCAGCGCCACCAGCACCAGAGCACTCAACGCCTCCTCGGCTGGCAAGGAAGGGAGCCCGACCACCGCCGCCCGAAATGGCGCGATCACGCTCCACCAAGCACCGATGGTGAGGCCAGCAACCACCTCGGGCACGAAGGTCCCCGTTCTGGCAAGGCGGATCGGCGAGCCTTCAGCCAATCGCCGCAGCGCGCGGGCAACTTCGGACATCCAGCGCAAGATACCGAAACCAATAGGGTTGCGTAGCCCCTGCGCGCGCGGGCCGCGCCCGCTCGCGCGGCCTTCCTCAGGCCGCTTGATCGAGGTCGCGGAGCGCAGCGAGCACGGACGCGGCGTCCTCGCACTGCAGCAGCCGGCGGCGGACGTCGGCCCGCGCCAGCATCCTGGCGATTTCAGCCAGCGTCTTGATGTGCATCAGCTTCTTGTGCCGCGGGTAGATCAGCGCGATCAGGATTTGGGCAGGCTTCTTGTCCACGGCGTCGAAAGGAATGCCGTCGGGCGCGAGGGCCAGGACTGCAATCAATTCGTCCAATCCGTCGACCGCGGCATGCGGGATGGCGATGCCGTGCTCCATTCCAGTCGACATGCTTCGCTCGCGGGCGACGAGAGCCTGCTCGATCGTCTGCGCCATGCCGGAGTCGCACAGACCGGCGCGTTGTGGAACGCGCGCAATCTGCGACAGAGCCTGCCATTTGTCGGCGGCTCGCAGCGGCACCTCCACGAGGTCCTGCACGATGAGTTCAGACAGCTTCATGCGCGCATGATGGCCGGGGGCAAAGTCACCTTCGCAACGGCGGCGCGACATCAAAGCCGCGCCCATGAGTCACGCAACCGCAAAGTCCGAAACCAAGAGTTCGCGCTTCCTTGCGCCTGTTGGGCGAAATAAAAACGCCCGGGTCCCTGTCGGAGCGCGTCGGACCGTAGCGGTCCCTCGCCTCTGGCCCATGCCTTTGGAACAAAAGCCGATGTCCGATTCGACCCGCCGATCGCCACACCCCCGCGCCGTCGTTCTGACTGCCGCGATCGCCGCCCTGAGCCTTTGCGCATCAGCGCAGACGCCAACGCCGACCCCGACGCCGACTCCGCCCCCCACCTCGATCCCCGCCGCCGGTGCGCAGGGCCAAGACCCCACCGTCAAGCCGCGGATGGAGGTGCAGGGCGACAAGATCGTGTTCTCGATGAGCGAGACCGCGGGCATGGAGCTCAAGGAGTTCGTGAAGTGGGCCCAGGAGATGACGGGCAAGCGCTTCTACGTGAACGAGCAGGATCTGACCCAGAGCACGAGTGGCCCGCGCGTCAGCTTCCTCGGCACCTTCCGCTTCAACCGCGAGGGCTTCATCGACGAGTTCTTCGGCTTCTTCCAGACGATGCTCTACATCAAGGGCTTCGCGCTGCTGCCTCGCGGCACCGGCGATCAGGAGTTGCTCGAGATCGTCTCGATGACGGGCGGCCGCGCGCGCGACGTCAACAGCAGCGCGCGCTACGTGGCGTTGGATTCGATCGACGATTATCGGAGCCAGACTGGCGTCCCGATCATGACGACGATCCAGCTGAAGAACATCAACGCGAACATCGCGCAGAACGCGTTGCGACCCTTCTTCGCGCAAGCCGGCGCCGCCGGTGGCGCAGCGAGCCTGCTGTTCGGCACGGCTGGCAACAACTCGTCGCTGTTGCTGCAGGGATTCGGTCCGCAGGTCTATGACGCCGTCAAGCTGCTCCAGTTGGTCGACCAACCGATCGAGTCGCCCAACCTCGAGACGCGCGTGCAGAAGCTCGAGTACGCGGCGCCCGAGGAACTCGAACCGATCATCACCGAGATCCTGGAGAGCCGCGCGCGTCAGCGTCAGCAGGTGCTGGCGGAGTCCGGCGCCGGCGCGTCCGGCGCCCCGATGCAGACCAGCGGCCAGAACCAGATGAAGGTCGTCGTGAACCCTGCGCTCAAGGCCCTCGTGCTCTCGGGCACGGCGGAGCAGGTTCGCGAAGCGCTCGAACTGATCGCGCACCTCGACGTCCCGGCCGAACCATTCGACGGCCAGGCATCGGTGATCCCGCTCAAGAACGTCCTCGCCGAAGACCTGCAACGCACGCTCAACGAGTTCGTCGCCGAAGACCAGCGCGCCGATCAGCAGGCGCAAACGCAGGCGCCCGGTGGCGGCGCCACCCGCCGCGCGCGACCGACAGTCATTCGCGTGCACAAGGAGAGCAACAGCCTTCTCGTGTCCGCCGCGCAAACCAAGTACTCGCAGATCGTCGGCCTCATCGACCAGCTCGACAAAAAGCAGCCGCAGGTGCTGATCGAATGCGCGCTGGTCGAACTCACGACCGGCGACCTCGATCGCTTCGGCGTCGAGCTCGGCCTGATCGACCTGAAGGAGAACGGCGACTTCACGCGCGGCTTCGGCTTCTCGAACTTCGGCCTCTCGACCTTCTCCGACGAAGACGACGACGGCATCCCCGACACCCGGCTCCCCGACTTCGACAATCCACTCCAAGGCGTCACGGGCGGCATCATCAGCGGCGGCGACTTTGCGGTGCCGTTGCTGGTGAACGCACTGTCGACCGACGATCGGGCGAACATCCTCTCGATGCCCAGCGTGTTGGTGAACAACAACTCGCCCGCCACGGTCAGCACCGAAGAAGAGCGTCCGACGGTCCAGCAAAATCAGAGCAACGTCTCCACGAGTTCGGGCGTCGGTCAGCCGCGTAACGCAGGCATCACGCTCGAAATCTCGCCGACCATCAGCAAGAACAACTATCTGCGCCTGAACATCAACCTCGAGGTCTCGCGCTTCATCGGCGCGTTCGACCCGAACTCACCGACCGGTGGCGGCATCGTGCTGCGCCGCACCATCACGACGCAGGTCACCATGCCGAGCGGCGACACGATGGTGCTAGGCGGCGTGATCGACGACCAAGAATCGCACAGCGATCGCGGCATCCCGTTCTTGAAGGACCTGCCGTTGCTCGGCTTCCTGTTCCGCAGCGGCGACGACATCCAGAACAAGACCAACCTCTACTTCTTCGTGACGCCGACGATCCTCGACGAGGACGACTTCGACGATCTGTGGCAGGTCTCGCTGCAGAAGAAGATGGAGGCCGACCGCTACATCGGCACCCGCCGCCTGCGCATCGTCGACCGCAAGTGGACGAGCACCGCCTCGGCCCAGGCCCGCACGCTCGAGGATCCAGGCACCACGATCGAGGACCTCGACGCACTCGGCGAGAACGAGATGCCGCACTACCACCGCCCCGATCGCCAGCAGAAGGCGGCCTCGGCGCCGACGGGTCCCGTCAACCCCAACCAAGGCCAGTGAGCCGCTGACATGCTGCAGGACAGAATCCGCGAAGGGTTGCTGCGCAAGGCTGGACTGAGCCAGGCGCAAATCGACGAGGCCATAGCCGCCGAGCTCGACACCGGGATGGGGCTCGACCAGGTCCTGGTCTCGCGCAACATCCTCCCAGAGTCGAAGTGCCTTCAGTTCTTCGGCGAGTTCCTCGGGCTCGACTTCCGCCCAAGCTTGGAAGGCGTCGCTGCTCCGGCCGACTTCATCCACAAGGTGCCGGTCCAGTTCGCGCGCACGCATGGCCTGGTGGCCATCGGAGCAAACGACGGCGTGATGCAGATCGCGACCAGCAAGCCGCTCGAGGTCCAGCCGATGGACGACCTCGCGACGATGCTGCGCTGCGAAGTAGAAGCGGTGCTGACGCTGCGCTCCGAGGTGACCGGGCTGATCAACCGCGCCTACCGCCACAAGGCCGACGGCGTCGACGAGGCCCTCGAGGACATCGAGGATACCGACATCGTCGCGGTGGCCGATCAGATCCAGGAGAGCGAAGACCTCCTCGATCAGAACAAGGCGCCGGTCATCAAGCTGGTGAACATGCTGCTGTTCCAGGCGCTCAAACTGCGCGCCTCGGACATCCACTTGCAGCCCTACGCCGACCGCCTCCAGGTCCGCATGCGCATCGACGGCGTGCTCTACGACATGGAGTCGATCCCCAAGCGCGCGCAAGAAGCGATCGTCAGCCGCGTCAAGGTCATGGGCAAGATGGACATCTCCGAGCGCCGCCTGCCGCAGGACGGTCGCGCGTCGATCCGCATCGGCGACGGCGACGTCGACGTGCGCATCAGCTCCGTGCCCGTGACGAGCGGCGAGCGCATCGTCTTTCGTATCCTCGACAAGACGACCAAGATCTACAGCCTCGAGCAGATCGGCCTGTCGACGGAAAACCAGCGCACGATCAAGCGCTACATCAACTACTCGCACGGCATCATCTTCGTCACCGGCCCAACGGGCTCCGGCAAGACGACGACGCTCTACGCGTGCCTCGACGCCATCAATGCGCCGGACCTCAACATCCTGACCATCGAAGACCCCGTCGAATACAACCTCGACGGCATCTCGCAGGTGCAGGTCAACGTGAAGAAGGGCCTGACGTTCGCCAACGGCCTGCGCAGCTTCTTGCGTCAGGACCCTGACGTGATGATGGTCGGCGAGATCCGCGACCTCGAGACGGCCGAGGTCGCGATCCGCGCCGCGCTGACCGGGCACCTCGTGTTCTCGACCGTGCACACGAACGACGCGCCCAGCACGATCACGCGCATGGTCGACCAGGGGGTCGAG
>SXPK01000025.1 GCA_005776365.1 Planctomycetia bacterium
CAGGCGGTCCATCGGCGACGGCTTCTCCAGGTCTTTCTGGATGTCGGACCACGCGCTCACCTGATCCTCGGTGTCGCGGAACGGGAAGGCGTCGAGGAAGTCGCGTTCGACCGGGTCCGCTGCGTGCGCCGGTCGCAGCACCTTGCTGCGCGCCGCCTGCACTTCGAGCAGGTCCGCCGCCATGTCGAACAGCGCCTCTTGGACCTGTTCCTTGCGGCGCTGAAAGCCCTTGCCGCCGAGCTTGTCGAGATGGATGCCCGCTTTGCTGCCGACGTACTTCTGGACGAGGTGGATCTTGCTCGCGGGGACGAGCAGCGTCACTTCGTCGGCGAAAGACAGTCGCAGGTGGTCCTCGGCGCTCTCGCCACGCTCGACCAACTCCATGCCGAGGAATCGCGCGATGCCGTGCACCGCGTGCACGACATAGTCGCCAGGACCAAGCTCGAAGAAGCTCTGGATCGCGCGGCTCGGCACCGCGATGCGTTCCTTCACGCGCGCCTGTTGCGGCACTCCCGCGAACTCGACGTTCGACAGCACGGTGCACGCGAGGTCCGGGATGCGAAAGCCGCGTGAGATCGCGCCGATGCGCAGCGAGACTTGTTCGGCGTCGAGGTCGAGGCCCTTGTGCGCAAAGATCTCGAGCAGTCGTTGGCGCTCCGTCTCGCTGCGGCAGACCAGCAAGACCCGGCCCTGCATGCCGCGCACGGAACGCAGCCGGCCGATCGGGTCGGCTTCGCCGGATCCGACGGCATTGCCGGCGGACAGGATCTTGAGATCGAGGTCGTGGCTCGGCAGCGACGACAGCGAAAGCTGTGCGCAGGTCTGCAGGGTCTCGTCGAGCGCCATGAGCCCGCGCGGGAAGCCGCTGTCGAAGCTCGCGAGCAGCGACGTGCGTTGTTCGATCCGCAGCGGCTCGTAGTAGACGACGAGGAGCCGCGGCAGATCGAGGTGCGACAGCACCGTCGCGTCGTCTTCCAAGGCGCCGCCGCCGAGCATCAGCTCGACGCGCTCCTTCACTTCGACGGTGCGCTGGCTCGCGGGGTCGAAGGTGCGGATCGACTCCAGGGTCTGGTCCAAGAACTCGAGTCGCACGGCTGCGTCCGCGCCGAGTGGGAACACATCGACGACGTCGCCGCGCGCGCTCACTTCGCCGGGCGCGAGCACCAGCGGCACGACGCGCAGCGAGGCCGCTGCGCATTGTGCAATCAAGGGGTCGCGCGACAGTTGCTGGCCGCGCAAGAGCGCGAGGCGGCCCTTGCCGAGCGCCTTGCGCGATGGCGCCTTTTGTAGCAAGGCCTCGATGCACGCCACGGTGACCGCGCCCTGCTTGCCCGCCGCCGACAGCGCCTTGTGCCGTTCGCTGCGCAGCTGCGGATCCGGTTGCTGGTTGTCGTCGAGTTCTTGCTTGGGCAGCACAAAAGAAGCGACGGAGAAGCAGGCGAGGTCCGATTGCAGCTGCAGGCTGTCGACGTCGTCGGCCGTGATGACGAGCGTCTTGCCGTCGTGGCGGCGCAGCACGGAGGCGAGCAGCAAAGCCGCGCTGCCGCCCCAGAGTCCGCCGACCTTGCGCTGACTGCGCAACTCGACGGCCTCGTAGACGCGCCGCACGGTTGGCAAGGACGCAAACTCGGCGAAGAGCCGATCGAGGGGATCGACGATCTGAGGCATCGCGCGCGCAGGGCTCAGCTGCCGGTGTCCTGTGTCTCGCCGCGCAGCTTGTGCAATAGGCGCAACGCCGCGGCTTTCTCTGCCGAACGCTTGTTGGGGCCCGTTCCTTCGGCCGAGCGTTCGTCGGGCAGGCGCGCGAGCACGCGGAACTCCTGCTGGTGCTGCAACCCCGACGTGCCGGCGAGTTCGTAGCGCGGCTGGCCGAGCTTGTGCCGCTGGCAGTGGTGGAGCAGCGCGGTCTTGCTGTCGATCGAGCCGTTCTCCGGCGACGGCGCCGCAGCCTCGTTGCTGAGCACGTGGCGACGGACGAAGGCGCGCGCCGCGCGGACGCCGCCATCCAGATAGATCGCGCCGAGCACTGCCTCGACCAGGTCGGCGAGGATGCGTTCGCCATCGCGCTCGTTGGCGCGAAGGCCCTTGCCGACGAGCAGGTGGTTGGACAAGTCGAGCTTGCGCGCAATCGCCGCGAGCGGCTTGCGGCTCACGTAATGCGATCGCGTCTCGGTCAGCTGCCCCTCGGGGATCTCTTTCTGCTGTTGGAAGAGAGCATCGGCGACTGCGAAGTTGAGGATCGCGTCGCCGAGGAACTCCAGCCGCTCGTAGTTGCGCTTGCCCTCATTGCCAGTCGATGCATGCGTCAGCGCGCGATCGAGGTGTTCTAGTTCCGAGAACTCGTGGCCGAGGACCTTTGCCAGCGCGCGTAGCAAGCGGCGGCGGGCATCCTTGGGCGCAGAAGTGCGTTCGGCCATGGCTGAGGTGAGCCGCGACAGGCTACGTCGGATCCGCGTTGCTGGCTACCACCCTGGGTCGCGCCCGAGTGGTTTTGCGAGAATCGGCCCGCAATGGGCGCACGCTTGGCGCATCGGCTCGTGTGCCGATACGCGGCTGCCGAGGCTCGACTGCGGTCGTCGTCCACGCACTCATTGCGCGGGAGCGGCGCAGCCAAATGCCGCCCTTTGCCTCAGGCGTCAGACCGTCTCGCGCTGGCGGTCGTAGCGCTTGCGGTCGCTCTCCCTGAGGTAGACCTTGCGCATGCGCACGGCCTTCGGCGTGATCTCGACGTATTCGTCTTCGCCGACGTACTCGAGCGCGTCCTCGACGCCAAACACGCGCGGCGGCGGCATCTTGACGAAGGTCTCCTTGGTCGAGGATCGCACGTTGGTCGCCTTCTTCTCGCGCGAGAGGTTGACGCAGAGGTCGTTGTCCTTGCAGTGCTCGCCGACAACCATGCCCTCGTAGACCTCCGTGCCTTCCGGCACGAAGAAGATGCCGCGGTCGCGCAGCCCGTCGAGCGCGTAGAACGTCGCGCCGCCGCCCGCCATCGAAATCAGCACGCCGTTGACGCGCTCCTCGATCGCGCCGCGGAACGCGCCGTAGCCGTGGAAGACGTGGTGCATCGTCGCCTCGCCGGCCGTCGCGTTGAGCAAACGGCTGCGCACGCCGATGAGGCCGCGCGCCGGCACCGTGAACTCGAGGCGCGTGAACGTGCCCTTCTTGTCCATCTTGAGCAACTCCGCCTTGCGGGTGCCCAGGATCTCGATGACCTTGCCGACGCTGTCGCCGGGGGTGTCCACGGTGAGGTATTCGATCGGCTCGAGCTTCTCGCCGTTCTCTTCCTTGTAGAGCACGTGCGGCTTCGCGACCGAGAACTCGTAGCCCTCGCGGCGCATCGTCTCGAGCAAGAAGCCGAGGTGCATGACGCCGCGGCCGGAGAGCATGAAGCTGTCCGACGTGTCGCCTTGCTCGACGCGCAGCGCGACGTTGACGCGCATTTCTTTCTCGAGGCGTTCACGAATGTGGCGCGACGTGAGGAACTTGCCGCCGTCCTTGCCGGCGAATGGCGAGTCGTTGACGCGCATCAGGATCGACATCGTCGGCTCGTCGATCGCGACGATCGGCATCGCCTCGGGCTGCTCGACCGCGGCAACCGTGTCGCCGATCTGCAGGTCCTCGATGCCGTAGATCGCGCACAGATCGCCAGCCGCGACCTCCTTCGTCTCTTCGCGCGACAGGCCGACGAAACGCAGCACGCCACGGACGTTGCATTCCTTCTTCGTGCCGGTGCGGGAGAGATGCGCGACGCGAGTCGCGGACTTCATCGTGCCGCGGTGAACGCGGCCGATGCCGATGCGGCCGACGTAGTCGCTCCAGTCGAGCGTGGTGACGCGGAACTGCAGCGGCGCGGTCGGGTCGTCCTTCGGCGCCGGGATGTGGCTCACGATCGCGTCGAATAGCGTCGTCAGGTTCTTGCCTTCGCCGCCCTTGCGCGCCTCGGCCAGGTCCTTGCACGCCCAGCCCTGGCGGCCCGAGCCATAGAACACCGGGAACTCCAGCGCTTCCTCATCGGCGTCGAGGTCGATGAACAGATCGAAGACCTCGTTGACCACTTCTTCCGGGCGCGCTTCCGGCTTGTCGATCTTGTTGACCAGCACGATCGGCTTCAGGTGGTGCTGGAAGGCCTTGGCGAGCACGAAGCGCGTCTGCG
>SXPK01000275.1 GCA_005776365.1 Planctomycetia bacterium
CGCGGCGTCGCGGGCCCGCGCTCGCGAAACCTCGCGGCTGCGCAATCGGTCAGCGGACCAGCTTGGTATAGCGGTAGTAGGCTTCGAGCGTCAGCACGCACGACGCGGTCGAATAGACGCGGCCGCCATCCTCGCCCCACACGTCGACTGGATCCCACGAGCCCTTGAAGTTGCCATCGGCGCGCTGCGGCTTGACGACGGCGTCATTGAGCTTGCTCGACCAGTCCTTCCAGTAGGAGCCGCCCATCTGATACATCGCGTAGGTCGCGTAGTACCAGTAGTAGTAGTCAATGGAGCCGCTCTTCGTGTCCCAGACCGGCGGCTTCATCTTCATGATGTCGGCGGCCTGCTTCATCGTCGGCTTCTCCTTCGGGTCCTGGCCCATGAAGAAGCGGCAGAACAGCGACACCGCGGTCATCGCCTCGCCCTTCTCCGGCGGGAAGCGGGTCATGTGCTCGCCGGCGTGGCGTGAACTCGGCTCGCCTGCCTTGGTGTAACCGGCGCGGCCGTTCGCATCCGTGACCTGGTCCATCCAGGTCTCCGCGATCTTGATCGCCGCGTCGTTGACCTGCAGCTCGAAGTACTTGGCCGACTCGTAGGCCATGATGCACCAGCCCGACACCGACAGATCGTTGTCGTTGTCGCGCGGCTGGTAGCGCCAGACGGCGTATGGGTTGCGGTGGTACTCAAGGTAGTTGATCCCCTTCTGGGCGTTCTCCTTGAGCAGGTTGTACTTCGACAGGCCGTAGGCTTCGCACATCGCGTAGGTGGCGATCGCGTGGCCGTAGAGGAAGTCGTTCGAGGCGTTGGTGCCGAACAGGCCGTTGTCCTCGTTCTGCTGCTCACGCAGCCACTTCACACCGGCCTTGACCGTGTCCTTGTAGGGGCCTGACCGCATCGTGCTGCCGTCGCCGAGGAAGGCGAGCAGCGCGAGGCCGGTGATGCCGACGTCGTGCACGCCGTTGCCCGGGCCGTCGCACGGCTCGCCGGTTTCGTCGTGCTTCATGAACTGGTCGCAGTCCCACTTGCCGTCTTCGTCCTGGTGGTTCTTGAGCCACTCGAGGCCGGACTCGATCGCTGCCGCGGTGGCCTTGCCGCCGCCGCCGAGACCGCCACGACCGCCGCCACGACCGCCATACTTGCCACCGGCGCCGCCGCCAAGGCCGACGGCCGCGTTCCACTGGTTGCTGTCGAAGGCCGATTCCTTGCCGACGGCGTCCGAGGTCGCCGTGGGGTCAAAGCTCGCGTCGTTGGTGTTGTCCGTGGTCTCGGTGACTTCCGAGTCCTGAAGGATGGGCTCGTCCTTGGTGATCTCCTTCTCGGGCTCCGGCGGCGGCGGGGGCGGCGGCTCTTCGATCTGCTTCTGGTCCTGCAGCTGCATCTCGACCTTGATCTCTTCAGCCTGCTGCGACTCGGCCGGAACGAGGACGTAGGCGAGCAACAGAATCGCGGCGTGCACGACCGTCGAAAGCACGAGCCAAGGTGCATGGCGGATCTGTTCCGCCATCAAGTCCTGGAAGGACGGCGGCTCCTGCTCCCAGATCGGGAGCACCTTGGATTCCACGTGGAGTTTGGTGGGGTCGATTTGTGCCATGGGACGTCGCTTCTCTCCAGTGCTCGACACGGCGCGGCATGCGCCAGGTCGGCATCAGAGACCCCGTGCAACGGCGCGGGGCGAGAGGGGGTTCAGCAGGGCGGAAAGTAGAGCGAGGGCATGCAGGTCGAGCAAGCGTGGCGGCGTCGCCCGGCGTATGGCGCATCGGGGCCTGCGCCCCCACCGCCATCACGGCGATCCGCAGCCGGGAGCCCGATGGCTCGCGGCCCTCGACGCTCCGAGGTGGCGGAGCCGCTCGAGGAAAATCCAAGACCCGACGGCCCCGCCCAAGAAGCACAGCGCGAGGACGCACCGGCCCATGCGGCATCGATCCGGAGCGTCGTCCGACGAGGCTCCTTCACATGGTTGGCGCCAACCATGCCCGGCTCGCTCAGGTCCCGCCGTCCCGCCGCAGGTCCGCCGGCTGCCACACGTGCGTGCGTTCCTTGGCGCGGCGGCGGGTCTGCTCCATCAGCCGGTCGCGGGTCCGCTGTTCCAAGAACTCGCGGATCATCCTCTGGACCTCGGGCGACTCGAAGGGCTCTTTCTTGGCCGGCTCGAACTCGAGGACCTTCCAGACGCGGTAGCCGGTCCCGCTTTCGATCGGATCCGAGACGTGGTCCTTGGGGCCTGTGAGAGCGAACTCGACCTGGTCTTGGCGTCGCGTCTTGCGCGATTCCGAGTCGATGCGGATCGCCTCGGGTGCGAGCGCGCCTTCTTTCTCGAAACGCGCGGCCACTTGCTCGGGGCTCATGATCTGCTGCTTCCACGCGTCGGCAGCGGCCTGCGCGGTCGCCTTGGCGTTATCGCCCGAGAACGCGACCGAGCCGAGGACGGCGATGCTCTCGCGCTCGAACTCCTTCAGGTTGTCGCGGTAGAAGGCTCGCATCATCCGCGGCGTGATGAAGAGGCTGCTCTGGTTGTTGAACCGCGTGTGGATCGACATCGAGTAGGCGAGGCCCGACATCTTGTCGACGCGCTGCTCGCGCACGAAGGTCTCCCAGTTGCGGCCCTGACGCGCCTGTTCATCGGTGACTGCCTGCAAGGTGCCGAGCTTGCGCACGAGTTCGCGCTCTTCTTCGCGCATCTGGTCCTGAAAGATCCCTTCGACGCGTTCTGGCGGCAGGATGCCGAGCGTGATCGCGCCTTGCGCCAGCGCGTGCTGGTCAATCTTGCTGTTGAGGTTGCGCAGCAAGATCGCGCGGCGCTCGGGTAGCGGCATCTGGCCGCCACGTTCTTGCTCGAGCGCGCGGATTTGACCCAGCGTCAGTGCGAGCACTTCTCGTTGCAGGATCACCGCGTCGTTGACCGTCGCCATCACCCGATCGAGCAGCAATGCCCCTGCCAGCGGGTCGTCTTGCGCTGGGAGAGCCGCGGCTAGTGGCGCGGCGATCAGGCAGGCAAGCAGCGAGCGAGCGCGCAGTCCGGTCATCGGCGGCGCATCTTGTGCGCCGGGGCACGACCGGACAAGGCGTCGAGCAAGAACTGCAGCACCTCTTCGCCTTTCGGCTTCCGGTTCTTCATCGGCGGCAGCATCAGGTGCGTGCGACCGGCCTCGACCGGGCGAACATCGGCGAAGCAATCGAGCCAACTGCCGCCGAGCGGCATGCCGGGCGGGTGGCGGACGACGAGGCGGTCGTCGTCGACCCACTGCACCGAGATCACGCCGAGGCCCTGCAGCGCGTGCTTGAGCCGAAACGTGCTGAGCAGGTTCTGCACCGGCGCTGGCAGCGCGCCAAAGCGGTCGCGCAGTTCCTGCTGCAGCTTTTGCAACTGCTCGTCGTCGGTCGCCGCGTCCATTTCGCGGAGCAATTCGAGCCGCAGCCGCGGTTCGGCGAGGAAGCGGTCGGGCAGGTGCGCGCGCAGCCGCAGGTCGACGTCGACCTCGGTGATCGTGTGCGCCACCGCGCGCTTCTCCTTGTGCGCCTGCACCGCCTGCTGCAGCAACTGGCAGTACATGTCGTAGCCGACCGCGGCGATGTGGCCCGACTGCTGCGGGCCGAGCAGATTGCCGGCGCCTCGGATCTCGAGGTCCTTCATCGCGATTGCAAAGCCGGCGCCGAGCTGCGACAGCTCCTCCAGCGCTTTGAGCCGCTTCTTGGCGTCTTCGCCAGGAGGCGCATCGTGGTCGAGCATCAAGAAGCACCACGCCTTCTGCTCGCTGCGGCCGACGCGGCCGCGCAATTGATGCAACTCGCCGAGGCCAAACTGATCGGCGCGGTCGATCAAGATCGTGTTGGCGCGTGGCAGGTCGAGGCCGTTCTCGAC
>SXPK01000276.1 GCA_005776365.1 Planctomycetia bacterium
CTTGCTCTCGAGTTCGGTGCCCTTGGTCAAGTTGTTGAGATTGGTGACGTAGGCGTTGTGGTGCTTGCCGTGATGGAAGGACAGCGTCTCGGGCGTGATGTGGGGAGCCAGCGCATCGTTGGCGTATGGCAGCGGGGGAAGTTCGTGGGCCATGGGATTCGTGCTCTAGACGCCGCGGCCAGAGGTTCTGGAAGCGCGGCGAGGATGAGGGAGGCGGCAGGATAGGACAGGCGCAAGGGCACGCCAGCCTTTCCGCGACCCCGTCCGCGGCAGGTCGGACTCGCCGAGCCGTTGGCGGCGGCCAAGGCTCAGCTCCCGTTGCAGAATCCCGCAATGCGGCCCTACCCTGAACGGATGACCAGCAGCGCCCCGACCGGCATGCAGCAACTCCTCGAAGTCATCGCAAGGCTTCGCGGCGAAGGCGGCTGCCCGTGGGACCAGAAGCAGACTCCGCGAAGCATGGCGCCGATGCTGCTCGAAGAAGCCTACGAAGCGGTCGATGCGCTGCGCTCCGGCGATGCGGAGAGTGCCAGTGAGGAACTTGGCGATGTGCTGATCAACATCGCAATGATCGCGCAGATGTTCGCTGAAGCAGGCGGCCGCGGTTTCGACGCCATTGCTGCAGCCGCAGCCGACAAGCTCGTGCGCCGACACCCCCACGTATTCGCGGACCTAGGCGCAAACGCGCAGCACGAGGCATTCGAAGGCTGGGAACAGCGGAAACGAGTCGAACGGCAAGCGCAGGGTCGACCGGCCGGCGCGCTCGATGGCGTGCCTGCGGCCATGGCGTCATTGCTGCGCGCGTACCGGATCGGGCAGAAGGCGGCGAAAGTCGGATTCGACTGGCCCGATCGTCGTGGGCCGCGCGAGAAGATCGACGAGGAGTTGCGCGAACTCGACGCGGCGGCTGCGAACAACGACGCAGCGGCGATGCGGGACGAACTCGGCGATGTGCTGTTCAGCGTGTGCAATCTAGCCCGCCACCTCGGCGTCGAGCCGGAGACCGCGCTGCGCGGCACGGTCGACAAGTTCGCCTCGCGGTTCCGCCTCATGGAGCAGGAACTCGGTCCCGCCCTCGATCGACACACGCTCGTCGAATTGGAAGCGAGTTGGCAGCGAGCCAAGCAGAAACTGGCGGGAGAAGGGCCCAAAAGTGGCGGCGAGCCGTCGGCGGATTGACGACGCAGTGTCGGCGGATGGTCACAAGTCCGTGGGCAGGGGCAGACTGGCGAGTCGGAGGATGCGGCTCGGCGAGCGTCGAAACCGCGCCAATCGCGGACTTGCGCAACAAAGTCCAAACAACGGACCAACGGACCACGAACAACCGCAAGACGCCGCGCATGGCACGCAACTCGCTAGAGCCGTGCGTGGATTGATTGCATGGGGCCTGTGCCCTTGGCAGGGATTGCCCCGGCGGGTGTGCGCTCGCCGGGGCTTTTTTGTGCCCCGATCGCCCCGCCTCAGCCCAGCGCCGCAGCAACCGCCGCGTAGTCCGGCTCCTGCGACAACTCGCCGACGAGCTGCTGGTGCAGCACGACGCCATTGCCGTCGAGGACCACGACCGCGCGCGCAAACAGGCCAGCAAGCGGGCCGTCCGCGATCGTGACGCCAAAGTCCGCGCCGAAGTCCGGACCGCGGAAGGCGCTGACGGCCTGCACCCTGTCGATGCCCTCGGCGGCGCAAAACCGCTTGTGCGCGAAGGGCAAGTCCCGGGAAACGCAAAGCACGACCGCTTCCGGATGCTCGGCGGCGTGCTTGTGGAAGGTGCGCACCGAGGTCGCGCAGGTGCCGGTGTCGATGCTCGGGAAGATGTTGAGCACGACCCTCTTGCCGACGAGGTCCTGGCTCGCGACGGTCGACAGGTCGGTCTTGACGAGCGCGAATGCCGGGGCCTTCTGCCCGGTTGACGGCAACTCACCGACGGTGCGGATCGGGTTGCCCTTGAAGGTGATGGTCGCCATTGGGCGCTTCACCATAGCCAGCCGTGCCGCAAGGCGCAGGCCCTGACCTGTGCGGCCGCCCCTTGCGGCACGGCTGCGTCGCGGGGAGTCAGGCGGCCGGGTCGAGATCCAAGCGTGCAAGCAGAATCGAATCCGCAGCTTCGACACAGTGCTCACGACGCGACGATCTGCTTGGCTGACAGGCGCGCAGGCAGCATGCGAGCTGCAACGGGCTGCTAGGATGGGGCGATGCCCCTGCGCGGTGAAGTCACACCACGGCTGCTGCAACGCGTCTGCTACGACGTGCTCGCGCGTGGCCCCACCGAGTCCGAGCGTCGCAGCTATGTCGGGGCCGATGTCGCGACGCTCATCGAGCGTTTGCTGCGCTCGCGTGAGGCGATGGCCGAGTGGTTTGAAGCGCAGCTGTTCTACTTCCTTCTGCTCGACAGGTTCCGGCCGGGCGGCGAGTCGATCGAGCGAATCCCAGCGCGTTTGCAGAAGGGTGAACTCGACGCGCGGGCTGCCATTGCCGAAATCCTGCTGTCCACCGGCTTCTCCTTGCGCAACCCCGGCAACGACACCTTTGTCACGGTCGTGCTGGAGCAGTGCCTCGGCTACCGCGTGCAAGACAAGTCGACGCTGCCCATTCTCGAAGCGGGCAAGCGCGCCTACGACGGCAAGAAGGCGAAGTTTCTCGGGCAAGAAGTCAGCTCGCAGAGCGACTTGGTGCAAGCAGTGCTCGCGCACGGAGACTTCGTGCGCGCAATGCTCGATCGCCATCGCGTGCGCCTGCTCGGCGAGCCGTTGCCAAAAAATGCGCCCGAGCCCGCTCGCGTGCAGCAGGACTTCGCGCAGTTCTTCGTCGTGCTCGGAGAATGGCTTTCCTCCGACGCCTACGCGCAGGCATTGGCGATTCGACGCCGCAAGAGCGAGCGCCAGTTCTTGCGCGGCATCTACAACGACCTGCTCGAACGCGCCCCGACGCTCGACGAGTTGCGCAATCTGCGCAATGCAATGACGGCAATGGCAGACCCTGCGCCACTGCGCTCCGTGCTCGCCAAAGTCATCCTCGACAGCCCGCAAGCGAAGCTGCCGACGCGCACGGTCGGCGAAGAGAGTGAGTTCGTGCGTGGCTGCTTCCTGCGCTACCTCGCACGCGAACCACAAGCAGAGGAACTCGGCACCTTCGCCGGCGCGCTGACGCAAGCAGGCGCATCGACGCAACAGAACGTTCGCGCCATCGTCGTCTCGCTCGAGTACCAGAC
>SXPK01000277.1 GCA_005776365.1 Planctomycetia bacterium
AAGGGCGTTCAGCAGGTGCTCGACGCGGTCGTCGACCTCTTGCCGAGCCCGTTGGACGTTCCGGCGATCGAGGGCCGCAACCCCGACGACGACAGCAAGGTCTGCTGGGACTTGCTGCCGGATCAGCCATTCGGCGCGCTCGTCTTCAAGACGATCAGCGATCCGAACGGCGACCTCACGTTCTTGCGCATCTACAGCGGCACCATGTCGCAGGGCGAGAAGTACTACAACGGACGCACGCGCAAGTACGAGCGAATCGGTCGCCTGATGCGCATGCACGCCAACCAACGTGAGCCAATCGAGATGGGTCGCGCTGGCGACATCGTGGCGGCGGTCGGCATCAAGGACGCCATCACCGGCGACACGTTGTCCACCAAGGACATGCCCGTCGTCTACGAGGCGATGCACTTCCCGGACACCGTGATCAGCATGGCGATCGAGCCGAAGGTCGGCGCGGATCGTGACAAGCTGTCGCAGGTGATCGGCAAGCTCGTTCGCGAAGACCCGACATTCAAGGCGCGCACTGACGAGCAGACCGGTCAGACGGTCATCAGTGGCATGGGTGAACTTCACCTCGAGGTGAAGTGCAACATGATCATGAATGACTACAAGATCCAGGTGACGGTCGGGAAGCCGAAGGTCGCCTACAAGATGACGCTGGCTGGCCCGAAGGACGTCGAAGCACGTCACATCAAGCAGTCCGGTGGCTCGGGTCAGTTCGCCGTCGCGCGAGTTCGATTCTCGACCGACGAGTCGATCGAGGACCTCGAATTCGTCGACGCAGTGAAGGGCGGCTCGGTGCCCCGCGAATACATCCCTGCCGTCGAGACGGGCATCCTCGAGGCGGTCACCGGCGGCGGGCGTCAGGGCTTCCCCTACGTCAAGGTCAAGGCGGAGCTCTACGACGGGCAGTCGCACGACGTCGACTCGTCGGCGATGGCGTTTGAGTCCGCAGGCATCCTGGCCTTCCGCATGGCGGCCGAGAACAACTCGCAGCTGCTCGAGCCGATCATGAAGATCGAGGTCGAGTGCCCCGAGGACCGCACCGGTGACGTGATTGGCGACCTGTCGTCGCGTCGCGGCATCATCGAAGAGATGACGGCCAAGCCAGGCGGCATCTCGGCGGTCACCGGCAAGGTGCCGCTTGCCGAGATGTTCCAGTATTCGACATCGCTGCGCTCCATGACGCAGGGCCGCGGTCACTATTCGATGGAGCCGGCGAACTACGTGCCGGTGCCGCCGAACATCGCCGGCAAGGTGCTCGAGGAATACGCGAAGTGATCGCGTGACGAGACGCGCGGGCGGGCCGGAGATGGCGCCGCCCGCTGCGTTTCACGGAGGCCCACAGTCATGACGTCCGGTCCGCGCGAGCGTTGGTCCATCTTCATCGAGAAGGACTACCTCAAGTTCAGCGCAGCGCACTTCTTGATCTTCCCGGACGGCTCCGCGGAACGGCTCCACGGCCACAACTACAAGGTGACCGTGATGGTCGAGACCGAACTCGACAAGCACGGCCTCGTGGTGAACTTCAAGGAGATCAAGCCGATGGTGCGCAGGCTCTGCGACGAGCTGGACGAGCACTTCTTGATCCCCGGCAAGCATCCAGTGCTGCGCTGCCAGGAAGTCGCTGACGGCCAGTTGGAGATCCGCTACCTGGAGCGTCGCTACCTGATCCCGAAGGGCGAAGTCATCGTCCTGCCGATCGGTAACACCAGCGCAGAGAACCTCGCCACTTGGTTTGCGCGCGAACTGCGCGGGCGGATGCGCGAGCAATGGCCTTCGTTGCGCGTGCACCAGTTGCGCGTCAGCGTCGAGGAGACTCCTGGCCAGCAGGGCATCTACGCGATGTGCGACGCCTGAGCGGGAGCCGCGGTCAGGCGGTCAAGCCTTCGAGACGGTAGCCGTAGAGCCAGCGTGCGGAATTGCCGCCGACGTTGCGCACGGTGTGGCGGACGCCAGCGGGCAGCAGCACCTCTTGGCCCACTTCGAGTCGCAGCGTGCGGCCGGCGATTTCGATGGTGACATCGCCATCGAGCAGCAGCACCAATTCGTCCGCATCGTGAACGAAGTCTTCCCAGATTGTCTCCGGTGGGTCGACCCAGAGTTCGCACGAGAAACCGCGCTCGCGCCACCGGCCCTGGACTTCGAGCCGCAGCCGATCCTGCACCACGCGACTCGTAGCGTCGGTCATGCTTGCGATGCTCCGATCGCTCGGAAGGCGGCCGAGGCCGTGCGTGAACAGCGAGTCATGTGGCGCAACTCGGTATCCTCGAGCAAGTCGGAGCAGACACTACCCGACCGACTTGGGGCAGAAAGGTGTCGTGCAGGATTCTAGGCTCACCCTTCCGGATGCTTTGGAACGGGTCGGGAGCGTGGATCGGCACCGGAGCAGAGCCAACAGGAGTCGCGGAAGAGGAATCAAGCAGTCAGCACAGGCGCCCGGTCCAAGCCAACAGCCGGTCCAAAATGGCGGCCTGCCACGGAATGGCGACCTGCCCAGCAAGGCGACCTGCCCAAGAACGCATCCGGATAAAAAGGAGCGGAGCGCGCCTGCATGAGTAGACGCGCTCCGCCGGGAGATGGCACGGGCGGGGACGCCGCGCACCGCAGGGACGTTTGCCTGTCCTCGAACCTCGCCGGGCCGCCAAGAGCTTGGTCGACTCGCTGACCGACCACAGGCACCTGGGCTATGCACCCTGGAACAGACCCCTCTGATTCGCGGCACCCTCAGGCAACCGGCAACCTGGCAGGAGTCCAAGGACAGGCAAAGAACGCAGGCCGAGCGGCATGAGCCCGACCAGCGTCACCCTGACGCGGGGGAAGGGGCTCCAGGTTCCGTTGCGGCCTGGCTTTTTCCGGCGCGACCCCACTGGCGCGGCAAACGGAGCTGGTCCCGCACCGAAGCACCGAGCCGTGGGGTGGCGACGATTTCCCTTTTCCGCAAGCCAGCCTCACTTCTGGCAGGGGACACGGTTCCGGCAAGGGACCCGGTGCTGCACGGGGGACGGTTCCTCAGGTGAGTTCCGGTTCCGCAATGGCCTGGTGACCGCGCGCGGAAGGGGGCGATGCGCGGCCGCCGATCCTGCCAGCCATTGCCGATGCCGCGAACGCGCCCCGATCCCTCGCGAGCGCGGCCGGGGTCAGCGCCAGGTCGGTCGTGCCGGCGCGCCTGACTTGGCGATCTCGCGGACGTGCGCGTGGACTTCCATGGCGCGACCGACGCATTGGTCGCTGTTGTGGTACTCGTATCTGCCGAAGCGACCGAACGTGATGTAGCCCGACTCGTCGAACCACTTCCTGACTCTGCCCACGCGATTGGCGAATTCGTGGTCCTGGTCGATGTAGGCAAAGGTGTTGTCGCACCACTCAGCGAGCACGACCTTGTCGCGGCGCAGGATGCCGGCGCGTTGCAAGCCGTCGAGCACGTTGTCCATCCAGGCCTTGTCGGGCACGAGATGGCCGCGGTAGGTGACCTCGGCGAGGAATGACCCGTGCCCCTGCGGCGCGTTATGCGGCGAGTAGTTGCTGTAGTAGGTGACTCGGTTGGTCGGGCCTTGGTCCGCAAACGGCAGGTAGATCCACGACAAGGGCGGCAGCGGCTCGTCGAGCTTCACGCCGATCATCACGTTGATGAGCGAGATCGGCACGAGCGCACGGATGTCGGCGCGGATCGCATCAGGGATGTCGGCGATCGCACGTTCGATCAAGGGCAGCGGCGCCGTGTTGACGACCAGGTCGAAACTCTCGCCGTCGACCGTGAACTTCGAGCCGACCTTGCGCACGTCCTTCACGCGCACGCCGCATTGAACATCGAAGCCGCCACCCTCGACGGTGCCCTTCACGACGGTTTCGAAGCCGCCATGCTTGGGGAACCAGAACACGGACTGGTGGGTGTAGCCCTCGGTCGTTTGGCCAAGCGCCGCGCGGAGCACGTCCTCGATCGGGGCCTCAGGCACTCGGCCCGCGACCCAACTGCTCGCCATCGAGCGAAGGTCGCATTTCCAGATCTTCTCGTTGTAGGGGACCATGAAGTGGCGCGCGAACCCTTCGCCCATGCGCCAGTCGATCCAGTCGCGAAACGTCTGCGGGCAGGGCTTGCCGACGCGACGCTCGACCAATGCCTCGATGTAGCCCTTCATGCAGTCGAGGATCGCATCGGGGGTGAGGTGGCCGACGCCGTTCTCGAAGGGATAGGGCACAAAGCGGTCGTGCCAGCGGATCTTCGTGTTGCGCTGGACGCGCACCGTGCCGGCCTCGCCGCCGCAGCGGTCGATCTCCCACTGCAGCGCCTGCTTGTCCTTGCTGAACAGGATGTGGCCACCCGCTTCGTCGAAGGTGAACTCGCCATACCTGCGACTCTTGCAGAGGCCCCCAGGACGCGACGAAGCCTCGAGCACCGTCACGCGGTGTCCGTCCTTGGCAAGCATGTGGGCGAGGGCGGTTCCGGAGATGCCCCCGCCGAGTATCGCGATCTTCAACAGACCTCCACGGCAGTTCGGCCCAGCAGTCTACCGGCACGTCAGAGCAGCGGCGCGGGTGTTTTATGACGCACGCGATGTCGCCATGATGTCGGGCCTTGCAGCCCATCGACAGTGCCGCCGCGTCGGACGCGGAACTCCCGCGCGCGACGGAACGGCTCGCGATCTTCGCGCTCGCGATCGCCGCCTTCGCGTTGAACCTCAACATGCTCGTGTTGGGGGCACTGCTGCCGTTTCTGCCGGCAGAGGTCGCGCCCGAAGGCGATGCCCAATCGACGTTGCTCGCTTCTGCTGCCTTGGCGTCGGCGCTCGCTGCGCTCGTCGCTGGCCCGGTCGCCGACCGCGTCGGCAGGAAGCGGATGCTCGCGTTCGGGCTGGTGCTCTTTGCTGCGGCCAGCGCGGCGCAGGCGCTGGCATCGAACTACGTCGCGCTGCTTGCAGCCCGTGCCCTGTCCGGTGTCGCAGTCGGCGCCGCCTATGCGGCTGCTTCAGCCCTCGCGGCGGCCGTCGTGCCCTACCAGCGACGCAGCGCCGCGATGGGAGCCTTCACTGCCGGCATGTTTCTCGCGTTTCCCATCGGCTTGCCGCTGGCGACATGGTGCGGAACCGCCGGGTCGTGGCGCGCGATTTTCTGGGCGCAGGCCGGCGTCGCGCTGCTCGGCGCAATCCTCGCCGCGCGCTGCGTGCCGTTGCGCGATCGCCGGAACGAATGGGTCGACCCGCGCGATGTGTTGCGCCAGCGACCGGCGGCGGCGGCCTTGGTCGCCACGATGCTGCACAACGGTTCGTTCATCCCCTTGGTGCTGCTGAGCGGCCTGTGGCTCGATCGCGAGGGCCTCGTGCCGAAATCTGAGCAGGGCGCGTTGTGGGCTTGGCTGGGCCTCTGTTCTGCGGGCGGGAGTTTCCTGTTCGGCCGTGTCGCGGACCGGATTGGCAAGCGCAACTTCGTGCTGCTGACCTCGGCCTTGATGGTGGGCTGCCTGCTTGGCGTCGCTCGATGCCGCACGCTGGAGGCGCTCGCGCCGCTCGGGCTCGCGCTCGCGGCGATCGCATCTGCGCGCACCGGGCCGCTGCAGGCTCTGACATCAGGCCTCGTGCCGAGTTACCAGTTGGCGACGTTGATGGGCCTGCGTTCCTTCGCGATGCAGTTCGGCGTGTTTCTGTTCGCCGAGTCGATGCCGAGCACTGGCGATGGTTGGTACACGAACGCGCTCTACGCCGCGGTGGGATGCCAGGCCGTCTCCTACGTGTTGATTCGCTGGTTCGTCAAAGAGGGGACCGCATGAGGGGTCATCTCGCGATCTGCGTCGCTGTCCTTGCGATGCAGACTGCCGCGGGTGCGCAGGACGTTTGCGTCGCGTTGCCGCAACCCCTTGCCGATCGCGTGGCGGAGGCGTTGCGGGCGGCGTGGCCGCAGGCTCTGGACCGCAACGTGACGGTGCGGGTCGTAGCGCCGACTTCGCCGCTCGAAGGTGCAGCCGGGCGCGCCGCGATCCTCGTCGCGGACGGGCCGACGCTCCACCAGCGCAGCCTGGTCGCCGCCTTGGCCGAGTTGCCGCCTGATGCCGACATCCCACCGTCGATGCGCGTCACGTCGGATCGCCGCGTCGCGTTGCCGTGGAGCCTCGGCTACTCCGTCTGTGGTGACGTGGCGAATGTCGCGCAACGCGAAAGGCCCGAGGTGAGTTGGGAGGATCTCGCGTTGGCCTTCGGTCTTGGTGACCGCCTGCGCATCGCTCCGCCAACTTGCGATCGCGGCCCTTGGCTGCTGGCGATGCACGAAACGCTGCGGCGCGGCGGCGGCGACAACGCGGTGTTTGGCGTCTGGACCGCGCTCGACGCACGCATCGCTGCCTACGAGCCTGACTATGTGGCGCTGGCCGCAGCTTGCGCGCGAGACTCGAGCCTCACCGTGGCAGTGCCGACGCCGGTTGCTGCATCGACATCGTTCTCTTCTCTGGCCAGGGTTCCGCTCGCTGGCGCGTTGCCTATTGGGCTGTGCGTATGCGACGGTGTCGGAAAAGAAGGCGCATTCGCGCTGCTGCTGGAAATCTTGCAGCCATCGATCGAAGTCGCCGTGCGCGAGCGGGTCGGCTTCGTTGCCGCGGACATCGGCGACGCCGAGGTCCCGTCTGATTCCATCGAAAAGGCGTTCTCGCATTTCGCCCTCCGCATCCAGGGTCAAGGCCGCCATGTCGAGAGAGTCGCCGACTGGCTCGACTTCGCGGCGCTCTCCGCGATGGCCCTAGTCCTGGTCGTGATCCTCGTTCGCCAACGCAAGGGAGTTCTCAAGTGAATCACTGCCTGTCGTCGCGCGTTTGCAGTCTCGTGCTCTTCGGTGTCGCAATGTCGACAGCGTCGTGCACCTCGTACGTCTACGTGAGCCGCATCCCGAACGATCGATTCGAAGCCGCTCGCCACGATCGTGGCGATGGCGTCACGGAGTCCTTCCTTGTCGAGGCGCGGCTCGAAGCAAAGCTCGAGGCGGTCATCGAAACGGATCGCCTGCATCCGTTCTTGGGACTGCAAGCGCAGGACCTCGATCGGCACGCGGCGGGGCGACGAGGTGTCGAGCCGTATTGCGGCTTGCTGGTGGTTCTGGTGGAAGCGAAGTCAGCAGCGGCCGTGGCTGGAGTCCAGGTCGGCGACGTGCTGTTGTCCATTGGCGATCAAAAGACCGTCTACGCCGATCAGTTCCAGACCTTGGAGTCGCGGCTCTCGATCGGCGCCGAGGTCGTCCTGCAGGTCCTGCGTGGACAACAACAACTCGAACTTCAGGCGACCGTCGGCAGCAAACGCCATCGTCAGACCGAACGGTCGGCCGTGCCGATGCAGACCGTCAACAGTGACCACCCCTACGCTGGATTCATGTTGCAGGGTGTGCGCGAGGATTGGAGCGAGCGCATGCTGGGCGAGGGCAAGAACGGCGTGCTGCTGATGTCGGTCGAGGTTGGTTCGCCGGCGTGGCTCGCTGGGTTCCGAAGCGGCGACCTCGTCGAATCAGTCGACGGCAAGCCGACGCCGACAGCGCAGCGGATCGCCGACCTCGTGGCAGAACGCGGGCCACAGGGCGGAGCCATGGCAATGGAAGTGCGCCGCGCCGTCGGGGACCACTTCTCGGCAACGATCCAACTCAGCGACTACACGACGACGAAGCGGATCTGGGCCCCGTTCCTGTACTGCCGACAACGCGAGGCGCACGAAACTAGCTGGAGCGTCGGGCCGCTGGGCATCCTTGCGAATGGAGCTTCAGAGCACGTCAGCGATCCGCGAGGTCGTCAGCCGGACACGCGCGATGTGTTTCGTGCGTTGCTCAGTCTGGTTCGCTACGAGAGCACGCCTCGCGGCGACCATCTGCGGCTCCTGTGGTTCATCCACATCGACGTCTGAGCGGGACTCAGTGTTGGCAGCCGGCGCACCAATACGTGCTGCGCCCGGCGTCCGTGGTGCGGCGGATGCGTTGCTTGCAGCGCCGGCATGACTTTCCCTCGCGCTCGTAGACCGCGAGTTCGCGCGCGAAGTAGCCCTGCTCCTCGGCGACGCCGACGTAATCGCGAAAGGAAGTGCCGCCGGCGTCGATGGCGCTCTGCAGCACAGACTGCACGCTTGCTGCCAGCTGGTCGCACTCAGAGCGCTTCAGTGTTTTCGCCGCGCGTCGCGGTCGCACGCGCGCTCGCCAGCAGGCTTCGCTGGCGTAGATGTTGCCAACGCCGACCAGGATGTGGCCGTCCATCAGCAGCGACTTGATGCTGGATCTCTTGCCGCGGCTTTGCGCGTGCAAGAACGCGCCATCGAAGCCGGGCTCGAGCGGCTCCTGGCCGAGCGATCGCATCAACTTGTGCCCCGCGAGTTCGTCGGCGCGGCAGCAGTCGAGCATGCCGAAACGGCGCGGGTCGACGAAGCGCACGAGGCGTTCGCCAAAGTCCATGCGCCAGTGTTCGTGGAGCCGCCATGGTGGGCGCGGCGAGGACTGGTCCAGCAAGTCGACCAGCATCCGACCGCTCATGCCGAGGTGCACGATCGCGACCGGCGCGTCGTCGCCGTCGAATCGCAGCAGCAGGTACTTGGAACGGCGCTCGATGCCAAGGCAGCGCCGCTGCTCCAGTGCCTGGATCGCGGCCACCGGGATCGGCCATCGCAGATCGTGGCGGCGCAACTCGACGCGCTGAAGTCGTCTGCCTCGGAGCAGCGGCTCGGCGCCGCGGCGGACGGTCTCTACTTCGGGGAGCTCCGGCACTGCCGCGCTCCCTCGTCACGCGCGCCACGTGCCAAAGGCGCGTGGCGATGCATCAGAGATTGACCGTGCCGATGCCTGCATTCGTCGCGATGAGGCCCAGGGGATTGCCGGCGTCGCTGCAGAAAGCCTGGTTGACGACGATCTGGCCAAGCAGGCCCTGATTGGTCGGCACCGTCAGGTTGAACTGGGCCGTCCCATCCACGTGAAAGCCGAACATCGTGACTTCAACTGAACCAAGGATCTGGCAGCCGGGAGCGCCGAGCACGGCCAGGTCGATCGGCAACGCGCCGAGTTGCGGGTCGAGCGTCGTCGAGGCCCCCATGGTCATGATGTAGAAGCCGCCCGCTGGGTCCATGCTGCTCAACTCCAGCACGAAGGGATCGCCGAGCGTCGGGCCTGATGCCGAGAACAGCGACGGGACCCCGGAGAGTCCGTTGCAACCTTGGCCGAAGGAGACCCACGGCTCGTAGGCGGGGACGTAAAGGTCCGTGAGCACCCAGTTGGCAGTGTCCGTGTCCGCCTTGATCACGATGCGATCGAAGGAGGCTGGCGAACGCAGGAACTTCGTCGCGATCGAAGTGAACAACGAAGTCGTATGCGACGCGACGAGCGAGTCGTCGTCCTTGTGCCGGAACTCGACGACCATCGAGCCGCTCCAGTCGCCGACCGAGAATCCCATCTCGGTGGTCTCGAGTTCGAGGTCGATGGTCAGATCGAAGGCGTTGAAGAAGGACGCTGGCGGGATCGTCGACAGCTGACCACTCGGACTGAGGCCGATGCCGTTGCCGCCGCCGATGTTCCAGTTGTAGAAGCCTTGCGCCGCGATGTTCGGCGCCAGCACGAAAGCCTCGATCTGCGCCACGTAGGGCAGGCCAGCCGCGCGAATCGCATTGAGCGTCGTCGCGCCGGCAGCGCCGTTGTTGATGCGGTCGGCATCGACGCGCGTCGACAGAGTCGTGAGGGCTGGGATCTCGACGACCTGAGCGCACAGCGATGCACAAAGGACGCCGAGCGCGAGGACCGTGCGCATCGGGTTCATGGGTCTTTAGAAGACGGCGAGTCTGACCGGGGACTCAGAAGGATAGCCGCCGCTGCGCAACCCGCCAGCCGCCCGCTAGGCGCAGCTTTGGCTTGCGACTGGCTTTGCGCTGCGCCGTCAGCCCAGTTCGCGCAGGCTCTGTTCGACGCCAAGGAGCTGTTGGCGCATTGCCGCGAGGCTCTCCTCCTGCTGCGCGATGACCTGGGGCGGCGCCTTGGCGCGGAAGCCTTCGTTGCCGAGCTTGGCCTCCATACCTGAAATCTGCTGCTGCAGCTTCTCTCGCTGCTTGCCCATCTTGTCGCGTTCCTTGTCGAGATCGACGACCCCGAGCAAGAAGGCCTTGCCCTCGCCCACGACGACGGTCGCGCTGTCTTTCGTGCGCTGTTGGTCCGCGCCGATCGTGATCGACTCGGCGCCGCACATCTGCGCGAGCAACGAACTGCCGCGTTGCAAGGTCGCTGCGAGCGCGCCCGTCGCCTGGATGCGAACGGGCACTCTGGTCTTGGGAGCCACCTGGTAGCTCGCGCGCGCTTCACGAATCGCGGCGCACCATAGCTGCACGGCCGCGACCGCCGCTTCCGCGTCGGCGTCGAGCCACTGCGTCGAAGCGGCAGGCCAGGCGGCGTGCACGATCCGATCGCTGTCGGCAAACGGAGTCTCGACGCCGCGCCTTGTTGCGAGCGTGCGCAGGCTCTCCCACAAACGCTCGGTCAGGAACGGCACAAAGGGGTGCAAGAGGCGCAGTGTCTGATCCAGCACTGCAGCGAGCGTTTGTTGCGCGACCGAGCGGATCGCCGCATCGGTCTCGGGCCGGAAGCGCGGCTTGACCAGTTCGAGATACCAATCGCAGAGTTCGCCCCAGAAGAACTCGCGCGCGGCTGCGATCGCGGCGGCAGGGTTGTAGGCGGCCAGCGCGCCGTGAACGCTCGCGCGCGCCTTTGCGAGTCGCGACAGGATCCAGCGATCCTCGAGCGGCAACTCGGTCGGCTTGCGCGCGACGAAGTTCGACCCTTCGAGGTTGAGGAAGGCGAATCGCGCCGCGTTGAACAGCTTGTTGCAGAAGTTCGCGCCGGTAGCGAAGCGGTCGCTGGTTGCCTTCGCCGGCGTGATCCCTTCCTTCGCGTATTGGCCGATGAGGTCCATCGGCTGCTTCGTCATCGGGTCGAAGAAGGTGCCGAGGTAGGGGCCAGGCTTCGCGGTCGCAAGGTCGATGAGGCGCTCGGGTTCGCCGGGCTTCGTGAACGGCGAGATCGCCTGCACCGGCAGGCGGATGTCCTGCGTGCCCGTCTGCAGTTCGCAGACGACGTAGCGCAGCGCGTCGGCGCCGTAGCGCGAGATGATGTCGAGCGGGTCGATGCCGTTGCCCTTGCACTTCGACATGCGCTCGCCCTTGCCGTCGAGGATCGTCGCGTGCAGGAACACGTCCGAGAACGGAACGTCACCGAGGTTGTAGAGCCCGGTGATCACCATGCGTGCGACCCACAGCGTGATGATGTCGCGGCCGGTCACGAGACAACTCCCCGGATACCATGCGTCGAGCGCGCTCTTGCCGCCGTCCTTGCCGCCGAGGGCGGGTTGGCCTGCATCGGTCTTCGCGGTCGTGGGGTGCGGCCAGCCGAGCGTGCTGTGCGGCCACAATGCCGAACTGAACCACGTGTCGAGCACGTCGGGGTCGAGTTCGAGCCCTGCGCCTTGCAGGATCGGGCCCGTGCTCTGGTCCGTGCTTTCATCGCGGAAGCAGATTTGCAGTTCGACCTGCTGCGGCGCGTCCGGCTTTGCAAGGTGCGTGAGCGCGTCCGCCATCGCCATACGCGAGCCGTCCGGCAGCACGATCCATGCGGCGACGTCGTCGCGCGTGAGTTGGCTCCGCAGCATCGGTGCGAGCATCAACAGGTGTTGGGCCGGTATGTCGCCGCGCCACACCGGAATGCGGTGGCC
>SXPK01000278.1 GCA_005776365.1 Planctomycetia bacterium
ATCCAAGGCGAAGCGACCTTGGACATGCGATCTCACGATCGAGGCGGCCAGCGACTTGACTACCGTCGGGTCCTTGATGCGAAGTTCTCCGAGGACCTGAGCAGCCGCGACTTGGAGGTCCGGGCGTCCGGCGTCCAAGATGGCGACGATTGCCTTGACGGTATCGTTCATTCGCAATGACCTGTGGCAGAGAACCGCCCCGCGCCCGTGGAGAGGATGGGCTTGCGGGAGAGCGGGATTATGGCAAGCCCCCGCGTGACCGCCAAGAACGGGGCCAGACGGCACGGCGAAATCCAGGCGCGGAGCGACCAGGGTCCGAGATCGCCTAATCCATAAGTAGGCCGATGGTTAGCGGCATTATTGCGAGCCTGCCTGGTGCCTGGGCTTTTTTGGCCGCCGCGGGCCAAAGACCAGCCGCCGTCCAACCAGCCCACTCGGCAGCTGATAGTGCCCTTCCGCTCAACCTGCCTTCAGGCACTGTTAGATGAGCCCTCACAGGCCATTGCGCAGCCGAAAAGGCGCGTGGGTTTGACTCGGCGCCGAATAGTGTGCCCGCCCTTGCGCCTCCTATTGGTAGCTCCGTTCTTGCCGCATGTCGCTGCCACCCACGGCGGCGGTTCTTACTTGGGTGCAGTCTGCAGTGCGATGGCAGAGCAGGCAGAACTCGCGCTCGCGGCGCAACTTCGGCCCGAGGATGCGCAGCACCTAGCCACCAACGGCAATTCGCCATTTGCCCGCACATGGACCGTCGCTGCGTCGCGCCCAAAGGGTTTTGAGCGGCGCCTGCACCAAGCCAGGATGCTGGTCCGTTGGGGCATCTGCGGCGAGCCTTTGGTTGCCGCCAAGTTCGCCACTCATGCGATGCACGATGCTGTGCGCCGCGCCGTGGCTGAGTTCCGACCCGATGCGGTCCTGCTCGAACTGGCCCAGTCGGCCCAGTTCGTGACCAAACTCGGCGGCATCCCGTGCATTCTGACCGATCACGAGGCCGGCGTGCCGGCCAATACCCAGACCGACCTCGGCGCCTGGGCCGACCGCCGCGACCGACGACTCTGGGCAAACTACGTTCGCCGCCACTTCGCTGCTGCAGACCTCCTGCAAGCCGTCACCGCCGAAGATGCCGCGCAGTTGGGGCAGATGCTCGGACGTCAGGTCGAAGTCCGCCCGCCAGCGATCGTCATTCCCGCAAACCCCTCGCCGCGCCTGGGCACGCCGTTGCGCATGTTGTTCTTGGGCAGCTACAGCCACGAGCCGAACGCGCGTGCCGCCCGCGTGCTCGCAACCGAGGTTCTGCCGCTCGTCCGCCGACAGGTGCCCGACGCAGAGCTGTGGCTGGCCGGCCCCGACTGCAACCGCATCGAGACCTTGGCCGGCAAGGGCGTCCGCGTCGTGGGCTTCCGCGATTCGCTCGCTTCGTTGTTCGCAGAGGTCCGCTTGGTTCTGTCGCCGCTCTACTCCGGCGGCGGCTTTCGCATGAAGGTCCTGGCCGCACTTTCGCACGGCGTGCCAGTTGTCACCAATGCGCTCGGTGCGCGCGGCGTGGCAGCCCCTGCGCCGGCCAAGACCGTTCACGAGACGAGCGAGGCGCTTGCGGATGCTGCGACGGCGATGCTGCTCGACGAACGTCGCTGCGCGGACGCAGGAGCGCTCGCGCATCGCTGGGCCAGTGAGAACCTGTCGCCGCATGCGGTGGCACAAACGCAACTGAAGCGCATCCGCGACTTATTGGCCCGTCAGAAGAAGTGATGGGTTGAGTGCGCGCGCCGGGCGCGAGATCACGCCGCAAGGCACGCGCAGGCAATGAGTGCGGGACCGACGACTGGCGAACTGGTCCTTGCGTCGCGACAACGCGAGCACCGGACGATCGCACAGCAGCCAGGACGCGCCCGCGGCAAGGGGCGCGCTCGTTCCTTCCATCACTCAGTTGCCGCGACGTTCGCCGCCGCCGGCATCACCACCACCACCGCCTGCGCCGCGGCGCCGGTTGCGCAGTTCGACGATGTCCATCTGCACTTTCACCGTCGTCGTGCCGCGCAGCAACTCGATCTCCATCGACTTCACGTCCTCGCCGAGTTCGCGCATCGCCGAGAAGACCTCGTGCATCGCTTCGATCTTCTGTCCGGCGGCCTTCTGCAGCACGTCGCCGACCTGGATGCCCATCTTCGCGCCGCGCCCATCCGCCTTCAGCGCAGTGAACTTGAAGCCGTCCATCTCGCCATCGAACAGTGCTGCGGCATAGCTGCCGGCCTGACGGCCGCCGCCGCGGCGCACGCTGCCGCGATCGAGCATCTCGGGCAAGTTGGCGGTGCCGAGCGCGGCAAGCGCGATCACGGTTGCGGTATGCCGCTGGTACTCGGGGATCGCAACCTCGTAGGTGTCCCACTGGGTGTGCCACGAGTAAGCGAAGTAGTTGGCGCGGCCCTTGAGGCTCCAGTTGAGTCCGGGCACGCCTGCCGCGATGAACGACGCGTGATCGCTGCCGCCGCCGCCGCTGATCGCTTCGACCTTGTTCAGCTCGAAGGCAGGGCCGCCATGGCTCGCGTCGGGCGGGGTCAGGAGGAGCATCGGCGCAACGACGCTCTGCATCGGGCCCCACATGCTCTCCGTCACGCCGATCGAAGCAGCCCAGTTGGTGCCCGAGTCGTGATTGAACACTGCCGACACCTTCTCCATCTCGACGCGGTGCATCTTCACGTAGCCCGCGCTGCCGAGCAGACCCTGCTCCTCGCCGCCCCAGAGGCAGAATCGGATCGTGCGCTTTGGCTTTGCGCCGACGGCCATCAGGATGCGCGCTGACTCCATGGTGGTCGAGGAGCCAGTCCCGTTGTCGGTGCAGCCCTGCGCCTGATGCCAGCTGTCGAGGTGCGAGCTGACGATGACGATTTCTTCGGGCTTCTCGGTGCCCGGAATCTCCGCGATCACGTTGTAGAGCGGGATGCCACCGTCGCGGAAGGTGTTCTCGATGTCGAAGTTCGCATGCACCGCCGGCGTGCCATCGAGCAGCTTCTCGAGCTCATCGGCCTGGTCGGCACGAACCGCGATCTGCGGAATCGTCGGGACCTCGGCCAGAGTCAGCATCGCCTTCTTCGAGTCACCAAACACGCGGACGCGTGTCGGGAACTTGTCGTCCGCGTCCGTCGCACGATAGACCCACCCGAGGATGCCGAGGTTCTCGCACGCCTGCCGGATCTCGGCGTTGGGACGCTTGCGGTAGAACACCCACTTGCTGCCGACCGACTCCTTCGTCGCGCCTTCGACGGTGTCCGGTGCCTTGACGATCACGCCCTCGCGCGGGCCATTGGTGCCGGCAGTCCATGCCTCGGTCGCAACATAGAGATCCATCGACACCGGGCTCGTGATCCGGCCCTTCCACGCGCCGCGATTCCACGCAAGCCTCCACTCGCCCCACTTCTCCAGGGTGACGCTCGGCACGCCCATCGCGTGGAACTCGGTTGCAGCCCACGCGCACGCCTTGGTGAAGTTGTCGCTGCCGGTGAGGCGATGACCGACCTTGCCGGTCATGTCGCGCAGGATGCGCATCACCTGCGAGTTGTCGATGCCTTCGTGCCGGATCGCCGCCGCGAGTTCGTCGTCGAGCACGGGCGCGACTTCGAGCGCCTCGTGCTGCTTGGCCTCGACGACGGGCACAACCGCCGTGATCGGCTTCTGCGCCTCCTGCGCGAAGAGCAGCGAGTTGAAGGAGACGAAGAGCGGGAACGCGAAGAAGAGTTGACGTCGGAGCATGGTCTTGGTCGCTGGCAGGAGTGCCGCCTGCATACGCAACCGACGACGCTTCTGCGAGCCTCGATCCCGGTCTGACCGCGTCGGCGACGAGAAAGCGACCGTTCTCCAGGGATCCGCCAGGCGGCTAGGGCGAGAACCAACGCCAGCTCGCGCCCGGCCCTCGCGCAGGGGCTACAGGTAGTCCCGCAGTGCTTCCCGCATGTCGAAATCCGACGGCCCGAGGTCGAAGCTCGTGAACCCGCGACGCAGATAGTCGGCAAAGTAGCCGCGCAGTTCGTCCTTCGTCCGGGCATTGCCATTGTCGCCGAACTTGGTGACGAACGGAGTGAAGTGCGGATACAGCGCGTCGGTGCTCTGCTTTCCCCACCAGTCGCCGTGCAACGTGGTGCGCATGAAGTTGCCGATCAGCAAGTCGTCGAAGGCGCTCCACTCGACTGCGGACATCAGCGAGTTGCGCGGGACCTCGAAGGTCACGCCGCGGTCGATGCCGCTGCTGATGTCGATGACGCAGTCCTTGCCCGCGACACGGAAGGTCACGTGGCCAAAACGACCCTTCAGGTGCTCGAAGCGTCCAAAGTAGCTGCGCAAGCTCGCGGCATCGCCGTCGCGTAGCGGCTCGTTCCAGTCATCGCCGAACTCCTCGGGCTTCGCGACCTTGCCTTCGTTCGACTTGGGTCGGATGCAGCGGTAGTCGTCGCGCAGCAGGTCGTAGGCGAGAAACGCCGGCAGGCAGCGCGCCTGATCGGAACGGAAACCGTTGGTGTATTCGTGCTCCGGAGTCGCGCAGTCGTTGGTCCACAGGCTGTCGGTGCGCTGATAACGATGCTGGCTCGACGATGGCAGGTAGTTCTTGATGCCGTATGCGTGGAGCACTTCGGCGACCTGCGGCCCGACGGGCAGATGCTGCATCGCGCGCGGCGGGATTCGACGGCCTTGCTCGTCGAAGAAGTTGATCATGTCCGCATCGCCGTAGCCGAGCAGACACGCGAGAAAGGTCTGCTTCTGGAATCGCGGCAGTTCCCGCATCAGGAAGTGCCGTGCGCCGCGATCACCCGCGTCGTTGGCATCAATGATGAGGTGGCCGTCGAGATCGACGATCAATACTGCGTCTTGGTTGTAGTTGGCGATCGACGCGACGCGCAGGCGCGGCGACAACTGCGTCCACACGCCGTCTTGCAGCACGCGGACCTGGAAGCCGAGCCCACGCAAGTCATTCGCGACCCGCGCGCCGACGTGGTCTGGCAGCAGGATCTCCTTGTCCCGCAGCGTGTCGAGCGAAGGCAGGCTCAGGTGATCCGGGTGCCCGTGCGAGATCCACAGGTAGCGGCAGTTCCGCACGTGGGCCTGCTGCTCCTCGGGCACTTCGTGCGACAGGATCCACGAGCCGAAGTAGGCCGACCCGAACAGCCACGGATCCGTCGCGAGCACCGGCCCGCCGTCGTGGAAGATGAGACACGCGTTGCCGATCGTTTCGAAACCGAGGTCCATGTGGGTCTTTGGTGTATCGGTTCGGAGCCCTGACGGAAATGGAGCGCAGTGCGGGAGTCGTGACGGGCGAAGTGGCGAAGCGCAGTGGCTTGGGGCGACAGCGCGGTGGCAGCGAAGGGCCGCAACCAAGCGCGTGTCGCCCAGCATGCCGACCACGCCAAGGTGGCATCGGCTTCATGGCGTGGACCCAGCCTCCGGCGCGAGGGCACAGCACAGCTCCTCGCGGGTTCAATGGATGCGCAATGGCCGCGACGGGCGCAAGCCTATGCTGGCGTTGCGCGATACCTGGTTGAGGTGTTCGCGAAAGGCCGATCGCACACTTTCGGCCGCGCTCTGATACGAGCCGCCGCGATGGCAACGATCCAAGTCGTAGAAGAAGAAGCTGCGCGCCCCGTCGCCTTCGCGTTCGGCCCCATACTCGCCGTAGTGATCGGCGGTCCACTCGGACACGTTGCCATGCATGTCGAACAAACCGAATGCGTTGGGGGCATAGGTGCCGACGGGCGCGTGAACGACGAAACCGTCTTCCCATGACTCACAGCGCCACTGGACGCCGCAATGCCGAGCCGTCGCGTCAGCCAGGTTGGCGCAGTGAACGAGTTCGTCGAGTCCGCATGATCGCGGCGTGTTCGTGCCTGCGCGACAGGCATATTCCCATTGCGCCTCAGTCGGCAGTCGCAGACCCTGGCTCGAGAGCAGGCGCTCCGACGACAGGAAGTCGACGGTCTCCACGGGATGCGCTCCGGTGATCGTGCCTGCCTTGAAATCTGCGCACCCGGTGAAATAGCGCGATGGCTGCTTCCCCGCCTCGTCAAAGGTCCACAGTCCCTTCCATTGGTCCTGCGTCAACTCGTGGGTTGCCATCAAGAATGCATCGATCTGCACCGAATGCAGCGCTTCGTCCGGGCGGCGCCCTTCGTCGAAACGGACCGCGAGTGGATCCTCGTTCTGGCATCCGAGTCGAATGGCTCCACCAGGCAACAGCGCGAACACAATGGGAGTCCGCTTACCAACCAGGATGCGCCCAGTGGAATCGGGCTGCGGCACTGTGATTGCCGCCGGATCGGATTCGCCGTCCCAGGCGGACCTCAAGTGCGCGAATCGAAACAGCCCGCTCACCGGGTCGATGCCGAGCGGCTCGAGGTCGACGAGGTCTTCGTTCGCGAAGTCCACCGCAGCGCCGCGATAGGCCTCAGCATTGCTCAAGGCCGTGCGCACCGCTGCCGCACGCGCAAGGAACTCCGGGTCCTGCTCCCGCCGCCGCAAGAACTCCGCCCAACGCACCCGTCGTTGGACCCCAACGACGACATCACGTTGGAACGCTTCCACGTCGCGGTCGAACTGAAGCAACGTCGAGTGCAGAAAAGACTCAGCCTGCGCGTTCGCTGGGAATCGGAACGTGCGCCTTACCCCGAGGAACTGCGTGAGGTGATCGAGTTTTCGCTCCCACTCGAGAAGAACGCTGCCCTTTGCGTGCACGGTCCGTCGCAACTCAGTCCCGAGGCGCTCGGAGAGTTGGCGGTCCAGCGCGTCCGGCGAGGCTGGCATCGCATCCAGGATGCGCAGGGCATCCGCATCGAGCCCGATCGAGAAGTATGCGACGGCCAACGCAACCTGCATGGCCGCATCGCTCTGCGTGCCGCGCGCTTTGTCCGCCGCAGCGATCGCATACCTGAGCCCGAGCAGCTCCTCGCCAAGCTGAGTCCGCGCTTCGAGCAGCAGTGCGGAGCGAGCCTCAGCTTGCACATGCAATTCCTGCGCGCTCAGCCCCAAGTGCTCGAGCGGCAGATCCGGGATGACGACCTTGGCTCGCCCCTCGCGCACATCGCGTGCCCGCCGCAAGGATGCCACGACCTCCGAAGTGACCTTCCACTGTTGCTGCAAGGGATCGGTCGCAGCGTCGGCTGCGCGATCCGCATCGCTCCATGGCGCACACGACTGCTCAAGGTCCGCCATTGTCGCACGAGCAGATTGCCGAAGACGCGCAATCGGCTCGGCATGCTCGATCAGCCAACGGTTCATCGCATCAAGACGCGATGGCCATGCTGGATAGAGCGCGGTCTCCGCAGCCTTGGCTTCTCGCAACAGGACCACGCCCTTCAACTCTTCGAACTCACGGACCTTCTTTGCGCGTTCATCAGCGTTCTTCTGCGCCTCCTTGCGAGCTGTTTCCGCGACCCCCAGCAGCGTCTGGTTGTCGTTCGCCCGCTGATTGGCGACACGCGCGTAGTCGAGCGCGACGATGCCGCCGGCGATCGCAGTCAGCAGAACGAGGGTTACGGTCAGCACCTCGCCGCGGTTGCGACGCACGAACTTGCGCACCAGATACAGCGTCGTCGGCGGGCCTGCGGACACCGGCTCGAACGCGAGGTGGCGTTCGATGTCCGTCGCCAATCCAGCCGCGGACGAGTAGCGCTGCTCGGGCTCACGCGCGCACGCCTTCTGCACGATCCAATCGAGGTCGCCACGCAGTTCTCGCTGCCAGGCCGTCGCCGCCGATCCAGCGGCGACGCGCTGGCTCGGCCGCGCAGGATCGCTAAGACGCAGGTGCTCACGCACTGCGAGCGGGTCGCGCGACCGGGCCCCCATTCCGTGCAGGGGGTGCGCGCATGCCAGCAGCTCAAACAGCAACAGCCCGAGAGCGTGCACATCGGTCCGCGTGTCGACGAGTGACGCATCGCCCGACAGTTGCTCCGGCGCCATGTAGAGCGGGGTGCCGAGCATCGCGGCGGAGTGCGTCAGCGTGAGGTCTTCGTCGCCTTCTTCCAACGCGCGCGCGATCCCGAAGTCAATCAGCTTGGGCTGGCAGCCCAACCCGGTGTCGGCAACGAGCACGTTTCCTGGCTTGAGGTCGCGATGCAGCACGCCTTTCTGATGCGCGTGTTGCACGCCGCGACAGACCTCGCAGAACAGCTTCAGCCGCTCCCGCAACGCCAGTCCCTTCTCGGCGCAGTAGGCAGTGATCGACTTGCCCTCGACGAGTTCCATCGCGAAGTATGGCTGCCCAGAATCCGTCACGCCCGCGTCGTAGAACTTCGCGATCGCTTCGTGGTTCATGCGCGCCAGGGCCTGCTGCTCCCGCGCGAAGCGGCGGAGGATCGACTCGCTGTCCATGCCCAGCTTGAGCACCTTGAGCGCAACGCGTCGACGCACCGGTTCGTCTTGCTCGGCAAGGTAGACGTCGCCGAACCCGCCGCGGCCAAGGCGCGACTGCACACGGAACGGGCCGACTCGGCTCAGGGTCGGGTCTGTGAGGTCGCTTGTGGAGGCTTCGATCCATCTTGCCGCCGCCGCCGTCAATCCCGCCGCATGAAGGGGGTTGGCCAGGACGAGCCCTTCGATTGCCTGCCGCCGCTCCTCCGCTGAACTAACCCGGAACAGGGCCTCGCCGAGCGCATCGGCGAGGTCCTCCGGCAGACGTGGTGAGTCGGCTGCTGCAGACGGCATGAACACGCATTGCAACGGATCGAGGGACCGATGCCAAGCGAGAGGTCCGAGGATGGCGATCCCAGCCCTCTACCCGGCCCAACGCCAGACAACGCGCCATGACGCAAGCAGCCCGTTCCAAGAATGGCTGCGTCGCCGAGAGCCTGGCAGCAGGGCGAGCTCAAGGAGCGCGGACTGAGTCGAATCCTGGGTTTCGACGCTTTCGCACGACGCCGAGATCGGCCCGGATGCCTGGCTCGCAGGCAGCATCCGTTTTCGGCGGGCTGCTAGAGTTCCCCGCCCGCCCGTGCCCCTCGCCTCGTTCCACCCCGCCATCGCCCGCTGGTTTGCCGAGACCCTCGGCGAACCCTCCGTTCCACAGCAGCGCGGCTGGCCGCCGATCGCTCGCGGCGAGCACACCTTGATTGCGGCGCCCACGGGATCCGGCAAGACCCTCGCGGCATTCCTCGTCGCGATCGACAGGCTGCTGCAGCAACCGGACCTGCCGCAGGAGACGCAGGTCATCTACGTCTCGCCCTTGAAGGCACTGTCGAACGACGTGCAGAAGAACCTGCAGGCTCCGCTCGCAGCGCTGCGGGCAAGCGATGCGAGCTTGCCCGAGGTCGCAGTGCAGGTCCGCACCGGCGACACACCTGCGAGCGAACGCGCGGCGATGCTCCGAACGCCGCCTCACATCCTGGTCACGACGCCAGAGTCGCTCTACCTGCTGCTGACGACGCTGCGCGGCAGGAAGCAACTCGCAACCACGCGCACATTGATCGTCGACGAAATCCACGCGCTCGCGCGCGACAAGCGCGGCAGCCACTTTGCGCTCACTGCCGAGCGGCTCGACCGGCTCGTGCGACAACATGGCGGCAACCTCCAACGCATTGGCCTGTCGGCAACGCAGAAGCCCATCGAGGACACCGCAGCGCTACTGGTTGGCCAGGGCCGCAATTGCACGATCATCGACGCCGGCCACCGCCGCGAGTTGGACCTTGGGCTCGAACTGCCGGGCTCGCCACTGCAGACCGTCTGCTCGACCGAGACGTGGAGCGAGATCTTCACGCGCATGGCGCAACTCGTCGACGAGCACCGCACGACCATCGTGTTCGCGAACACGCGCAAGATGACCGAGCGCATCGCCGCTCGACTCGCCGAGCGCCTTGGCAAGGACCGCGTCACCAGCCACCACGGTTCGTTGTCGAAGGACCGCCGCCTCGACGCAGAGCGTCGACTCAAACAAGGCGAACTGAAGGCGCTCGTCGCGACCGCCTCCTTAGAACTGGGCATCGACATCGGCGACGTCGACCTCGTTCTCCAGGTCGGACCGACTCACGCGATTGCGACGTTCTTGCAGCGCGTCGGTCGCGCGGGGCATGCCTTGTCTCGCACGCCCAAGGGCCGCATCTTCCCGCTGACGCGCGACGAGCTTGTCGCATGCGCTGGCCTCCTGCTCGCGGTGCGGCGCGGCGACCTGGATCGCACCCTGCAACCCAAGGCGCCGCTCGACATCCTCGCGCAACAAGTGATCGCAGCGGCTTGCGACGAAGAATTCGACGAGGACGAACTGTTCTCGTTCATCAAGGGCGCGCACCCATTCCGCGAACTGGCACGCGAGCGGTTCGACGCGGTCCTCCTGCTGCACGCGGGTTCACGATTTTCCCTTCTGCACCGCGACCCGGTTCACAAGAAGGTCCGCGCAACCAAACGCGCACGCCTGATCGCCGTCACCTGCGGCGGCGCGATCCCCGACGTGGCGGACTACCGCGTCGTGCTCGATCACGATGACACGCTCGTCGGCACCATCAACGAGGACTTCGCCATCGAGAGTTCGATCGGCGATGTCTTCCAACTCGGCAACGCAAGTTGGCAGGTCGTCCGCATCAGCCAAGGCGTGATGCGAGTGCGTGAAGCCCATGGCTTGCCGCCGAGCCTGCCGTTCTGGCTCGGCGAAGCGCCTTCTCGCACGCGCGAACTCGCCAACGCCGTCTCCACGGTGCGCGAGCGCGGCGAAGATCGACAGTGGCTGCGTGATTGCTGCGGACTCGACGATGGCGCGGTCGAGCAGATCGCAAGCTACCTCGCGGCGGGCCGCACAGCGCTCGGCGCCATGCCCAGCGTGGACTGCCTCGTGCTGGAACGCTTCTTCGACGAGACCGGTGGGCAACAGCTCGTGTTGCACGCTCCGTTCGGTTCGCGGCAGAATCGCGCGCTCGGACTCGCGCTACGCAAGCGCTTCTGCGTCGGGTTCGGCTTTGAGCTGCAGGCGGCAGCGAACGAAGAGGCGATCGTGATTTCGCTCGGGCAGGTGCACAGCTTCGCGCTCGAGGACGTGTTCTCGTATCTCCATCCCAACACCGCCAAGGATGTGCTCATCCAGGCGCTGCTGCAGGCGCCGATGTTCGAGACCCGGTGGCGTTGGAATGCCTCGCGCTCGCTGCTGATCGAGCGATTCAGGAAGGGCCAGCGCGTGCCAGCGCCGCTGCTGCGATTCTTCGCCGGCGACGCGTTGGTCGCCGCCTTCCCCCACGCCGAAGCCTGCCCGGAGACGCTGCCGCAAGGTCCGATCGACGTGCCGCTCGACCATCCGATCGTCGGGCAGACGGTCCTAGACTGCCTCGTCGAAGCGATGGACGTGGATGGATTCCTCGAACTGCTGCAGCGAATGCGCAACGGGTCGATCCGCATGGTCGCCATCGACACCAACGCGCCATCGCCATTCGCGGACGGGATCCTGCACACGATGCCGTATGCGTTCCTCGACGACGCGCCGCTGGAGGAACGCCGCACGCAGGCCGTCGTCACCGCGCAGCGCCGCGGCCGCGCGCAGCAGCCTGCGGACCAAGAACTCGACGAAGCCGCGATCGCGCTGGTGCAGGAGGAAGCCTGGCCTTCGGCGACGACGCCAGAAGAACTGCACGAGGCGCTGACGTGGATGGGTTGGATCGAAGACCAGGAGGCGAAAGGCGCCTGGCGACAGCTGCTCGACGCGCTCGCAGTCGACGGGCGCGCGGTCCGTTGCGGCTCGCGCTGGCGCGCAACAGGCTCGAGCGAAGACCTCGTTGACAGTTGGCGCGGTCGGCTCGAAGCCGTGCTGCCGGTGCCGATCGAAGGGCTCGCACACGACGACCTCACGGCGTTGCTCCGACTCGAAGCCGATGGAGTCGCGATGCGCGCGCGTTGCAGCCACGGCGAAGTCTTTTGCCATCGACGACTGCTGGCCCGCGTCCGTCGCTACATGGTCGAGCGACTGCGCAAGGCCGTCGAGCCGGTGAGTCCGATCGACTTCGACACCTTCCTTCTCGCATGGCAAGGCGCGACCGGCAGGATGCACCACGAAGGCGCACGCCGGTTCGGACCCCAAGGGCTGCGAGCCACTCTGCGTCAGCTTGCTGGGACTGCCGCGACCGTCGAGGCGTGGGAGGACGAAATCCTGCCGCAACGCGTCCAGGGCTACTCACGTGAGTTGCTCGATCAACTGACGCTGGCTGGGGAGTTTGTCTGGTTGCGGTTGTGGGGATCGTGGCGCGGACCGCTCTCGAAGGCGCCGCTGTCGATCGTGCCACGCGAGGATTTGCAGCACTGGCTCGAGTTGCCGTTGTCGCGTCCCGATCAAAAGCAGCTCGGATCCGAGGCGCTGCACTTGCACGAATTGCTGGCGCAACGCGGCGCGTCCTTCCCAACCGACCTTCGCGCCTGGAGCCGGATGCTGGAGAGCCAGATCGAGGATGGCCTCTCCGAGTTGATCGGCGAAGGAGTCGTGACCTGCGACTCCTTTGCTGCGGCTAGGCAACTCGCTGTGCCGCCGAGCCGCCGACGGTTGCCGCTGCACGCAGTCGGTCGCTTCCAGCTGGTGCACTGGCCACCCGAGGGCCGCGCAAGCGATGCCGCAGTCGAGCACGCGGCGGCAACCTTGCTCCAACGCTATGGCGTCGTGAGCCAGACTCTGCTGCTCGACCAACGCTCCCCGCTGCCGTGGCGCCTTCTGCTGCGCTCGCTTCGTGCGATGGAACTTCGAGGCACAGCGCGCGGCGGCCGATTCGTCGCGGGCTGGAGCGGCGAACAGTATGCCGCTCCCGAGGCCGTGGCCTTGTTGCGGCAATGCCGCGAAGATCGCCGGCGTGGAGAGGAGTTCGCACGGGACGCCGCGTCGAGCTGATTGCAGCAACTACACGTCCGGAATCGCTGCGAGAACGCGCGGCCAGTCGATTGGGTCGCCGGCCGCGCAGTCGCGCTGAGAGTCCAGGACTCCGCCGTCTCCCGCAATCAAGAGGGCGCCGCCTTGCTGCCAGACGTCTCCTTCCACCCTTGTCTGCCGATGACCGGAGCGGAACGCGCGCCAGGCATTCTTCAGGACCGCCGGCCGCAGCACCGTCGAGTATCCACTGCGCATCCCTGCACGTTGGTACGACTGTCCTGAAGGGTCGCTGAGCACCGGCAGACCGTCCGCGTGCTGGGTCGCGAATGCGCGTGCGAAAACTGGCAGGCCGTTGCCGACGAAGACGATGCTCGCGCCCTTCTGTTCGATTGCCGCACGATGCGTGCAGACTGCCGCTGCGCGCTCGCGGCAAAAGATGCAGCCGTAATGACGGAGGAAGACAACCAGCAACGGTCCATCAAGGAATGCACGCAAGCTCGTCGTGCTCGCATCGAGCGCCAGCAGCGGCGCGTCGAGCAGCGACGATGCGTTGGAGCGCGAATCCATCCAAGCGATCCTCGGCGAAGACCGCGACCGCGTCACGCGCCGAGTCCAAGACGTGCTTCACCACGGAGAAACCGTGGCGAAGCACGTCCGTCAACCTGCAGACCTACGTGCGCTTCTCCTCAATAGCTGCGCATTTCGACCATACCCGCGCACGCGCGCGCCCGTCCGAACACCCCAGCAGCACCACCAACCAGGGGTCTCGCGAGCGTTGCATGCACGGCCAGCAGGGACTGGCGGACGTGCTTCGTTTCCACGGGGGGGTCGCCCCCCTGGCCAGACAATCGCTCGCCAGTGCGACGCATGCGCCGGATCAAGCTCCGGGCTCGCACACTTCGCGCCTTCTGCAAATCATCTGCTCCCAGAGTCATCTGGCCACCGCCCTGCACCAACGCCTGGGAGCGCGTCGATGCAGACAGGATGCGGAGATCAGATCGTGGGAAGATCGCGATGAAGCGAGCTTCCTTCGAGTTCGAAAGCATGTCCTCGCCTTCGAGTTTCAGGGCGATGCACGCCTTCGAGACCCCTTGGGTCCGAACGGTATGCAATCGCAAGCATTGAGCGATGACGCTCATCAATAGAGACAACGAGGAGGACATGGAAGGCAGCCGCGGCTGTGAGGTCCGCGTTGGAATAACTGCAACGAAAGATAGCACAACCTACACACAGAGAAGTCCCAGGCCCTACGAACTGCATTCGCGATCCGGTGCCATGCACGCAAGGCGCGCAGGCATCCCCACTGGACCTGCCTACGGAGTCGGCAATGCCATGGGCGGCTCCTGACCGCATTCCCATACGGAGACTGCTGCCTGCTACGCTGCGCCGAACACGCAGCGAAAACTCCGAGAAGACCATCAGCATGCCTAGTGCTCCAAAGTCCAAGGCCGCCGCCAACCCATTGATCGTGCAGGCGTCGATTCCAGACAACTGCGCATGGGTCCTCTCGGACGCCGCACTCGCCTTCGTGGGCGACCTCGAGCATCGCTTCGGCGCCCGCCGTCGCGAGTTGCTCGCGATGCGCAAGGATCGACAGGCCAGGTTGGATGCCGGCGACACGCCGGACTTTCTGGCGGCGACCGCAGGGGTGCGCGCCGCCGACTGGAAGGTGGCGCCGGTGCCAACTGCGTTGCTCGACCGACGTGTCGAGATCACGGGTCCAACCGAGCGCAAGATGGTCATCAATGCCCTGAACAGCGGCGCCTGCGTGTTCATGGCGGACTTCGAAGACAGCCTCGCGCCGACATGGCACAACGTCATCGATGGGCAGAAGAACCTCGCTGACGCCGTCCGGCGCACGATTGCGTTCACGGACGCAACCAGCGGCAAGAGCTACCAGTTGGTCGAACAACCAGCGGTGCTGTTCGTGCGGCCGCGCGGGTGGCACCTGGAAGAGAAGTCCGTCACGCTCGAAGGCCAGCGTGTCAGTGCGTCGCTATTCGACTTCGGGCTGTTCTTCTTTCACAACGCCAAGGAGCAACTCGCTCGCGGCGCGACCCCGTGCTTCTACCTGCCCAAGATGGAGAGCCACCTCGAAGCGCGGCTGTGGAACGAC
>SXPK01000026.1 GCA_005776365.1 Planctomycetia bacterium
ATACTTCAACTGCAGAAATGCCAATGAAGCACGAAATAGAAATGACAGTAACTGCTGGTCAAGGAAATCAGGGAACACCATTATTGGATTCTCTAAAAAAAGATAAGTTGATTGACGGAAATAATTTTAGTATTGAACTAGAACACGCGCCCGATCTCGTAGACGCGCTCGAGGCCGCCGACGATGAGCCGCTTGAGGTAAAGCTCCGGCGCGATGCGCAAGAACAACGGCATGTCGAGCGCGTTGTGGTGCGTCGTGAACGGCCGCGCTGCCGCGCCGCCGAAGATCGGCTGCAGGATCGGCGTCTCGACCTCGCAGTAGCCGAGCCCGTCGAAGTAGGCGCGCACCTCGCGCACGATCTGGCTGCGCAGCATGAAGGTCTTGCGCACGTCCTCGCTCGCCAGCAAGTCGACATAGCGTTGGCGATAGCGTTGCTCCTGGTCCTGCAGGCCGTGCCACTTCTCCGGTGCGGCGCGCAGCGCCTTGCTCGCGAGCACGACGTTGCGAGCCCAAAGCGTCGGCTCGCCCTTCTGGGTGCGACCGAGTTCGCCGGTGATCGAGACGAGGTCGTTGGCCTCGATGCGCTTGCGCTCGGGCCAGAACTCAGGGAGTCGGTCGCGTTCGAAGCCGACTTGGATCGAACCGCTGCGATCGGTGAGGTGTGAGAAGCGCAACTTGCCGAAGTCGCGGATCTGCGCGAGCCGACCGCAGAAGGTCACGAACTGACCCATCTGCGCGTCGAAGTTGGCCAGCACCGGGCCGATGGGAATGCCCTTTTGAACGCGCGGGGGGTAGGCGTCCACTCCGGCCTGCTGCATTGCCTGGAGCTTCTCGAGCCGGTCCTTCTGGATGCCGTCGGTCACGTTGGTCGCGTCTTGCGGGTCATAGGGAAAGGGGCGAGGAGACTAGAGGTCCGGTCGGCCGAATGCTCGCGCGCGACCATGGCGCGGTCGGAACACCGGCCCCGACCGGGGCCTCTGGGACCCGCTCCGGCGCTGACGGTGGGACGGAAACTCGCTACCCCCTTGGCAGAATGGGCTGCAGTCGCGACATTCTTCCGCCGCTTCTGCGCCAACGATTCGTCGAACGCAATCCGCATGCGAGCCTCCCAAAGCCTGCTGTCGGCCGCCGCCCTGCTCTTCGGAGCCTTGGCGTTGGGCAATCCATTCTTGCCGCGTCGCGGCGAGGTCGAGGCAGGCGGAAAGAAACAGCCGGCGTCCGGCGTCGCGCAGCATGACACGCTGCGTCGACCGTTCGTCACGACGTGGCAAATCGCCGGGCGACAGCAGTCCCCGATCGAAATGCTCCATCGTCTGTCGCGCGCGGTGACGCCAACCATTGCTCCGGCCTTGTGGCTGCCGCCGGCATCGGCGCGCACGGGGCTTGGCACGTCGAGTGAGGTTGGCTTCGAACTGCAGCGACCGCAGTGAGTGGACTTCACGGCACGAGGTCGATCTCGACCTCGTCCCCTCGCACGCGCACCGGATAGGTCCGCACATTCCATTGCGTGCCGACATCGCAGGCGCCAGTTCGGAGATCGAACTGCCAGAGATGCAGCGAGCAGACGACCTTGCCTTCTAGCACCGCGCCGTCGCAGAGCGGCGCGCTCGCGTGCGGACAGGCGTTGTCGATCGCGAGCAGGTGCTCGGCGCCGTCTGCGCCCTGCTGTCGAAACACCGCGATCCAGCGATCCTGCACGCGCACCGCATGCCCGGGCTCGAATCGCATCGCGCTCTTGTTGCCGATCGGAGTCCAGGTCATCGCGGGTCAGGCGCGCCGTTGCGCGGCAGCCTTCGGAAGGCGTAGCGACGGATGATGCGGCCTTCTTCGATGTACTTGCGTTCGAAGTTGGTCGGGGAGAAGGCGTGGCCCGGTCCGCTTGCGATGCGGCGGTCGCGCTCGGCTTCATCGAACGCGAAGTCCAAGGCCGCGCCCATGACGCGCGCGACCTGGCCGCCATAGCCTGCGTTGTCGGTCGCGACGAATACGTGGCCGTCGTCGACGATCGCGCGCGCGAGCACGGCGGTGACCTCGTCGGTGAAGAACCGCCGTCCGCTGTGGCGCCGCTTGGGCCAGGGGTCCGGGAAGTAGACGTGAACCGCGGTCAGCGACGCCTCGGGCACGCGGTCTTCGAGATACAGCTTGCCGTTGTCGACGAGCAGCAGCGCATTGGTCCTGCCGGCCGCGTGCAGCTTGGCCGCGGCGTGTTGTGCGTAGCCGGCGGCTGCTTCGATGCCGAGCACGAAGGTCTCGGGCCGGGCCTCGGTCGAGGCGACCAAGAAGGCGCCCTTGCCGGAGCCGATCTCGATCTCGATGGGGCGGCCGTCATCGGGGCACAGTTCCAACAGGCTCGGCGGGTTCTTGCCGCCGAGAACGAGCCGGTCGCCGGGATCTTCGTCGGTGTCCTTGAGCCGCGCGCGGAAGGACAGCTTGCCGCCCAGGTGCATGCGGGCGTTGTAGGGCTCAGGAAGTTCGTCGCCGTCCATTTTGGGGCGGGGAGGATAGCAGGCCGGGCGGCGCTTGCACGGCCGCGGTCCGATCGAAGTGGGCACTGACGCGGCGCACAGGCGATGCCGGAATCGAAATGTTTTCGCCGCAGCCGCGCATACGCCACGATGCAAGCGATGACATCTACTACCGCGCGTCGTTCTTGGCTGGCCCTCCTCGCTCTGTCGCTGCCGCTCCCATCCTGCGCCACCATCGCGGGCACGGCCGTCAGTCCGATCACCGGCGGCGTCGACTTGTGCCGTCAGGGAGTGCCGCAAGAACAGTGGTATTGGATGCCGTTCGCCTTCGTGGGCGGCGCGGTCGCAGGCCCCTTCGTCGCGGTCTACAACGGCGTCGCCTACGACGCCTCGGTGTTCCGCAACTTCGGCGCCTACTGGCACGGTTTCGACGGTGTGTTCAGGCCGTTCCAGCAGCTCACCAAGCCCTGACCCTCTCTCTTTGCCGCCGCGGGAGCGGCATCGCCGGAATCCCGCAACCCTGGCGCAGCGTCCGGACCCACGCAGGTCGCGCTGCTGCTCATGACGCCTCGATCGCGGCGAGCTGTGGCGTTTGCCCGCAACCCTCGACGCCATGATCACAACCTCAGTCCGGTTCGGTTCCGCTTCTCACCGTGAGCCTGTCGCAGCCCTCGCCCTCTGCCTGGCTTTCGGCCTCGCCTTCGCTTCGACGGCGCCAACGCAAACGGGTCGCACGCTGACGCTCGTGCAGGCGCCCGAACTCGGCGGTGTCGGCGCGTGGGAGGCGGGTTATCCGCAGACCGCGGTCGGCAATCTGGGTTGGTTCCTGATTGCTTCCCATTCGGCGCGGACCTTCCCGACGCCGGCGCCCGGTTTCACGGTGCTCGGTTCCTGCCGGCTGGGAATCAACGAGGTCTTTTACGAGCAGTTCATGGTCTTCGATGCGTCACGAACGGTGGCGATGCAGATCGGCGTGCCGCGCAGCGCGGTGTTCTTCGGTCTCGAGTTCGACGTGCAGACGCTCGACTACGAGCCTGCTTCGCAAACGCTGGCTTGGGGCGACAACGACCTCGAACTCAGGATCGGCGCTGGCCAGTTCGGCCAAGGGCTGGACCTCGTCGCGATCCCGCCGGGCACGTTTCTGATGTCAAAGTCGCACTACTGCGACCAGAACCAACCCTTCGTGCAGGTCGCAATCGACTACCCGTTCTGGATCGCCAAGTTTGAAGTGACGAACGGGCTCTACGACAGCGTCACCGGCTTGAGGCCCGGCTCGCCGCCGCAGGTGCCGGTCGGTTCGGTCACCTTCGCCCAGGCCGAGGCATTCTGCGCGCTCCTTACCGCGCGCGAAGCCGCGGCGAACCGGTTGATGCCGGGCTATGTCTATCGCTTGCCGACCGAGGCCGAGTGGGAGCGATGCTGTCGCGCCGGAACGACCACCATCTGGAACGTCGGCAACACCCTCTCTTGTTCCGATGCCAGGGGGCTGGATGCGTCGCAGTCCATCGTCACGTGCAGATCCGTCGGATGGCAGGGATGCTATGCCGGGGTAGTTGCTGTCGGCAGCTATCCACCAAACCAACTGGGGCTTTGCGACATGCACGGCAATGTCGCGGAGTGGTGTTACGACTCCTGGGATGCCATCGTGGCCGGGGTATTCCTCAATCCGCACCTGCCGACTCCGGTGGGCGATCCCGTGCCGGTCCGCGGCGGCAGTTACAACTGGTTCTACGGTCCGGCTGTGGGCAGTGGATTTGCGCCCCGCACCTCGCGCGATGCGGACTTCCCCTGGCACGGGTTGCGGTTCGTGTTGGCGCCGCCGCTGTAGCCATCGCAGTCGCTGCCTTGCGCGAATGGATCGGCAGGTGTTGCGCACGGCAAATCCTGTCCCAGCCGAGCCGACGCTGGCGCGCTCGCTTTGTTGCGGCGATGGTGTTGGCGCATGACGCTGCCCACGGAAGGACCGAGCGGAAGCCTGCGTCGCCTCGAGGCGGAGCCAGATCCTCGGCTCGCGCCGTTTTCGACGCGCGACTTGGCGCTCGAACTTCGCCAGCGGTTGCGAGCGCCAGAGCTTGCGTTGCACGTTGGCGATCTTGCGGACCAACTGGGCGTGCTCGGCATCGAGATCGAGCAGCGCACCGAAGCGTCGAGCAACCGACTCTCGCGAACCCGTCCAGCAGCGTGCGCGGCCATGATCGCAGGGCACGTGGAGTCCGGCGAGTGCAAGCTGGATGGCGCGACGGTGCTCGAACTTGGCTGCGGTTCGATCCATCCGCTCGGGACCTTGATGGTCCATGTGCTGTGCGGGGCACGCTTGGCGGTCGGTGTCGATCTCGATCCGCCGCAAGACCCACAAACCGCGACGCGAGCGCTGCTGCGTCTCGCGCTCGCCATGTTGGCTGCGCCAGAGCATCTGGCCCCTTGGGCAAGAAGGACCCGTCAGCAGGTCCTCGCCGCGCTCGATGGGTTCGACTTGCCGAAACTCTGGCTCGGGGATCCTGCCGGCATCGACGGCAGCCGTCTGCGACTCATCCATGGCTCCGCCGAGCGCTTGCCCATGGCCCAAGGCGAAGTCGATTACTGCTCCAGCGTGTCCTTCTTGGAGCACGTGCCGGACGTCGACGCAGTCCTCGATGAGATGGCGCGCGTGATGCGCAGCGGCGGCATCGCGGTTCATTCGATCGACGGGATCGACCACGCCACCTACGGCGATGCATCGCACGGACCGCTGGACTTCTTGCGCGAGCCCGCGCATCTGCAGCTGGTCTTTGGCTGCACCCGGCTTCGGCCTTCTGAGTTCGTCGCGCGCTTCGAACGCGCTGGCTTCGAAGTGCTCGCCTTCGAGGAGCACAGACGAGTCGAGGTGGACGATCGGATGCGGATGGGGTTTGCCGAGCCGTGGCGATCGATGCCAAAGCAGACGCTCGAAGTCGTCCAAGGCTGCATCCGGGCGCGTCGGCGCTGATGGCGAAGGCAGCGCGCATCGCCAGCGGCGACCGATGCGGGCACCGCGGCGTGGTGGCGCGACTCAGATCCGTACTCAGGGCAAGATCGGACCGAGCACCATGCGGAACCCGTTCGACGAGTTGGTGAGTCCCGGCAGCACCGTGCCGCGCGCCGCCGAGCGGCATTGGTCCGCGATCTGGTTCCAGGCGCCGCCGCGCAGCACGTTCAACGGGCCAGTGCTGACGTAGGGGTCGCTGACCGTGGTGGAAGGGTAGTTGGCGGTGCCGTTCCAGCGGTCCTGCACCCATTCGGCGACGTTGCCGTGCATGTCGAAGAGCCCGAACGCATTGGCGGCGTAGCTGCCGACGACCGTCGTCTGGTTGACGCAACGGGCGAAGACCGAGGTCGCGTGGTTGGCAGCCGGACATGCGAGCGAAGTGCCGACGCTCCATTCGGTGGAGCCGCCACCTCGGCACGCGTATTCCCATTCGGCTTCGGTGGGCAATCGGTAGACGTGGCCGGGTGGAACGCGGCCCGCGGCGCCTTCCGCTGCTTGGACCGCGGCGCAATAAGCCTCCGCTTGCGCAAAGGAAACATTGTCGACCGGGCGGTTCGCAGCGTTCGGGTAACTGCCGCCTTGAAAGATCGAAGGGTTGGCGCCCATGCGGGCCTGATACTCGGCCTGCGTGACCTCATGCTTCGTCATCCAGAAAGGCCTCGTGATGTTCACCGCATGCACCGGCGCCGATGCGCCGCCGATGGCGCTGGAGCCCATCGAGAAGCTGCCTGCCGTCAGGTTCACCATCTGGAATGCGGTCGGCGGTTCGATCGGGCCGATCACGGCTTCGACGTCGTTCGCCGCGAGGTAGATGCGATTGCTGACGAAGTCGATGTCGACGGACTGCACGTCGAACTCGTAGCCGAGGAAGATCGGATCGCTGGGAATGGCGACGGTCAGCGGCGAGTTGCCGGTCGGGCCGAGCAGGACGAGTTCTTGGATGCGGATGTTCGCCAGGTCCATGCGCACGTCGCCGACCACCGAGAAGCCAGGCACCTGCAGGCGGAACGCGCCGGCGAAGTGGAGCGTCAAGAAGTGCCAAGCGAGTCGGAACGCCGCGCTCGGCGGATAGGAATATTGGAACACCGCGTTGCGCCCGAGCAGTGGCGGATCGATCACCGACATCGTGCGGTCGCAGCCGCCGTCGAGTTGCCAGGTCTCGTTGCCGAGTTGCGCGGCAGGGCTCGCGCCGCCGAAGCCGATCAAGCGACGTGAGGCGGGATCGTAGGCCATCGCGAGGCTGTGGCGGTTGTCGATGCCTGAACTCGGGACCTGCACCCAGTTCGCGCCGTCCCACTGCCAGATGTCGTTGTGGATCAACGCGAACAAAGTGTTGGCGCCGCCGAACAGCGTCACTGCGCCGCACGAGCCGTCGTAGGCATAAGAACTGGCCCAGCGTGCGCTCGGCGAGGTCGACGGGAACTTCTGCGTCCAGTTGTTGCCGTCATAGATCCACGTGTCCCCGAGGATCTGGTTGCCGTCGCCGCCGCCGAACGCGAGGGTCGTGTTGCGCGATTCGTCGTAGGCCATCATCAAGCCAATGCGCGGGCTCGGCGCGTTGGCGGTGGCGCGTTGCTTCCAGTTGATGCCATCCCACTCCCACGTGTCGTTGTAGTAAGTCGACGGATACTCGAAGCCGCCGAACATCACGGCCCGGCCGCGGGCCACGTCGTACACCATGCTCATGGACAAGCGGCGCGGCGGCGAGTTGGCCGGCGTGCGCTGCGTCCAGTCCGTGCCGTCGTATTCCCAGGTGTCGTTCATCGCGCCAACGCCCGGCGCGAGCGGCGAGTAACCGCCGAACAGGACCATGCGCTGGCGGGCGCGGTCGTAGGTCATGCCGTTGGCCCAACGCGCGAGCGGCGCATTGGCGGGGGCGCGCTGGATCCAGTTGCCGTTGGTCAACTCCCAAGTGTCCGACAGCGTGATGGCATTGGATCCGGCATAGCCGCCGAACAGGACGCCGACGCCGCGGTCGTTGTCCCAGCAGATGCCAGACGAGCGCGGGGACGGCCGGTTGGCTGGGTTGAGCAAGGTCCATTGCTGCGCATCGGCAGATGCGCACAGCGATGCCATCTGGCAGGCGAGCGAGGCGCGAAGGAGCAGCGATCGGTTGCGGAGCATGAGTTGGTGGGTCTGGTGAGTTGTTGAAGCGATTCGGTTCAGGCTGGGGCGCTCTAGCGGTGCCGGCATGCGGCTTCCCTTGCACCTGGAATGCGCACGCCGCGCTCGCGTGACAGGTTTCTTCTGCATTAGGTCGATGGTGCGCGTCGCATGCGGCACGCCGTGCAGTGGTCGGGTTTCTGCGCGGGCGCGAAGCGTGCGTTGCTGCGCGATGCGACCTTGACGTGGCCGGACTGTCGGGCTGCTGCGACTGCTGCCATCGCCCAGCGGTAGCAACAGCGCGAGCGCACGCATCCATGCGATTCGAGCAAAGGCTGTCACAACGCGACGCGTTGCGCATTCCAGGCAGTTGGCTGCGGATCAACTTCCTTCGGACTCGCAGCCCGTTGAAGAACGCACGCTGCATGCAAGCCCGGCATCCGGGACGATCTCGGCGTCGTGCGAACAACGTCGAATCCCCAGGTTCGACTCCGTTCGCACTGCTTGATCTCGCCCCTGCTGCCAGGCTCTCGGCCACGCAGCCGCTCTCCAACGGGCTGATAGGTGGGCGAACTCATGCGTATCTTCAACTTCACTGCAATCGCGTTGGCGACCTGCGCGTCGCTCGGCGCGCAGACGATCTACGTCGTTCCGGGCACGCACCCGACCATCCAGTCGGCGATCGTCGCTGCGCCTTCCGTTGCGACGGTGCACGTCCTGCCCGGCGTCTACTTCGAGAACATCGACTTCCTCGGCAAGCGCATCCTGCTCGAAGGACTCGCGGGACCGACGCTGACGACGATCGATGGCAGCAACGGCAACACGACCGTCGTCAATGTCAGCAACAGCGAGCCTGCGGGCACCACGATCCGCGGGTTCAAGCTCCGCGGCGGCAAAGGACGACCGTTCCCGAGTTCGTACGGATCGGACTACTACGGCGGCGCCATCTTCGTCGGCGCGGCCAACACGCAGCTGCTGGTCGATAACTGTCAGTTGGTGGACAACGCGCTGAGCACCGGCACCTTTGGCGGCGGCATCCACGCTGGCGGGCTCAATGTCCGCGTCACGCTTCGCGGCTGCTTGATCCGCAACAACCGCGCGTGGGCCTCGGGCGGCGCATCCTTGTGCGAAGGGCAAGGCGCGGTGATGACCTTCGAGCGCTGCACAGTGACCGGCAATAGCGCGAATGCTTGGGCCTTTGGCCACCAAGGCGGCATCAGCGTCGCGAACTACGGTTCTGCGGTCGTCAAGGACTGCATCGTCTGGGGCAATGCTGGCTACCAGATGCGCGCCTTTGGCTCGCCCTACAACGTGGGCACCTCGATCGTCGGCACCTACTCGACCGTGCAAGGCGGCTTCGCTGGCACGGGCAATCTCACGGCGGACCCGCAGTTCACCAGTGCAGCAAACGGCGACTACACCTTGCTGCCGACCTCGCCATGCGTCGACGCCGGCGATCCGACGAGCCCGCTCGATCCGGATGGCACGCGCGCCGACCAGGGTGCCTACCCAGTCGACCAAGGTCCAACCGGTTGGGTGCAGATGACGACGGCCAACGCGCCATCGGCGCGCAACAGTTTCGCCATGGCCGCTGACCCATACGGTTCGCGGGCGATTCTGTTCGGTGGCTTTGACGGTGCCAATGGCCTCGCTGACACCTGGAACTGGAATGGCGCATCGTGGTCGCAACTGTCGCCGTCGAACGCACCGTCCGCGCGCTGGGGCCAAGCGATGGCCTTCGACGAGCGTCGGCAGCGCTTCGTGATGTTCGGTGGCTTCGTTCCAATCGTCGGCTTCGTCGACGAGACGTGGGAGTTCGACGGGACTGCGTGGACTCAAGCGACGCCAAGTTCGGCACCGCCCCCTCGTGGTTACCACGCGATGGCCTACGACAGCCTGCGCGGCAAGGTCGTTGCCTTCGGCGGCTACGAATACCCATCGACCTTCCTCGCCGATGTGTGGGATTGGGACGGCGCGACGTGGACGCAGCGCACGACGAACGCGGGGCCGCAAGGTCGACGCGGACCGGCGATGGCCTTCGACTCCGAGCGCGATGAACTCGTCGTGTTCGGCGGCAGCAGCGCATCGCAGACACTGGGCGACACCTATGTGCTGCAAGGTTCGACGTGGTCCCTGCGCTCGACACCAAACGCGCCGACCGCGCGCCACGAAGCACGCATGGCCTTCGATTCTGCGTGCGGTCGCGCGATCTTGGTCGGTGGCGCAGACTTTGCCTTCGCTTCCAACTACGCGGACTCGTGGGCGTGGGACGGCACGACGTGGTCGCAAACGCAGGGTGCGGCACCGAGCGGTCGCCACGGATCGGCGGTCGTCTATGACGCACAGCGTGCCAAGGCGGTGATGTTTGGCGGCCGCGACGCGGCGGGCTTCTTCGCTGACACCTGGGAACTCGAAACCGGCTGTCTACGCACGATGTCGACGATCGCCGCGCCGCGCGTCGGCCAGATCACGCAGTTCCGCTACTCCTATCCCTTCACCGCGAGCGGCTCGCTCGCGTGGCGCTTCGTCACGCCTCGCTTTGTCGGCGCATTGCCGATCACGCTGCCAGGCTTCGTTCGCGTTGGCGATGCGCGCATCGACATCGCCAACATCCTGGTCGACAGCCTCGCGATTCTGGGGGCTGGTGGAACGAATGATCTGACTCTGACTGTGCCCGGGACCGCATCCCTGGTCGGCTACCAGTTCGACGTGCAGGCCGTCGACGTCGACTTTGCCTCGAGCGTGGTGTGGTGGGCCCGCAACGACCTCGAGGTCACGATCGCGCCGTGACCGCTTTGCGCGTTCAGCCTCGCGCTTCTTCCGTCGCGTCGTGGCAGCGCGCGCAGTGTTGCTCTTGCAGCGTCTTGCCGAGATCCATCAACGCGGCCTTGTTCCCTTCTTTGCAGCTTTCGGCAAAGGCGTTCAATGCCGCCTCCGCTTCCTTCGCCATCGTCGCGAAGTTGGGGACTTCCTTGTCCTCGAACGGGTCGTAGGCGCATCGCATCGCCTGCGCGACGCGGCGCGCGGCGGTCTCGGTCGAAGCGAGGTCGGCGGTTGCGCCCTTGTGCAGCTGGCTGATCGCGCCTTCGACGGCCTTCCAGTCTTCCTCGATCGCCTCCATCGCTGCCTTCAGCGACTTCGGTTGCTGCGGTGCGGCCGCAACGGGCCCTACCACTGGGGCTGTGGAGCCCTTGGCGGCGGAATCTTGGCTGGAGCAAGCGACGATGGCGATGACTGCCGACAAGGCGACGAGGTGGTGGGTGCGCATGGGGGACTGGGTTGGCGCGGCACTCTACCGCTCGGTGGCCCTTCTACTCGATCGTCAGTTTGCGCAGCGCAGAAGGCTCGGTCCCAAGAGAGCGCGACCGTCCGGGCCAACGCGCAATGGCTGCCGCCCCTTGACCGCTTGCCCGATCGCCAACACCATCTTCTCCGTATGACCACCGGCCCGCAGATGCTGTGGGAAGCGCCGACCTTCCCGTTCACGCGCTACCTAGAATCGAAGTACGCGACGATTCTCGCCGAAGCACGCGGGCTCACGGTCGAGGACTACGCCGAGTGGCCGCAGAAAGAGGGCTACACCGGCAGTTGGCGGACCTACGTGTTCTACAGCCGCGACACGACCTGGCACTTGGCCGCCGCGTGCGAAGAGAACCAGAAGCGCATCCCGGAGACGGCGCGCATCATCAAGAGCATCAAAGGCGTCGAGCGCGCGGCGTTCTCGATGATGATGCCGGGCACGCACATCATCCCGCACAACGACGGCAAGAACGGCACCCTCGACGTGCTGCGCTGTCACCTCGGCGTGTTCACCAACCCGCAGTCCGGCATGCGCGTCGCTGGCACCACGATCCACTGGGGTCCCGGCAAGTGCATGGTGTTCGATGGCCAGGCCGAACACGAAGCCGCGAACTTCGGCACGGAGCCGCGCGTCGTGTTGATTCTCGACGTCGACCGCGATGCGGTGGACCTGCCCGCTCCGCAGTGAGGCGCGCCGTACGACAGGACCTGCGCCTTGGCGCCAACCCGCACGGCGGATCGGCTTGCCCGCGCTGAGGCATGGGTGCGGATCGGTGCAAGGCCTGACAACGCAGGCGAAGTCGCGCAGAGCCTGCCGTCGACTCGCACTGCATCGGGTGGCACGGCGTGGCGAGACGCGGGACTCGATCGCGGGCGCACGGTGACGTGCCCATTCGTTACGCCAACAGCATTTCGACCAAGTTGCCACGCCCGCCGGCCGCGGGGACACTCCGCCTCCCCAACCCTCGGAGTCCTTATGTCATTCCGCTCGGCGATGTTGATCCTCACGTTGTTCCCATTGGCTGCGGTGGCGCAGAGCCCGTTGCGACTCGAGGTGGTGGCGACCGGACTCGTGCGCCCAACGCACGTCGCCGCGCCCGCAGGCGATCTGCAGCGCGTGTTTCTCGTCGAGGAGAACGGGCGCGTGCGCATCGTCAAGAACGGCGTCTTGCTGCCGGCTCCCTTCCTCGACCTGACGGCGGGCTTCGTCGTTTCGTTCAGCGGCGAACTCGGCATGCTAGGGCTGACCTTTCATCCGAACTTCGCGACCAACGGCTTCGTCTATGTGTTCTACACGGGATTCCCGTGGCCCCGCGCCTACGTGAAGCGGTTCACGGTCAGCGCGGCTGATCCTGACGTGGTGGACCCAGCGTCCGGCGTCTCGGTGTTGGAGACGCAGCTGATCTACGGCAACCACAACGCCGGCATGATCACGTTTGGTCGAGATGGCTATCTCTACATCTCGCTCGGGGATGGCGGCAGCTTTGCGCCGACGTGGCCCGATGATCCGCAGAATAGCGCGCAACGCACCGACACTCTGCTTGGCAAGATCCTGCGCATCGACGTGGACCACCCGGCACCGCCGCTTGCATACGGCATCCCGCCGTCCAACCCCTTCGTCGGAGCAGGCGATCCGCTCGACGAGATCTGGGCGATGGGGCTGCGCAATCCGTGGCGCTTCTCATTCGATCGACTGACCGGCGACCTCTACATCGGCGACGTCGGCGGCATGCACGAAGAGATCGACTACGAGCCTGCGGGATCGCCAGGCGGGCGCAACTACGGCTGGTCGTGCATGTCCGGCACGTTCTGCAACACCAACAACCTGGTCTGCGCGTGCCACGGCGCCAATCTCACGGTGCCGCTGCACGACTACAGCAGCATCAGCCCAGCCGGCGCGGTGATCGGCGGCTACGTCTATCGCGGCATCGCGGCGCCGGATTGGCGCGGGGCATACTTCTTTGGTGACTTCGCCCGCAAGAAGGTGTGGGCGCTCCGGCACAACGGCAGCGCAGTCACGCAGTTGGTCGACCTCACGGCCCAACTCGCACCGCCGCCGCCGAGCACGCTCGTCGGCATCAGTTCCTTTGGCGAAGATGCCTACGGCGAACTCTATCTGTGCGACATCGGCGGCAGCGTCTACCGGATTGCGCCGGTGGCCCCTGCTGTCGTCGGCGTCGCGCACTATGGCGTCGGCACGCCAGGATGCAGCGGTTCGCACACTTTGACCGCGATCAACTCGCCAGTCATCGGCAACCCTGCGTTCACGTTGCGCACGAGTCAAGCCCCGGTCTTTGGCTTCGGCCTGCTGGGTGTCGCGAGTCAGGGCGATGTCGCTGGTTCGGATCCGTTTGGCATCGGTCTCTTGATGCACCTGCAAGTTGCCAATCCTTTGCTGCTCACTGCCTCCGTCTTCAGCGACGGCAACGGCGTCGGCAACTGCCAGTTCGGGATCCCGCCATCGTCGGTGCTCGCCGGTCTGTCGCTGCATGCACAGACGGTGTGGTTCTGGGACGCGTTGGCGTGCACGCCGTCGTTGCTCGGCTTGTCGTCATCGCCTGGGTTGCAGTTCGACCTTCAACCCTGAGGCAAAGGGCCTTCCTCCGGCAAACACGAACGGCCGCGCCGATCCTGATTCGTCGCGGCCGTGGTCCTTCTTCATCGGGCTGCTGGCAGCCCGCTGCTAGAAGGTGCCGATGTGGCCCTTGATGCCGTTGGCGGTGATGGCGCCGGCGGCGTTGATCGGCGGGCTCTGCAACACAACCGAACTGACGAAGAGGTCGAAGCCGACATACCAAGGATCGTTCGGGATCGGGAACACGACCGGGTGCGTCGCCGTGCCGAAGGCGAAGTAGAAGAAGCTCAGGTCGCTCGGGCCGCCGATTCCGGCGCGCAGTTGGCAGCCAGGCGCGCCAAATGCGGCGAGGTCGGGGATGTTTGGATCCGTGAGGCTCAGCAAGTCCAAGCCGATCACGCCGTTGGCTGGGATGTTGTCGACGCTCATCGTCCAGTTGGTGCCGATGGTCGGGCGCGTCGACGCCGTCAGCGTCAACGGCGCGACGTCTGCCGCGACGGTCGACCAGGAGCCGGCAAGCGCCGCCGAGATGTCCATCGAGCCTGGATTGAGCGAGGGACCGCCCGGCGAGTAGCCGACG
>SXPK01000279.1 GCA_005776365.1 Planctomycetia bacterium
AACGACTGCGCCATCGGCCTGACGCGCCATGCGACCCGTCTCGAGGATCAACATGCGGCCGCCGATCTCGCGCTGGACGCGCACGGCCTTGGGGATGCCGCCGGTGCTCACCGGCATGGGCGCGCTGCTGCGCGCTGGCTTTTGCGCCTCGGCTGCGGGCGCCTCGGCTGCGGGCCGCGCGCTCTTGCTACGGCCGCCGGCGGGGGCCGCCTTGCTCTTGCCGCCGGTCTTCGGGCGGCTGGTCTGGGGGGAATCGTCGCTCTTCTTCTTGCTTGCCATTTCTTTCTCGTTTTGCGGCCCTTGGCCGCGTGCATTGCATCTGCCGTAGGTCTCGCGTCGCCCCTTCCTGGGGCCTTGCGAAACCTGGGTTCGGGCTCTCGCCCTGCGAGCTGCCGGGGTCCACGACGTGGAGTCTTCCCGGGTCTCGCGCGAGCTGCACCCACATGGTGCAGGAGCCCGCAGTTCGCTGCGCACCGGCCGTTCCGGAGTGAAGCGCCATTCGTGGCGCCCGCGCAGCGTTTGCCGTCACCTCTGTCTGAGGGACGGTTGGATTGTCAGTGGGTTCGGTTCCTTTGAGCTGCTGGCCGCTTTGTCGGGCCAATCGGCCCGACGCGCGGTGTCGCCGGAGCCTCGCTTACTTGCGAAGGCCCAGCTTGTCGGCGATCTGGTTGTAGCGCTCGGTCGAGACCTTCGAGAGGTAGCGCATCAGTTTGTTGCGGCGGTTGACCTGCAGGAGCAGGCCGCGACGGCTCGCATAGTCCTTCTTGTGACGCTGCATGTGCGACGTCAGTTCTTTGATGCTCGCAGTGAGCACCGCGATCTGGACCTCGGGCGAGCCCGAGTCCTTCTCGTGACGCTTGTTGGACGTGATGATCTGCGACTTGGTCTCGGCGGCGATGGGCATCCCTGGTTCCTCAGTGGGGTTCAGGACCGACGCGCCAGAACAGGGTTTCCGGCATCGTGGTCGGCCAAAAGGCGAAAAACGAAGGCGGGAAGGCTACCGACCGGCCTGCGTTGGTCAAGGATCGCCTTCCCCCGCCCCCTTCTGGGTCGCCGGGGTGCTGCCGGCGCGGGTGAAAACCAGCCGCGAAGGATCAGTTGGCCGCTGGGCTGCGCCGGGGCAGGTGATTCAGGGCCGCCTCGATCGCGAGGTTGGCGCAGCTGCGGGACATCTGATCGCGATCGCGCGGCGCCGCCGCGAGACCGCCGGACTTCACCGTGCCCACGAGGCTGCCGCTCCACAGGACTTCGCCGTCGCTGGCCACCATCGCGGCCTGCACTTCGAAGTCGACCGTCTTGTCGACCATCAACCGTGATTCGTCCCAGCGATTGATCCGGAAAGCGACCAAGGCCTCTTCGGAGAACTTGCCGGCGACGCGCTTCAGGTATCCAGGCGACAGCATCGACTCGCCAGTCTGTGGCTTGTTGCTCAGCAACGCGCCGTCGACCAACTCGAGCGAGAGCGGCACGTAGAGCCTCGACGGCAGCGCACGCCAGGCCGTTTGCCGCATGTATTCGGAGAAGCGCTCGACGGCCTTGTTTGCCGTGCCGTCCTCGACCGGGAGCACCGCGATGTCGGAAGGATTGCGCAACGCCAGCGCGGGCGACGCCGCAAACGATGACGTCGCATTCATGGGGGGCGGAGACTTGCAGCCCGCCACCAATGCCGACAGAACCAACGCAATCCACCGCTTTGCCATGTGCTGACCTCGACTAACCTGACCGTGCTAAGTTCGCGGGCACGTTAGCAACGCGCGCCCCGCCGCGCACGCATCCGGTCGAGCGTTCGTCGAACGAAAATCGTCGCGTCGCCGGTCAGGGCTGCGCCCAGGCCCTCTCGCTGCGCAGGCACGACTCGCATCGGCCACATGGCGCAGCATCGCCGCGGTAGCAGGACCACAGGTCCGCGCGACCGATCCCAAGCCGCCTCGCCGCAGTGACAATGCCGCGCTTGTCGAGGCCCTGAACCGGCGCTTTCACCCGGACCCCTGCCTTGGTGCCAGCCAAGAGGAATGCCCCCGCTGCAGCCACGAATGCCTCGGAGTTGTCAGGGAAGGTCACCGCCTCCTCGCGGTTGAAACCCGCGAGCACCGCGCCGGCACCGCAGGTCTCGGCGTAGGCCGCCCCGATGGCCAAGAACACGCAGTTGCGGGCCGGCACCCAGACCGCCTGCGCAGACGCCTCGTCGCCGGGTGCGTGAAGCGTCCCCTCGGGCAACCTAGAACCGGTGTCCACCAGAGCCGATCCGGTGGCGCGCGACAGCGAAGCGAGCCACGGCAATGCGATGCATTCTGAAGTCAGCGCATGCCGATTGGCAAACCGTTGCGCCGCCTCGAACTCGCGCGCAAACGCGCGCTGGCCGTAATCAAAGGTCAGACATCGCGCGATCGAACCGCCACCCTCCATCCAGAGCCCGGCGGCAACCACCGAGTCCAGGCCCCCCGACAGCAGCGCGACCGCAGCGCGCGGATTGCCATGCGCGATCGTCACTGAACGGTGATCGAAAACCGCGGCGCGCGCGTGAACGTGATCTCGCCGCGCATCGCCTCACCGAGCACGAAGTCGCCGGCGCTGCCGGTGCGCGGGCGAAAGATGCGCGCATTCGCGACGATGTCCCAAGTGCCAATGCCGAGCGTCGGATTCGTTCCTGCCGCCGGCAACTGGTAGGCGCGCAACACGGGCGTTGGCGAGACGCCGCCGTTGCGATCCTCGGCGAGCAAGCGCCAGCCGCGAACACGGACGGACGGCTGCCCGGTGACTTCTTCCAACTGGATGTCGTAGAGGCCCCCGAGTCCGGGCGCCAAGACGCCAGGCACCGTGGTCTCGACGAAGGTCGTGTCGATCGCATCGCTGAACTCGAGCAACGGCGGCGAACTCAGGGTCGTCGAGCCGAGCGGGTCACGGATGTGCAAGTCTTGCGGCATGACCTGCGCCAAGGCGGTGCTGATCGCAGGATCGAGCAATGCGCGCGTGCGCGAAACGCCGCCAGCAGTGTCGACCGCTTCGGTCACGACGTAGACCGTCGGGGCGTAGACCGCGAGTCCGGTGAGGATGCCGGTCGAGAACGCGCCATTGGCAGTGACCAACGACGGATTGGCCCCGGTCGCGAAGCCGACGCCGACCGCCAGTTGACCAACGAAGCCCTCGAGCGCCGCGGCAACCCGCAATCGAGGTGTCGCGGTGAGGCTGCCAGATACGAGCCCCGACGAAGCCGCGAAGTCGATGCCGCCGAAGGGCACGATGGTGCCAAAACCCGAGCCCACGTCACGGAGCGCGATGGTCGCCGTCAGATTGGCCGCCGTCGTCGGCGGGGCCGCGGTCGGAGTCGGCGACTGCAGGGTGTTGCCAAGGACGTTGCAGTAGACCGACGCGAAGGCCGGGTTGGCTGACGGCTCGAATGCGCCGCCAAACCCCGTGAGGATCACGGGTCGGTTGGGCAGGATCGCCGTCAGCGGCAAACCAGTCGGCGCCGAGGACTGCGAGCGGATCGTCAACGTGGCTGCATCGTCGAACACGTTGGAGCCGACGATTGCCGTCGAGCCGGTCGAGCCCGACGGAAAGGTCGCTGTCGCGGCGAGCACCGTGGTCGATTGCGCTCCGTCGGTCGGACGCACCGGCATCGATGCGAACGCAGCCGGCGAGTTGTAGAGCGTGACGAGGTCGTAGCCGGGCTTGTTGATCGTGATGGTGTGGCTGGCGGCGACGAGGCCCGTGAACGCCGCGCGACCCGTTGCATCCGTCGTTGCCACCAGGCGTCCGCTCGGCGGCACAGTCGGAGCGCCCGGATCGACGAGCACTTCGGCGCCAACGACGGGTCGAAGCGTCGCGGTATCGAATGCCTCGACGATCAGTTCGCCGGACACCAGCGAACCGGAGACCAGTCCGCGCGGCACGATGTTGCCAGTGCTCGGGGCTAGCGCGGAGTTGCCGGCGAGGTCGGTGACGAGCAAGGAGTAGCCAACCGGAGTGGATCGGCGCCCGATCTCGACCGGCGCCAGCAAGAAGGTGCCGCCGGTTCGACTCGCAAACAGCCCTCCTGTCACCGGCGAAGGCAGCGCGACCGTGAACGCAGCTTCCCCGATCGGCTCGCTAGCCGTGCCGAAGAGGGTGAGCGTCTCGAGCTCCGCATACAAATCCGTGTTGTTCGCGCCGAGCGGCGGGCCGAGCGACACGACCGAAGGCCGCACCGTGTCCTGCGCCGCGATCGCAGCGCCACGCACGACGCCCGAGTGCGACGAGCCGCGATGCAACTGCGCGGTGAAGGTCAACGCGCCATCGTCAAACTTGAGTCGCGACGCGGTGCCGAGTTGCCCCGTGAAGTCGACGAGCGCTGGCTGCACGCCAGCAGCCGCGAGCGTCGCGGTCCGCTCGACGAAGATCAGATCGCCGGTGGCGGTCGTGCTCTTGTCGCCGCCGTAGATGCGCGCAACGACCACGTCGCCGATCGCCGCGGTTGCAGGGGTCTCCACCTTCAGCCGCAGCGCGCCAAGGTTGGCGAGATTGACCTTGTCAGGAAACCCGGCGGTGAAGTTGTCGATCGCGACCGATGTCGGCTCCGGCACGCCGTGCGTCGTGAAATGCGAATACGGTGTCCGGTTGTTGAACTGCAGCCTGCCGTCGTTCGCAAAGCGCAGGTTGGCGTTGACGACGAACTCGAACGTCGTCGACGGCGTGAACTTCGCGCCGCCTTGCAGCGAATAGCCCACGCAGCGCGCCTCGGGCACATTCGCGACCGTGAGCGGCAGCGACGGCAAACCCGGCAACGGCGTCGATGCCCCTTGCGCGCGCAAGAAGAAGTTGTTGGGCAACGTGGTCGGGTCGACCGCGCGCGACAGGAAGCACAAGAACTCGGTCGTCGCCGGCAAGTCCGTCTGGTTGTCGCGCGGATAGACCGCCATCACCGTCGCATCGTCCGTCGCGTTCGGATCGACCGTGAACGATGCGAGGATCGTCTCCGTCGTCGCCGAGAAGCGCACTCCGTCGGCGTCGCGGACGCCAGGCAGCATCACGATGTCATAGCTCGACTGCTGCGGCGCATCGAGATTGGCGAGCGGACGCAGCACGAGCACGCGGCCGCCGGCGACGAAGTTGTAGACCACCGGCAACGCCGTCGGCGCGCTCGTGGGCCGCAACACGATCTTCCCGTCCGTGCCGTTGCTGCTCGTCGGCAGGATCGAAGCCTGATTCATCGACTCCGAGAACTCCACCACGATCGCCACCGTCGATGGCCAGCCACCGCCGCTTGGGTAGGTCGCGCGGACGATCGGCCGTCCTTCGCGCACGTCGCCGCCATTTGGGGGCGGCTCGATGTTGGACACCACGGTCTGGTTGCCCGGGTCCGGCGGTTCGACGTCCGGGTCGAACGCGCGGCCGACGTTGTCGCAGGCGGCCAGTAGCAGGAGCCCGACGAGGGCGAGCGGGAGTTGGGGTCGTGGCATCGGCAGGTCAGGCGCACCGGACGGAGTTCAGGCGAAGATTATTCCCGAAGCCCGTGGCCGAGGCGAGGACGCGCAGGAATGCAGTTTGAAAGTCCCTACAGGTCCGACGCAGCGCGGCGTCAGCACGCAAGCGACAAGGGCGCAAGCGTGCGCGGCGGGACGGTCGGCCGTCATGGAGCGTGAGCGCAATCCGACTCGGGCGCAAACGCCGGCCCTCAGTTGTCGCCAGTGGCGCCGCTCGATCCCGCGCACTGCGCCAGCTCCTCGACGAATGCGTCGACCGCCGCCTTCGCGCGATCGGGCTCGCAGGTGAAGTTGTTGAGCAGCACCGAGAATGCGAAGGGCGCGGCACTGTCCTTCCTGTCGACGTAACCCGACAAGGCAACGACATAGGAGACGAATCCCGTCTTGGCGCGCACTTGACCCTTCGCCGCGCCGCGCATGAATCGACTGCGCAACGTGCCGGACTCGCCGGCGACGGGCAGGCCAGTTTGGATCGCATGCAGACGGCTGTCCTTTCGCATCGCGGCGAGCAAAGCAACCAGTTGACGCGGTGAGACGAGGTTGCGACGCGACAAGCCCGACCCGTCCGCGAGGACCATGCCTGCCGTCGGCACGCCGAGCGCGGTGAGCGTCGCGATGCAGTGGCGTTCACAGTCGGCGAACGTGCGCAGCCCCATGCCGTAGAACGCGGCGGCTCGCCACGCTTGCTCGGCGTAGAGGTTGATGCTCTGCATCAAGAGCGGAACCGCGATCTCCGCCAGCGGCGCAGACGAGTGCGACGCGATCTCGACCGCGCCGACCGGCGCACGCATCGAAGTCGGCGCATCGCCGTCGACCGTGATGCCGCGACGCTGCAGCGCGCGCACGAACGCAGCGGCAGCGAACTGCGCCGGATCCCCCACCGCGACGGGCACGCGATACGGCGCGCTGCCTTCGGCGATCGAGCCTTCGACCACGACGCATTCGCTGTGCGGCACGCGATGGAAGCGAATCCTCGTCGGCTCGCCCTGCTTCACCGTCGTGACCCGCAGCAGCAACCAAGGCAGATCGACATCGGGCGTGCACGACACCGTTGCGGCATCGCCTGCGGTCGTCGGCTGCACGCGCACTTCGGCGACGTTGTGCGCGTAGTTGAGCCCGGCGCTTGGCGCCGCGTAGTCCTCTTCGAGGTAGTCCCATTGCCAACCGCTGCCGTAGATCGGGAAGGGTTCTGCGCCCGCATCACCGCGCACCGTGCCGGTGATGCGCAAGACGCCGCGCCGACGCAACTGAAGGGCCAGCGCATCCAACCCGTCACCGGCGCCGTCGCGCGCGCGCGGCAGGCCCCCGAGCGAGGGATCCCCACCGCCGACCAAGAACACATCGCCCGTCACGACGCCGTCCGCCGTCAGCGAGTCCGGCGCAGCAACCACGCGCGTCTGCCACTGAAAGGCCGGAGTCAGCGACGCAAGCGCCACCGCGGTGCTGACGAGCTTCATGTTCGATGCGGTGACGAAGCCCTTGTTCGCATCGTGCTCCACGATCGACGCGCCCGTCGCGAGATCGGTGACCGCGACGCCGATGCGCGCGTTCGTGAGCGCTTCGTCGGCGAGCATGCGCTGCAGCGCGGCTTCGAGGCGTCCTTGCGTGGTTGCGTTCGACTCGCCGTCGTGCGCCAACTGCGCACAAGACGTCAGGGCGCACGCAAGCGAGAGAACGGCGAAGCGGGGCGATGGTCGCATGCGAGGCGCGATGTTGGTCGAATGCGACCTGCCCGGCAACGGTCGCGGCGCCGCAAGGTCGAAGCCCTTCGCGCAGCAGACGAAGGAGCGGAGGAGCGGCGCAACGGAGACGACCCCCGCCGCGCGGCTCACTGCGTCACTTGTCGACGCCTGGCAGGACGGGCGTCACTGGCGCGGGCACATCGCCATCTTGCGGCGCTGCCGGCGCGGCTTCCTTCGCCTTGCCGAGGTCGGCCCGCGTCGGCTTCAGCTTCTGGAACAGCGCGTTGTCGATCACGTAGTACCACGGCCCAAAGCGCCGCGTCAGGTCGTCGGCCTCCTTCTTGCCGGCCTCGAGCTTCTTGTCGAACTCGACCCACTGGTCGGCGTCGCGCTTCAGATCGTCTTCGCGAATGAGGAGCGTCGAGACGAGATCGAGGCCGACGCCTTCGCCGCCTTCGACCTGATCCGGGCCCTTGCTGCACAGCTTGTAGCCCTCGCCTTCGATCGCGAAGACGAAGTCCTGGCCCCACGGATCCTGCTTCAGCTCATCGAGCAGCGCAGGTTCGGTGTCGTTCGGCTTCTTCGTCAAGTCCGCGAGTGCGGCCGGCAGCTTGTTCTCGTTCTTCGCCTTGTAGGCGTCGATCGCGCTGACGATCGCCTCGATCTGCGTGCGCGCATCGCGTCGTTGGTCGAGGACCTCGGCCGGCATGCGCAGCCCAGAAGGCTTCTTCAGCAGCGACTCATCGAGTTCGGCGGAAACCAGCAAGTAACGGTTGTTGCCTGCCAAGGGCTGCGGTCCTTCTTCGCTTGGCTTCGCTTCCTTCGGCTTGGCTTCTTCGGCGCCCGAGGTCACCGCGTCGCCTTCGCCGTAGACGATCTCGCCAAAACGCAAGGTGTAGCGCACGCCGCTCTTCGTCTCGAACAGCAGATCGCCTTCGTTGCTGCGGATCGAGCCGTCGCGAAGCAAGAAGTAGCCCTTGCTCTGCAACGACAGCGCATCGGTCATGCCGGGCTTGGTCTGCAGGCGCGAGTCGAGACCCGCGGGCTTCTTGCGGACGCCGACGATCTTGATCTGGCCGAGTGAGTCGGCGACTTCGCGCACCTTCTCCTCGTTGGTCTCCTTGCCGTCTTCGATGCCCTCGACCACCCATTTCGACGCGTCGTCCTTGTTTGCGACGATGCGGTCGCCCTGGACGATCTGGCCCTGCTGTTCGTCGACGGAGTAGTTGTCGAACGTGACCTTGGCGATGTCCCAGCTCTTGGCCTTGAGCAGGTCCGTCTCGATCCAGTCCGAGAACTTCGTCGACAGCTGGTTGTCGAACTTGGCGGCATAGACGCGCTTCTTGTTCGGAAGGCGCACGAAGTGCATGCCCGAGTTCCCTTCGAGTTCCTTGCCGATGATCAGCGAAGCGAGGTCCTGGCCGCCCTGGTTCTTGAACGTGACCTTGGTGCCGCGGCCCTTGGTCTCGAGGCTCTGTTCTTCGGGGTCGACGACGCCGCACCTCGCGTAATCATCGACCTGGTCGCTGATGACGCGGTCGCGCTTCATGCCGAGCATCATCGTCGCGCTCTTCGCCATGCGCGTCTTCGCGTCGGCGGGATAGCCGTTGTGCGAGGGGATGGTCCAGATGCCCTTCTCGTCGCGCTTCACGTTGAAATTGCGGATCTCGGTGCTCGCGTCGTCATAAGAAGCGACGACGAGCTCCGACGCGGCGGACGCGTCCGTGAAGTCGGCGAACAGCACCTGCCCTTCGTCGTCGAACAGCGCGTTCTCGACCTTGCCAGGCCCAGTGATCGAGGCCAGCGCCACAAGCAGCGCGGCGGCGGAAAGGAAGCCAATCGTCTTTGCGGTTTCGTTCATTGGAGTGCCTCTCACTTGACCATGCGGTTCTGCGGGACGATCGCGCTCTCACGGGCGCGGCGACGCAAGAACGTCGCGACGCCGAACACGAGCGCCGGCAGGATGGAGAACGCCATCATCCCCATCCGATACGAGTTGTAGAGCGCGCGCTTTTGGCTGTCGCGATCGTGACGAGCGACCTCGATCTTCGTCGCCTTGTCGTTCTCGATCTGCGCCTTGCTGAGTTCGAGCTTGCGGTTCTCCTTCTCTTCCAGCTCCTGGATGCGGATCTCCTTGGCCTGCGCGTCCAGTTCCTGGTTTTCCTTCAAGGCCTTCACCGCGTCGTCGAGGCGCGCTTGCGCATCGTCGAGCTCCTTCTTGGCCGCGTCCTCGGCCGTTTCCTTGGCCTTGATCCACGAACTCTCGAAGTCGCGCTGCGCGTATTCGACCGCCTCGAGCTTGCGCAACGCCGGACGGCGCTTGCGCAACGAGACGAGGCTGGTGTCGCCGACCAACGAATCGATGCAGTTGAAGACGAACGTGATGTTGTCGAACCGCAGGTTGGGGTCGTCGGCCGAGCGTCGCAGCATGAAGAACTGGTTGCCGACGAGGTCGAGATCGCCGATCGCGATCACGCGCGAGCGCTTGCCGTCCTTCTCGACGCCGGTCGTCTTCGCGGCGAGCACGTAGTCCATCGGCTTCGGCCGGTTGACGCGACGCGGGTTGATCTGCTGGCTGCCGCCGAATGGATTGAACGAGAACAGGTCCATCGTCGAGACCGTGCCGTTCATCTCCTGGTTGGTCGGATCGGGCATCGGCGAGCGCAACAGCGGCTGGAACTCGAAGCCCTCCGTCGCCATCTGTTGGAAGTGGCCGCCGAACATCATCACCGTGCGGTCGAGGCCATTGGTGACGAGGTCGTCCGGCGCATAGCCGCGCGAACCGACGAACACGAACTCAGGCGGCAGGCCGCCACCCGCGAACGTGCGGTAGCTCAAGTCCCAGACGACCTGGCCCGTCGCCATGCGCAAGCCGAGCGCGCCGAGGAACGCTTGGAAGTTGCCCTTCTGCGGGCCGCCGCCGCCGCCCATCATCGACGCACGCGCGCCGCCCTTCTGGTCGGTCGCCGCCGTGCCTGGCGCATCGAGCGGAGCCGGGTCTTCGAGCAGCAATGCCGCGTTGCCGGCGAGGATCCACTGCTGTAGGCGATCCATCTGCTCCTGCACCAGCGAGCTCGGCTGCGGCACGATCAAAGCGTCGAGCGTCGCCGGGTAATCCGAGTCCGGCTCGACGTTCTCGACCTTGTACTGGAGCAACAGGTCGTCGACGATCTGCCAGCGCTGCTTCTGCGAGAAGTTCTGGAAGTCAAAGCCGCCGTAGAGTTCGACGTCGGTCTTCAGCACGCCGACCGTCTTTCGCGCCTGCCCCGCTGCGGTGCGGATGCTGCGCATGATCTCGTATTCGAGCGGCAGCGCTGCGTCGACGAACGGCACGACGACTTCTTCGGTGCCACACTGCACCGCGAAGCCGAGGTATGCCGTGGCCTCCACGCTGACGCCGCCTTCGTCGAGCATCGTGCGCTGGCCCATGATCTTGAAGTTCTTCTCCGCGTCGCGAGCCTCGGGCGAGAATGGCTCGGTCAGGACCACGCGCTGCTGCACCGCGCCGCCGCCGATGTGATCAAACTGGCTCAGCAGGTTGAGCAACGTGCGCTTCTGCTGGATCAGGTTGGTCGGCACTTCGGGCGACACGAACACCGAGACGAAGACGGGCTTCTTCGGGTCGAGCTGCGACAGGAGCTTCTTGCTCTCGTCGCTCAGCGAGTGGATGCCCTCGATGGTGCTGTCGAGACGCGGGAGCGCGTTGACGCCCGTGACCGCAAGTCCGATTGCCGCGACCGCAAGCGCGCAAAAGCGCACACCGCGGTGCATGCCTTCGCTGCCGCCGGCAATGTGGTGACGCCGAGACAGCAGCGCGAGATTGCAGTAGAGGAACGCGACGACAAGTCCGACGAACAGCAGCACGCCGCCGCTCGTGATCATGCCGCGACCAAAGTCCTCGAACAGACCGCGCGGGCCGTTGGCATACCACGCCGGGCCGCCGCCGAGCAGTTGGGCAAGGCTGCCGCTGCCGACCACGAACGCGCCGCAGAGGCCGCCGACGATCAGCGACACCGTCATGTTGTCGGTGACCTGCGAGCCGAGCATCGACACCGCGATCAGCATCGCGCCGAGCAGCAGGAAGCCGAGGTAGTTGGAGAACATCAGGCCGAGGTCCGGCGAGCCGAGCACCGCCAGGCCAACGACCAGCGCGAGCAAGAACACCAGCGACACGGCGTAGATGCCGAGCGCCGCGAGGTACTTGCCGAGCAGCAGCTCGCTGTCGCGCGCCGGCAGCGTGAACAACAGTTCTTGCGTGCCGTTGCTGCGTTCATTGCTCCACGTGCCCATCGTGATCGCGGCCGTGAACAGCACGGCGATCCAAGGGAACGTCTTGTTGAGCAGGTCGAGCGTTGCGAGGTTGTCGCGGAAGAACTCACCGGGCAGCAGCAGCGCCGCCACCGAGAGCAACACGAACAGGCAGATGAAGACGTAGCCGGTCGGGTTGCCGAACCAGCTGCGGAGGTCGCGACGGGCGACTGCGAGGATGACGTTCTTGTTCATCGTGATGCTCCTCAGACGGCCTTGGCGCCGGTCAGGTGATAGAAGGCCTGGTCCATCTGGCCGTGGCCGCGTTCCTTGAATGACTGCGGCGTGCCGTCGAACACGAGCTTGCCTTCGTTGACGAGCAGAAGGCGTCCGGCCATCGCCTCAACCTCTTGGAACAAGTGCGTCGAGAGCAGGATGGTGCGCGTCTCGCCGAGCTTCTTGATCAGTTCGCGCACGTGGCGGATCTGGTTGGGGTCGAGGCCCGTAGTCGGCTCGTCGAGGATCAGGACCTCCGGGTCGTGCAGCAGCGCCTGCGCCATGCCGACGCGCTGCTTCTGGCCCTTGCTGCACTTGCGGATCGGCTTGTCGAGCAAGTTCTCCAGCGAGCACTCCGTCGTGACATAGTCGAGGCGTTGTGAGAACTGCGATCCCGTGAGCCCACGCGCGTCGGCGAAGAACTGCAACAGCTCGCGCGGCGTCATCTCGGGATACAGCGGGCCGTTCTCCGGGAGATAGCCAAGCCGCTGCACAGCAGCGATGCGGTCCTTGACCACGTCGATGCCCGCGAGGCGAGCCTGGCCCGACGACGGCGTCAGGTAGCCCGTGAGCACCTTCATCGTCGTCGACTTGCCTGCGCCGTTCGGACCGAGGAATGCCACCACTTCGCCGCGGTGGACCGTGAAGCTCATTCGATGGATCGCTGCGAACGACCCGAAGTGCTTGCTGAGGTCGATCGCTTCGATCATGGGCTGCCGTGCGGCAGCCAACTGGTTGTTGCTGTCAGCCATGTCGTGAATCACTGGATTAAGCTGTGTCCGTCCTTCGAGCGACGCGCTGCCGCGCCATCGCACCGACCGCGCGTCCGGCGCCTTTGCGCCATACGGGGCGAGAACCCATAACCAAGGGCGAGGTCACGGGCAACGGCGAGCGGGACGAACCTGGATGAGTCGGGTGGTTTGGTTTTTTGGCGCCGCCAGACGATGGCTGCGAACCAGAACTCCGCGCGGTTGCAAAAGCAGAGCACGACCCGGCCCATTTGGACCACACCGCCCAGCCGCCGGGCGAAGGGGTTGGGTCTTGCTCGCCTTCCTGAATGCAACCCGCACCGCGGTCGCGGATCGCCTGGTGGACGGCAATGCCACCGAATGCGGCGGCCGATCCATGCGGTCGAACCGGCTCTGGATGGGACGCCGCACCATCCGGAAACGTGCTACTGGCCTTCGCGCCGGAACTCGAGCCGCCTTGGCGTGCCGCCCTTGGCATAGCCGACCGTCGCGCACAGTCCCCCATCCGCCAACAGCTCGTAAACGATCCGCTTGGGGTAGTCGTGGCGCGGGTTGTCGAACACCGCTCGCGTCGGCGTCGCCTCGGTCAACACGAACTCGGTCGGCTTGGCACCGCCGGGCTGCGCGATGTAGACGAGCCCGCCGTCGCGTTCGACGATGCGCAGATACTCGAACGCGACCATCTTGCCGCTCGTGTTGACGGTGCGCGACACGCCGAGCATCGCGCCGCCGAGCGGCGGACTCCAACGCTCCTCCATCGACGAACCCGAAGGGCGCGTTCCGACCCATGCAGAGGCCATCCACGCCACGTCGCCGATCGAAGCCTTGGCCGGCGTCGGCAGAACGATGTCCTGCTCATGCTGGTAGAGCGCGAGTGACTCTTCTCCCGAAGGCGGATTGACCATGACGCCGACGAGCAACCCATCCCTGGTAAGGCAGAACTTGCGCCTGATCCCCTCGATCCTGCCGGAGGGGCCGCCTTCCAGCCGCTCGAACTTGACCTGATACTCGAACGTCCCGTCCTTCCAGCTGCCGCTATATCTCGCGATCGTCTTTGGCTCCTTGACCTCAGTGATCGAACCGTCGAGCGCGATGCGCACATCGCGGTGCCCTGAACCATGGCCGTTCAGCACGACTGCGCCCTCCTCGACTCGCAGCAAGAACTTCGACGACATCGGCGGACCCAGCCGTTCGAGTTCGCGGCCCTCGGTGCGGTCCTCGACATAGGTCCATTCGCCGTCCAAGTCGCGCAAGTCGGGAGCATCCTGCGCCGACGCGTTGGCGACCGACGCCGCCAGTGCCGAGCAGAGGGTGGCGATGAGAAGAAGGACATTCAGCAACCGCGTGCGCAGGAGCATCGACGAGTCACCTCGGGGGTCGATGCCAGCGGAGACCGGGGACAGTGCCGTGCTGCAAGTCGATGTCATGTCGGTCACAGCTATCCGACGCGCTCGGGCAAAGCGAACCGCCAGCAGCCTGTTGCATGACGGCTGCGTCGCCGAGCGCCTGGCAGCAGGGGTGAGATCTAGGGACTCGACGCTTTCGCACGACGCGGAAATCGTCCCGGGCAAGAGGCTCGCAGGCAGCACGCATTTTTCAACGGACTGTCAGGCCAAGTAGGGGCCACATCGCGCAGGCTGCGCTGCAGGCCCAGCATTCCGATCCCAGCAAGCCAACGATGAAGTTGGCGTCCACTAACGGCGAGCCCGCGAAGCAGCCGAGAACATCGACTTGACGGCGGCCACGAACTCTGCACGCAGCATGTTCATTGCGTCCTGCGCTGCAAAGTACGCTGGATACTTCGATTGCTCGAGCATCACGAAGCGATTGTGAGAGAAGTCCGAACCCGGAAGCACCCCCGATAGCCACCGGCCATCAGGATTACGTGCCTTGACGTCCGCTCTGAGATTCCGCCCGATGCCGCCGGGATCCGAGCCATTTGGCCTGGTCACGAAGTCACCGTTCTGAATCGCCTCAGCCAAGGAGAGTCGGTCGGCGAGATGAACATCTCGCTTGGCCAATCGCAGTCTCGCTCCATACTCTGCAATCAAGTCCGCGGCCACTTGCACATCCGCTGCTCCCAGCTCGACACGCGAAGGGTTGTAGTAATCACTCTGCAAGAGCGCATCCACCGAAGGCATTGGCTCCACGAACGGGTCTATGTCAGCAGGCGGCAGGATTGCGCTCAGCAGGGTCTCGCGAATTGTGTTGATGCCTACATCGCTACCCTTCGGCTTGGCCAGGAATGCCCTAGCCTTTGCCTCGAGGGTAGGCTCCGCCGCAACTGCGACGCGAACAACCGTTTCGGCGGAACTCGTTTCCTCACTCGCAGTAGCGGGTTTTGAATGCAACCGCGTCAAGTCGTGTTCTGCACGGACCGGCACCGGCGCGGCTTCTTGAGGATCCCTGGGGACAGCGAGTTCTGCCACAGGTAGCCCGACTTCTGAGTTTCTGGCGGCACACCATCCAACGGCCAGGGCGACCAGGACCACCGAGATGCTCATTGCCCACTTATATCTCAGCATGACTCATCCTCCTGCTGGCACGAGGTTCTGGGGACAGGCACTGCAGGTCCCGCTCGGGGCAGCGATGATCTGGGCCGGTTGGGTGCTGTGATAGCGTCGGAAGACCCAACTGTCCAGCCAAGACAACTGCCCCCGTCGAACTGAGTCACCGAGCGCCGCCCAGCCTCAAGTTCTTTCGTGCCAGACAACCTCGGGCTGAGTCTGCGCCTCGCGTCAGCGCTGCCGTTCGAGTTGCTTCAGCCAGGTGATCAGGCCCGACATGTATACGTATTGGTCGTCATACATCGCCAGATGGCTGCCACTGGGGCAGTGCAGATACTGGGCGTTGGGCATTTGCTTCGACATCCACTCCATGTGCGCGGGGTCCATGGTGTCATGTCGCGCGCCGATCACGAGCGTCGGCACCGCGATGCGATGAAGGTCGCGCGAACGATCCCACTGCTCCAGCAAACCGCTGGCGCCCATTTCGCTCGGACCCTGCATCGGCACGTAGACCTTGCGGTTGAGTCGAGCGAATGATCGCACCACCGGCTCGGGCCAGTCAGCGCTCGGCATGCGCAACAAGTGCCGCTCGTAGTACGGCGCCAGCAGTGCGCTGTAGCGAGGCTCTTCGGTTCGACCCTGCTGCTCGAGCGCGAGGATCTCGACGAGCGCCTTCTGATCCATCGCTGGCTTGAGCACGCGATCCGCATACGCGTTGTATGCAGGCACGCTCGACATCATGTTGGAGATGACGAGGCCCTTGAGCTTGCCGGGATGGGCAAGCGCATACTCCATCGCCAGAATGCCGCCCCACGACTGGCCGAACAGCACGAAGTTGTCGGGCAGAAGGCCCAGCGCCGCGCGCACTTGTTCGACCTCGTCGACGAACCGAGGGATGTCCAGCAGCGCTGCGTCGTCAGGCTGGTCGCTGTAGGCCGAGCCGAGTTGATCGTAGTAGATGTATTCGATGCCTTCTGCCGGGAAGAACGAGTCGAAGGCTTCGAGATACTCGTGCGTCGCTCCCGGGCCGCCGTGCAAGAGCAGCACCTTGAGCCGCGGGTTGTTGCCCACGCGCTTGGTCCAGACGCGAAAGTCGCCGACGGGGGTCATGATCGGGACCATGCGCACGCCGCCGGTTAGCACGTCGGCACAGGCTGAGGAATCGAAGTAACCCGAGTCCTCGGTTATGGCGCAGCATCCGCTGGACGCAAAGGCGAGCAGCAGTGTCGCGGCGATGGAGCCGAGGTTGGAGTGGGTGCGCATGCGCGGATCCTAGTAGCACGCCTCGCGGTCGCGCCAACGCGCACGGCGAAGCGAAGTGCCGAGCCAACCGATGTCAGCGCCAGCGGTACGGATACCCGTAGCCCCAGTAGCCAAACCCAGGTCCCCACCACGGCCATGGGTCGCGCCATGTCAAACTTCTCAGATCCTCCACGTGGACCACGAACGGTGTCACCTGCGCACCACTCGCGTCGCCGCTGCTCACGCGCCAATGCACTTCGAATGCCTGGATGTCGCGCGGCATTGCCGCGTCGATGACGAACATCAAGCCGAGCCGAGCCGTGGCGCCGTGCGTCGCTTCGATGGCGGCGAGTTGCGGCGCGCCATCCACCGCGACCGCTTCTGCCGCGCGCGCCGCAAACGCCGCGTCCGCGCCGACGACGGCGCGCACAACAACGTCCTCGGGCTGGACGCGGATCGGCGCGTCGCCGGTGTTTTCGATCTCGATGCCGAGCAGCAACTCGGTTCGCTCGGGGATCCCGTCAGGCGCGCTGCGTCGCGCGCCGTCGGACCACAGACGCAAGTCGCCGCGCATCGGCGCTGGCAGCGGATACACCGCGGCCGGCGCGCCAGTCGGCCCGGTGCCGTTCTGGTTCTCGCGCGGCGCGAAGTTGCGCGACGAAGCGCAAGCGGCGCACAACAGCGCAGCGACCGTCGGGATTCTGCGCGCACTCAGCATCCGCACCCCCACGCTGCTTCGAGCGAGCCGCGCGTGATCGCGTGGTGGCTCGCGTTCCACACCGGTTTGCCATGCTCGAACAAGATCGCCTGCGGCGACTCGTGCCGCACGCCGCAGAGTTCTGCAAGGCCGCGCGCAACCGGCCGGTCCGCGATCACGTCGACGAACATCGTCGGCACGTCAGGGTTGTGACGGCGGAAGGACTCGTATTCTTCGCGCGCCGCACGGCTGATCGGGCATGCCGGCGAGTGCTTGAACACCAGCACACGCACGTGTTGCGCGATCGCAGCCGAGAAGTCGTCGAGGGCGCGAAGGACATGTTCGGTCATGGGCAGAGATGCGTCAGTCTTGGTCTGCGCGTGCGCTGCGCAAGGGGAAGAGGCGGAAGACGGGGAAGCTGGCAACTGACCCTGCGCGCCGCATCGACTTCGACTTTCCATCTCGGGCGCGGACCTGGCGCAACTGCGCAGTGGCGCACACTGCCGCGCGCGGGTAGGGTGCTTTCCTTCGATCGCGCGGGCGTAGTTCAGCGG
>SXPK01000280.1 GCA_005776365.1 Planctomycetia bacterium
GCCGCCAACTGTGGGCGATGGTCTACCTGCTGCACACCTACTTTGGCGGCGACGGCCGCGACGAAGCCGACGCGCTGCTCGATCGCCATAGCGGCGACCAGGACAACCCGCGCATCCTGCAGGCCTTCAACTACCCGGTGACCAACTGGCTGGACTTCTTCTGCTTCACGGCCTTCATGGACCGCGACGGCAAGTACCAGCTCGCGTCGCTCGCCGAGTCGAGCTTCGACCCGCTCGCGCGCACGACGCAGTTCATGCTCGCCGAAGAGGCCTACCATCTGCAGACCGGCGAGAACGGCGTCGGCCGCATCATCAAGCGCACGGGCGAACTGATGGCGCAAGGCAAGGACCCGCGCAAGCACGGCGCGATCCCGCTCGACGTGATCCAGCGCTACGTGAACTTCTGGTTCACGGGTTCGATGGACCTGTTTGGCGGCGAAGACAGCACCAACGCGTCCGAGTCGTTCGCGAGCGGGCTCAAGGGCCGCTATCGCGAGAGCGATGGCATCTACAAGGATCCAAAGGCGCTCAACGCCAACTACACCCTCGAAGTGCCCAACGAAGAGGGCAAGGTCGAGAAGCGGGACATCCCGCTGCGTCGCGCGATGAATGCGGTGCTGCTCGATGCCTACATCGCCGACTGCAAGCGCATCGTCGATCGGTGGAACAAGGACCTCGAGAAGCTCGGCGTCGCCGAGCGGATCGCGCTCCCGGACCACAAGTTCCACCGCTACCAGGGCGTCTATGCCGGCTTCAAGTTCAACCCCGCGGGCGAGCTGATCGACGAGGCCGCTTGGACGCACGGCCATGCCAAGTGGCTGCCGACGCAGGCCGATCGCGACTACGTCAACTCGTGCATGGTCAAGGTCACCGAGCCCGGCAAGTTCGCGAACTACATCGCGCCGCCGCAGCAGGGCCCCAACAACCAACCGATCGACTTCCAATACGTGAAGTTCCACTGATCGAAGTTGCCCGGATCACCGAGCGCGGGCGAGGCTCACAGCCTCGCCCCCACCAGCACAGCCAGCGACCATGACCAACCGACTCTGCTACGTCTGCGAGGGCGGCGACTGCACCGAGAAGGGCAGCGGCGACGTCTTCGACCGCCTGCGCGACCTCATCAAGGAGTTCGATCCGGCCCAGGAGAAGATCAAGGTCCGCCGCTACCCATGCTTTGGTGCGTGCGATCAGGGGATCAACGTCACGCTCTATCCCGACAAGATCTTCTACAGCAAGGTCACCGTCGACGACCTGCCCGCCATCGCCGCGCACATCAAGGGCGACGGAGCCAAGGTCGAGAAGCTGTGCGGCAAGGTGCAGCCCGACGTCGAGCAGATCATCTGGGACATGCTGGATAGCCCGTATTGAGGGCAAGAGCGCAGATCAGGACTAAGACAGATCCCGCCAGCTGACTGCGCGCACGCCTTCTGCGACCGAGCGCGAAACTGGCTTCGCCGACTCGTAGACCACCGCCATCTCGACTTTGCCTCGCCGCTGCGACCTGGCGATCGCGTCGCGAAGCCGCAGCATCGAGGACGCTGCTTCTGGCCGCGCGCTGCTGCCAGCCTTGGCTTCGAGCAACCGCAAGCCGCCCCCTGTGGTCGGCACGACGAAGTCCACCTCGAGGCCTTGCTGGTCTCGGAACCACCACACTTCGCGCCGCGCACCGTCGTTCGCTTGCTGCTTGACGAGTTCGCTAGCGACCAACCCCTCGAACAGCGCGCCGCGGAACGGCGACTTGGCAAACTCCGCCTTCGTGTCGATGCCGAGCAAGTGGCATGCGAGCCCCGAGTCCGCGACGTAGAGCTTTGGCGACTTCACGAGTCGCTTGCCGAAGTTCTCGTAGAACGGCGGCAACAGGAGGATCTGCCCCGTGGCCTCGAGGATGTCGAGCCAACGCTGCACAGTCGGGACGCTGATGCCGAGCGGCGCCGCGAGGTCGCTGCGATTGAGGACTTGCCCGTGCCGGCTTGCAACCAATGCGAAGAACCGCCGAAACGTCGACAGATCCTGGACCGCCGTCATCGTGCGCACGTCGCGCTCCAGGTAAGTCTGGAGATACGAAGTGAACCACAGCCTCGCGTCGCGGGGTCGCGCGAGGACCTCCGGGTAGCCGCCGTGCAGCAAGTCGACTTTGTCAGTCTCTTGCGCCGACATCGGCCACATCTGCAGGACCGCAGCGCGCCCCGCCATCGACTCGGTGACGTTGCGCATCAGGCCCGCTTCCTGCGACCCTGTCAGAAACCACTGCCCCGTCCGCCTCGGATGCGCGTCGATGCGAGCGCGCACGTAGCGAAAGACCTCTGGCACGTACTGCACCTCGTCGAGGATCGCCGGCAACTTCATCTCGTCCAGGAACCCCCGCGGGTCGGCACGGAAGCGCGCGACCACATCAGGATCCTCGAACAGGTGGTAGCTGGCGCCGGGAAACGTGCGTCGCAGCAGCATCGTCTTGCCGGCCCGCCGCGGCCCGGTCAGCACCACCGAGGCAAAGGCCTTGGCAGCGCGCTGGATCTGGCCCTCCATCAGACGTCGGACGTAGCGCATTTGAGTTTTTTAATCTCACATGTCAAAAACCTCAAATCCTGGAGATCGGATCACCACCTCCAGGCCCTCCAGAAGCCCCCTTCGCCATGGGTGTCCGAGTCGCGGGCAACCAGGCGCCTCAGCCGGCCCGGATCCGCTGCAGCGACGCAAGCGCCAAAAACCGATGCAGGAGCCTGCAGCCGTCCATCGCCCGATCCCGAAAGGCAGGCACGCATCGGCCATTGCCTCGTCGCCTCGCTGCATTGCCAGGACGAAGACCAGGCGCTCGATCCCAGATTCTGATTCGGTTGACGGGACCTGAGGACTGGACCCGCGGCGGACGGATGGGTCACCTGCGAGTCTTCCCCATGGGACCGGTTGCGCACGAGGGCCCCCATACCGCACCCCGCCCCACCCACAAACTCCTCCCCCCGCCGCGCGTCTCCCTCTTCGTGACCCTTCGCCCCTACCAACAGCAGGCCCTCGAGGCCGTCCGCGACGCCTACCGGCGTGGCCATCGCTCCGTCCTCGTCGTGATGCCGACGGGCACCGGCAAGACGGTGCTGTTCGCCGAAGTGGCACGGCTCGCGAAGGGGCCGGTGCTCGTGATCGCGCATCGACAAGAACTGGTCGAGCAGGCGCGCAGCAAGATCGCGGCGTGGTGCAAGGACGTCGTCGCGGTGGAGATGGCGGACCGGCGCGAGTTCACGCGCGCGGACGGCACGCGGCCCAAGATCGCGGTGGCGAGCGTGCAGTCGCTGCAGAAGCGGCTCGCGCAGCTGCCGCGCGATGCGTTCAAGATCGTCGTCGTCGACGAAGCGCACCACGCGACGGCGGACTCATACCGGGCCATCCTCGAACACTTCCAAAGCCACGTGCTCGGCGTGACCGCGACGCCGGACCGCAGCGACCGCGTGCCGCTCGGCGAGATCTTCGAGGCGGTCGCGTTCGACTACGACATGCGAACCGCGATCCGCGACGGGTTCTTGTGCCCGATCAAGTCGTTCCTCGTGCAGACGCAGGCGGACTTCTCGCGCGCGCGCAAGGTCGCGGGCGAACTCGCAACGCGCGACGTCGAGGACGTGCTGCTGCAGGACCTGCACCTCGCCGAGATCGCGACGCCGATCGTCAACGAACGGAAAGGACGCCTCGCGATCGTGTTCGCGGCATCCGTCGCGCACGCGCATGCGCTGACGCGCGTGCTCAACGACACCGCGAACGACGCGCAGTTCGCCGCCGCGGTCGATGGCTCGATGCCGTTCGACGATCGCGCGCCGATCCTCGATCGCTTCCGCAACGGAACGCACAAGGTGCTCGTGAACTGCGCGTTGTTCACCGAGGGCTTCGACGTGCCAGAAATCGCGCTGGTCGCCATCGCGCGGCCGGTGCTGTCGCGCGCGTTCTACGCGCAGATGGTCGGCCGCGGCACGCGCATCGCAAAGGGCAAGCAGGACCTGCTCGTGCTCGACTTCGTGCCGACCAACTGCCGCCACTCGCTCGCGCAGGCCGTCGACATCTTCGCGGCGGCGGACCCGGAGACGCAGGAGCGCGCGCGCCGCATCGCGCAAGAACGCAGCAAAGAAGGCGAAGCGATCGCGCTGGAGCTCGCGCTCGAACTCGCGCAGCAAGAACAAGAGGCGCAGGAAGCGACCGTCGCCTATCAGCTCAAGAAGCGCGACCCATTCGCCGCCATCGGCATCGACCTCGGGCCCTATCGTCGCCGCTCGCGCGGCAGCGATCGCGCCAACGCGACGCAGCTCGAGTTCTTTCGCAAAGCGCACCTGCCGGTCGAACTCGTGGCGGACCTCGACGAACGGCAAGCCGACGCGCTGCGCGAGAAACTGCTCGAACGCAAGGCCGTCGGACTCTGCACGCCCAAGCAGGCGCAGCAACTCGTCACGATCGGCATCGACCCTCGCGACCTCTACTACGACGAAGCGAAAGCGATGCTGCGGAAGCACAAGGGCAAGGCGCTGGAAGCAGGGTGAAGGCGAGTTGCGCTGACCGCAAAACCGCGACGCATGTCTGGAGCCAAACGTCCGCCGCGGCATGCTGCTCGCGATGAGCGAACTACCTCCGTGCCCCAAATGCGCATCCGCCTACACGTGGGTCGACCAGGGACGGTTCCACTGCCCCGAGTGTGACCACGAATGGAACACGGACGATGCCGCGGCGAAGCCCACAGAGGATGGCCCGCGCGTCGTCAAAGACTCGGTCGGCAACGTGCTGCAGGACGGCGACACGGTAACGGTGATCAAGGACCTCAAGGTGCGCGGCGCAAGCGGCTCGGTGAAGGTCGGCACCAAAGTGCGCAACATCCGCATCGTCGACGGCGACCACGACATCGACTGCAAGATCGACGGCTTCGGCCAGATGGGCCTCAAGTCCGAGTTCGTGCGCAAGGTGACCTGAGTTCCATCGCCACAGTGCACGATCCGCGACCGTTTCCACTGAGCTTGTGCCATGGCTGCCGATGGCTGAGCCTGGTCTCGAGCGCGAGCACGACCTTTCTGCGCTGCCGCCGACCGGAGTGGCCCAAGTACGCACCGCAACCAGTGCAGCAATGCGCAGGTTTCGAACCGCTGGCCATCGACCGCGTCAATGCGCGCCCCGACGGCTCCGACTCGCAACCTTGACGGGCCGACGCAGCGCACCGATTCTGCGCGCCGTGCACGAAGGCCACACCAGCGCGCCGACAACGGCAGCGAGCCAACGCGACCCGCGCGACGAGCGTGACGGCCGCGTGCTGCTGCTGCTCGCGATCCTCGTGTCGCTCACCGCCGCGCTGCGCGACTTCACCGATCCTTGGGACGGCGGCTTCAAGGGCGCGATGACGGCGCTCTACGAGGACGTCTTCGTGCGCAACCACCTGAGCTACGGCCTGTCGGCGACGCACTGGAGCCCGGCCTATGTCATCCATCCCGAAGGCGGCGGTGTCTGGCATTGGCATCACCCGCCGCTGTATCCGCTCTGGCTGACCGCATTCGCCGCGACGCTCGGCCACAGCGAATGGGTCCTTCGCCTCGCGCATCTCTTCCTGTTCTTGCCAGGCATCCCTGCGTTGTATTGGCTCGTGCGCAACGTGCTCGACGCGCGCACCGCGGGCTGGGCGGCGCTGCTCTTCGCCTCGACGCCGCTCGTCGGCTACTTCGGCCCGATGGTCTGCTACGACGGAGCGTTGATGTCGGCGTGCATCCTCAGCGCTGCGATGTTCTGGCGTCACTGCAACGCCCCCTCGAGAAAGAACTGGCTGCTCGCCGCGGCGTGCTTCTTCTGGACCGCGTCGATCGACTTCTTGGGGCACTTCTGCGGGCTCGGGCTCTTTGCCATGGCGCTCTTGTCATCGCGCCCGCGGGCGATGGCGATCGACGTGCTCAAGATGCTGCCGCTGTCGATCCTCGCGATCGCGATCGTCGCCTTCCGCTACGGCTCCTTCCTCGGCGGCCCGTTCGGGTTCCTGCGCGAAATGGCGACATTCAGCGCCTACGAGCAATCGCGCGCCGGTGAAGTCACGCACGAAGCGCTCTACGTCGCGTCGCACAACGTGCTCGTCGTGTTCGGCTCCTGGCCGATGCTTGCGCTTGCCGCCGCCGGAATGATCGTCGTCGCCGCCAATGGACGCAGCCCGCGCAGGCCCTTGCTTGCTGTCGTCGCAGCGCTGCTCGTGCCGCCGATCTGCGGCAGCGCCATCACCTTCAAGCACTTCGTCGACCACCCGTTCTGGCCGATGCCGTGGATGGCTGGCATTGCGGCGCTGGCCTGCGTGCTGCCATCGCTTGGCCATCGCTGGCTTCGCGAGCACGCCTTTGGCGCGCAGCTGCGCGGTGCGCTGCTTGCGATCTGCGGCGCTGCTGCCGTCGCGCATGGCGCGATGATCACGCACGAGCGCATGACGTTCTTTGCGCAGAACGACCCGACCTTCCCCGACCTGCTCGAAGAAGCAAAGGGCAAGCTCGACGGCGCGATCGCCGGATTCACCAACCGCACGGTGATCTCGCGGCGCTACGCGCCCGGGCTGATCTTCCAGGGCGATGTCGACGAAGCGTGGGAAGTCGACTACGTGATCGCCTATGGCAAACAGAGCGGGTTCCGCGGCGACGCGGCGTTCTTGCTCGATCGCGCAACGGCCAAGGCCGAGACGCTGCAAAAGCTCGACTCGCTCGCGACCGCGCAGCCCCTCGATCGCGGCGTTCTCTATCGCTTCCGCGCTTGGCCCTGAGCCCCTTTGCCTTTGGTCGTCATCGCATCCGCGCGATGACCTCGTAGTCTGCTGCACATCTCACCAGCGCCGTCGGCGCACCCCACTCACCGTATTCGCTTCATGAACAAACCCATCACCGTATCGGCTGCGTCTCTGCTCCTCGCCAGCGTCGTTCAAGCCCAATACTTCGAGGCGCGCAACAGCGCGATGGGCGGCGTCGGCGTCGCTTCTTCGCACTACCTCGCAGCCGGCTGGGCCAATCCCGCGCTGCTGACGCGGCACTCCGAGACTGACTCGTTTGGGTTCATCCTGCCAAGCGTCGGCGCGACGGCATTCGACAAGGACGGCCTGATCGACGACCTCGACGCCTTCGTCGACGAGTTTGATCGCATCCAACAGGCAGGAACCGCTTCCGGCGCTGAGCTTGACGCTCTCGCCGACCAACTCGAATCGCTCGACGGGCGCCAGGTCACCGCGACGCTCGGCGTTGGCTTCATGCTCGGCGCACCTTCGCGCGACCTCGGTTGGTCACTGCACACACGCACCTTTGCGGACCTGCAGTCGTTCGTCGACGTGGATGCTGCCGACGTCGCGGCCATCCGCGCTATCGCCGGCGGTGGCGCGGTCACCTTGCCTGCGCTGACCTCCGAAGCCCGCGTCGTCGGCGTCGCAGTCACCGAAGTCGGCGTCTCGCTGGCGACGGCCTTCGAGCTCGGCGGCAGCACGCTCTCGATCGGCGCCACTCCCAAGTTGCAGCGGGTCGACAGCTACAACTACGCGGTGACGGCGAACAACTTCGACCAGAACAACTTCGACGACGATCAGTTCCGCGACGATGACCAGGCGTTCAATCTCGACCTCGGCGCCGCATTGGAAATCGGCGACGGTTTGGTCCTCGGCGCGACGGTGCGCAATCTGCTCGAACAGAGCTATCGCACTGTGGACACGCTGGGCCAGAGCTTCACTTACGACGTGAACGCCACGGCGGCGCTCGGCGCCTCCTGGCACACCGGCATCCTCACGCTCGCTGCGGACGTCGATGTCGTCGGGGCCGAGCGCTTCGACACCACGAGCAATCTTCTCGACGACGACAACGTCCAACTCGCCCACCTCGGCGCAGAAGTCGACCTGTGGAAGTGGCTGCAACTGCGCGCCGGCTACCAGACCGACATGGAAGGCACGCTCGACGATGCGATCAGCGGCGGTCTCGGGATCAGCCCCTTCGACGTGTTCCACATCGACGTTGCTGGCACCTACATCAGCGAAAACAGCTACGGCGGCGTGGTGCAGATGGGCTTCACCTTCTGATCGAACCCGGTCGCGGCCAGCCCGACGCGGGCCGGGCCAGCAGCGCAGACGAACGACAGCGCAAAGGCGGCGCACCGGCCCTCGTCACGGCGCAATGCCCTGAGGCCGGCGGCGTGAGAAGTGGACCGCCACCGGCGCAGACCGCACCATGACGAAATGAGTAAGCGGATCCTGCTCGCGCTGTTCTGCGCCGCCGCGGTCGCGCTCGTGCTGCTGCTGCAACGCGACGACCCGGCACTGCGCGCCTCCTTGGCGCCGTCGACAACAGCGGGCCGCCGCGCCAGCGAGGCCGCCGCCGCCTCGCTTCCGATCGTGGCTGCCCCTGCTGATGCCGCCGCCGAAACGGATCGACTCACACTGCCGCGCGCCGGTCAGGGACTTCGCGGCCGCGTCGTCGACGAAGCTGGCATCCCGATCGCAGGCGCGGCGATCTTCGTCATCGCGCGCGCCAACACCGATCCCTTCGCGTTGCAAGCGATGCGCAATCGCGGCCAGCAACACGAGTCGCTCGGCCGCGCCGCTTCCGAATCCGACGGGGCCTTCGCGGTCGAGTTGCCCGACGATTGCGGCAACGCGCGCGTCGAAGCACATGTTCGCGCCTCTGCGTTCGCTCCTTCCCACGTCGCGTGCACGACGGCCATCACCGAATGGACAAACGTGGGCGACCTCGTGCTCGGCCGCGGCAGAACGCTGCGCGGGACAGTGCGCGACGCCTTGACCCAAACCCCCATCGCCGACGCCGAGGTCACGATCCATCTCCCCTCCGCTCGAATGCTCGACGTGCCGCTGCTCTCGGCGCGGACCGATGGAGAGGGCGCGTATTCGATCGACAATGCTCCCGTTGGCATCTGCAACATTGCAGCAGTTGCCGCCGGGCACGCCCGCCACGAGCTGCCGCAACAGCACATCCAACGCGACGAGAGCAACGTGCTCGACTTCGTGCTGCAGCCCGGCCGCGCGTTGGCTGGCTTCGTCATCGACCGCGAGGGTCGGGCCTGCGAAGGCGCCTTCGTGCGCGCCACGCCTGCAATCGCGCGCGAGACCGGGGTCGTCGGGGGGCATGCACAGCAAGACGGTTCCTTCCGCATCGAAGGCATCGCGCTTGGCGAAGTGGAATTGACTGCGTCGGCGCCTGGTTTTGGCACGACCCGCGCCGTGGTGGCTGCCGATTCGACCCGGCCAACCACGATGCAACTCTCACGACTCTCGCGGCTGCGCGTGCTTGCTCGCGATGCCGACGGCAAGGCTGTGGCGGGTCTCGTCGCGTTGGCGCGCGGCGCATTTCGGGAACCGTCTCAGCGGATGCGACGCGTCGGACCGCGTGTCGCCACGAATGCCGCGCTGGGCGACGCGACGCTGGAACTCGAAGGACTGGAGCCCGGTGAGTGGATGGTCGAAGCCGCAGCGCCAGGCTTCGCACCAACGACCTCCGCGTCGTTTGCTGTCGACGTCGACGAAGTGCGCGAGGTCACGCTCGTGCTGACCAAGGGCAATCGCGTGCTGGGCCGCGTCGTCGATCAGCATGGACGCCCGGTCGGCGGCGCGCTCGTGCGCTGCCTGCCTGACGGCGCGTTGGACGGCGAGTTGGGCATTGCGCTGCGGTCCGCTCGCGCGTCCGTCGCCGCACAACCATTCGCGCACAGCAAGGTGGACGGCACCTTCGCCGTCGAACGCGCGCCCGATGGTGCGCACCAGCTGTCCGTCACGCGCAGTGGCTTCGCGCCCAGAATCTTGCGCGGCGTGCATGCCAACGGCGGCATCGATCGAAGCGTCGGAGAGATCCCGCTGCTGCCGGACGCGAAGATCCACGGCCGTGCGCTCGCCAACAACGCAGTCGATCGCAAGATCGTGGTGCAACTCACGCCCGTCGAAGCGCCGGACGTCGCCTCGGATTTTGTCGCCGAATGCCGAGTCGACGCCAGCGGCGCGTTTCGCTTCGCCGGCCTGCCGCGCGGGCGCTACGCGTTGCTCGCGGGCAGACGCGATGCGGATGATCCCTTCTTGGAGAACGCGGATCAGACGCGCAGCCGCGTCGAAGTCGAGATCGACGGCGAACTGGATCGCGCCATCGAACTCGAAGTCTCGCCGCGCTGAGGTCGCGCGGCGAGCACGCGCTCAACGAGTGATCGCGAGCGCGGCGTTGACGATGCCAAAGCCATAGGTCGTGTCGTAGCCGGCGCTGCCGCGATCCTTGCAGCTCGTCTCGATCGCGCTGCGCACCTGCGCCGCGGTGTAGGTCGGACGCACCGAGCGAACCAGCGCCGCGACAGCGGCGACCTGCGGCGTCGCCATCGATGTGCCTTGGAAGAAGTAGTAGCCAAACGTCGCCGGCGTGCCCGCCGCGAACGTCTGCTGCAGGATGCCGTCACCATAGCCGTCGGCATTCTGGTCGACGCTCGTGTCGCCACCCGGCGCAGTCACGTCGATGCCCGTTCCGTAGGTCGAGTAACGCGGGCGATTGCCGTCGAAGCGCGTGGCGCCGACCGCGATGGTCTGTGAGTAGGCCGCTGGATACTGCAGCCCCTGACGATTGGTGTTGCCCGTCGCGGCGCAGACGGTCATGCCAGCGTTGACCGCGGCAGTAACAGCGCTCTGCAACGCAGTGGACCCCGCGCTGCCGCCGAGGCTCATGCTCGCGACCTTGGCTCCGTGATCCTTGGCCCAGGTGACGCCATTGGCGATCCACGTCAGCGAACCGCTGCCCGTCGCGTCGAGCGAGCGAATCGGCATCAGCGTGCAGTTGTGAGCGACGCCTGCGCAGCCGATGGCGTTGTTGGTCGACTGCCCGATGGTGCCGGCACAGTGCGTGCCGTGACCATTCTCATCGTTGGCATGGCCATCACCCGTCACCGCATCGTAGGGCGACACGAAGGTGCGGCCCACGAGGTCCGTCGCCTTCCGGAACGCGCCGAAGTCCTCATAGGCGATGCCCGTGTCGATCACCGCGACGACGATGCCGGTGCCGGTCGCGCCAGCGGCCCAAGCCGCCTCGGCTTGAATGCCGTAGTTGGTCGCACGGCCGTTGCTGAGTGCGCCGTAGTTGTAGAAGTTCCACTGGTATGGAGCCCACAAGGGGTCGGTCGGCGCGACGGTCGTCGACGCGATCGGATCGCGTTCGGCAAACTCGACGCCGGGCTGCGCGGCGAACCACTCGGTCCAGCTGTCGACCGACTCCGCATCGGCGCGGAACACCACGAACTCACCGTTGAGGCCGCGATCGACGATCGGCAGCCCGATCGCTTCGGCCAGCGCATCGAGCGCCTTCTCGCTCATCGCCTTGCGGTAACGCACGACGACGCGATCCGGACTCAGCATGGGGATGCTGGAGTGGTCATTGGCAAAGCCGCGCACCGCGATTTGTGGGCGCGCGAATGGCATCGCCTGGGCGCAGACGAACGTGGGAAGGGCGGTCGCGACGAGCGCGAACACGGCGAACCGATGCATAGGACCTCGAGGAGATGAGACGAGGATCGAGGGCGCTGCCCCGCGTCGGGGCATGACCGCCATCGGGAGAAGCACGTTCATACCGTTGCGATGCTTCGATCCAAAGGCTTGCCAACCAGGAACATCGCCCTGGTCACGCATTCGATTGCTTGCGGCCCGACTGAGATTCTGCGGTGGGTGCAGCGCGACCCCACCACGCCACCACCCACTTGTGCAACGGCGCTTCGAGCAAGCGATGGCCGACCACGCCCCACACCAAGGACCACACCGTCAGCAAGAGCAGCGCGAGTGCAAAGGGCAGGTGAGCGAGGATGCCGCTGCGATCCGCGAGGATGGTGAAGGCCGACAGCGTGAAGGCCTGCGACAGGTAGATCGAATACGAGGCGCGCGCCATCTTCGACCAGAGCGAGGCGACGATGCTCCCCTCCTGCAGGCCTCGCGCAAACGCGCCGACCAGCACGATCGCGATGGCGCAAGCTGCCATCTTCCAGTCAGCATCGGATTCGCTCACGAGCCACGCCAGCCAGCAGAGTCCACCGACGAAGGGAAACGCCGCGGCAGTCGGCAACGAGATGCGATCGCGCAACGCGCGGTGCACCAAGGCGCACAAGAGTCCGAGCCCGATCAGGTAAAACTTGCGCGACGCGAAGAAGGACCAGGACCCGATGCCTGGACCGCTCGGCAGCAGTTCCACCACGACGAGCCCAACGATGCAGCAAGCGATGCCGAGCCTTCGACCAAGTCCAAGGCACACCGCAAACCAGACGTGGAACCAGACGATGTAGTTGAGAGCCCAACCGCTGTTCAGCAGCGGTCGCAACTTGCCATCGCCCGGGCGGGGCACTGGCCAGAAGGTGAACGAGCCGAGCACGTGCCCGGGCGCGAGGCCGCCGTGATCCAGCACGGCCGGCGCAGCAACGGCCACCAAGAGGAACAACGCGGTGTAAAGCCAGTAGAGCGGGACGACGCGCAGCAGTCTCTTGCTGAGGTAGCGACTGCCGGCCAAAGGCAGGCCGAACTCGTGGTGCGCACTGTGCGCGGCGACGAAGCCCGCGATCGCCAGAAAGATCAGCGGGCCGAGCCCCTGCCGGTAATGCGAGAGCTCGACGTCCGCGAAGGCCCGCGTCTCCTGCAACGCGTGCACTGCGTGTCCAAACAACACGGTCAACGCAGCGACGACGCGGAGATTGTCGACGGACTCGACGCGCCGCTGCTTTGGTTTCTCCTGCTTCATGACGAGCGAATCCAAGAACCGGTGTTCCATGTGGCTGGCGAGCGAGCTCGAGCAAAGTCCTGGTTGCGGCAGGCGGCGACCGCACCCTGAGTGCGCGAATGAGCCATCGGCCGGCGAAGTCGCACCAAGTCGCTGGCTCGCCGTGGGATCGCTTCTAGCGACCACGACCGATACGCCGTGGTGGTTGCACTGCGGATAGCGGGGCGCATTGGCGCGTAGGCCATATGCACTGGCCAGACCATCCCATGTGCGCACGTGCGGGGTCGAGGGAGGCAGGAGCCGACGCGCTTGTGCCCCTCGTCGCCGCTACAACAGCATCATGCACCGTCCGCCCGATCCGACGACGCCGTGGTCGCTCGAGAACCGCCGCGCCCTGGTCGATGGCGCGACACGCGGAGTCGGCAAGGCGCCAGACGAGCTGCTCGTGCGCAGGAGGATGAGGGACACGATTTGCGCCCGCACGCCGCTCGGTCGCATCGGCGACCAAGAAGGAAGCGTGCGCAGGATTGCGTTCTTGCCGATGCCAGGCCCGAGCCATGTCGGTCGTCGGTCGGCGTCGGTCGACGGCGGATCTTTCGCGCAGGGCTTCTCGGTGCGGGGACTCACCTAGTGTCGTTCCGCTGCTCCATGAGCGTGGAGGAGCCGCGATGAGCGGTGCGCCATCGCGCGTCGTGCACTGCCAGGACGCAATCGCTTGGCTCGCGCACAACCCGCTCACCGAAGGCGACGCGATATTCACATCGCTGCCGGATGCCTCCGAACAGAAGCGGCTGGCATTCGACGCGTGGCAAGCTTGGTTCGGCGCCGCGGCCGAATCGGTCGTGCGTGCGTTGCCTGCCCGCTCTGCCGCGATCTTCTATCAAACCGACGTGAAGCAAGACGGCGCGTGGGTCGACAAGTCCTTCCTCGTGCAGCGCGGCGCCTACGCGGCTGGCGCCCGCCTGCTGTGGCACAAGATCGTCTGTCGCGCTCCTGCCGGCGTCGCGACGCGCATGCGACCGAGCTACGCGCACCTGCTGTGCTTCTCGCGCGACCTCGCCGAGGACCCGATGCAGTCTGGCCCCGACGTGCTGCCAGAACTCGGCGCCATGACCTGGGCGCGCGCGATGGGTCTCGCTGCCGCCGACTTCGCGGTGCAATGGCTGAAGGACCGCGCGAACGCGCGCTGCATCGTCGATCCCTTCTGCGGCATCGGCACCGCGCTGGCAGTCGCCAATCGCATGGGGCTCGACGCAGTCGGCGTCGAGTTGGCTCAAGGTCGTGCCCAAAAGGCGCGCGACCTCGTGCTGTGACAACGGGGTCTCGGCTTGCGCGATCGCGATTGGATGCGGCGGATCCCCTTCGCGGCCAGGGCTCGCACCTGGGCGATGATGCGCGAAGCGGTCGGGCTTCAGTCGAGGAAGAAGTCCGGCAGCAGATCTTTCGCCGGGTCGACCGCGTAGCGCGCGAAGTCGAGCACGCCGGCTTTGCGTAGCACGTCTTCGTCGATCAAGAACGCGCCGCTCTGCGCCCTGCTATCCGCGGTGACGATCGCATGCGCGGCGTCCGCGACGATCTCCGGCACACGACATCGGCTGACGTCGATGCCGGGCAGCATCTGCAATGCCGCCGTGTGGATCACCGTCCTGGGCCACAGCGCATTCACCGCCACGCCGCGATCGCGGAACTCTGCAGCGAGTCCGAGCATGCACATGCTCATGCCGTACTTCGACATCGTGTAGGCGGTGTGGCCGGCGAACCACTTGGGCGACAGCGACAGCGGCGGCGACAGCATCAGCACATGCGGGTTCGACGCGCGCAACAAGTGCGGCATGCATGCCTGCGTCACCAGAAAGGTGCCGCGCACGTTGACCTCGTTCATCAGGTCAAAGCGCTTGCTCGGCGTTTCGAGAAGTCCCTTCAACCAGATCGCACTCGCGTTGTTGACGAGGACGTCGATGGCTGAGAAGCGCTCGATCGCGGCAGCGACTGCCGCCGCGATCTCCGACTCCTCACGGATGTCGCAACGCACGGCCAACGCCGCGCCACCGGCCGCTTCGCACTCTGCGGCGGCAGAGTGGATCGTCCCAGGCAATCGCGGAGACTGCACATGGCTCTTGCCTGCGATGACGACGTTGGCGCCGTCCCTCGCGCATCGCACGGCGATCGCCTTGCCGATCCCGCGCGAGCCGCCGGAGACGAACACCGTCTTGCCGGCGAGCGTTCGCGTCATTGCCCGACCTCGACATCGAAAGCCGCGTTGCCGCGGCCATCCGGCCAGGCGACGACCTGCCAGCCATCCAATCGCACGACGATCGGGCCTGCACCAGCCGCACTCGCCTGCCGAAACTGCTGCCACGACGCGAGCTGCCGATCCTGTCCGGGCTCGACGACCTTCACTTCTCGCAACGCGCCCGCGGGGCGTTGCGGCGGCGCTGCGTTCGCCTTGCTCCACAGGATCGGATCGATGCGGTCGCCCTGAGCAATCACACGCGCGAGGCCGCCGCGCAGGCTCTTGCCGTCGCGCACGAGCCCGTCCGCATCCACCAACAGCGACTCCGAAGGCGTGGTGCCAATCAGCTTTCCGGTCCGAAGGTCGATCTCGACGCATGCGTCTTCGCCGACACCGATGCCGAGACACGGCCTGTCCGAGTCCTTCATGACCGCCAACGCGGCGGTCAGACGACCGATGCGGTCCCGCTCCCAGAAGTGCGAGTCCGTCAGCGCCCACGGCAAGAAGTACATGCCTGGACCAAGCTGCGGCCCGACCTTGTTCGCAAGCGGGTCCTCTGGATCCGCATCCGTGCGCGGAATGCCGAGCGCCTGCGCGCTTCGGCCCGTGAAGAACATCATCGAACCCATCATCGCATCGCCAGCGCTGCCGCCTGCGATCACGCCACCGCGCGCGAGCAGGCGGCGCATTGCCTCCCACTCCGGCGTCGGTTGATCGCCAGGTCGATAGCGCTCCGTGATGCGCTTCTGGTCGCCACCAGTGAAGAACATCGCCGTCGCCGCATCGACGATCGCGACGGTCTCTGCGGTCGGAGTCTCGCGTCGGATCACCGAGACCCTGACCAAGGGAGCCCAAGATCGCAGGGATTCGATCTTCTCGATCGCAGCTTCTTCCTGATCGCCGGTCGCAGCTGTGGCGACGACCACGTGCGCCTCGCCGGGACGGCGCGCGAGTTCGAGGAAGCGATCGAAGAACGGCCGACAATCACTCTCCAAGCCACCGCCGACGAGCATCAACGTGCCTCGCGGTCCGTCGCCAAGCGCCGATGGGAAAAGACCTGAGCATGCGGAGAACGACGCCGCAAGCAGGGCAGTGGCGAGCGCGCGAAGGAGGTGCGGTTGCGTGTTCATGCGATCGGTTCCGACTCGGTGCTTCACTTCTCGAAGATCGCGACCTCGAAGCGGCCGTTGCTGTCGGCGAGGCCGCGATACATCCCGGTCGAGTTGTAGGCCGCGACGAGGTTGCCATCGCGATCGACCGCGATGACGCCGCCGTCGTCGGGCTTCAGCACGCCGTGCACCAACGCCGTCGCAGCCTGCTCGAGCGACTGGCCGCCGAACTGCACGCGAGCGCCGATCGAGCGGGCCACCGTGTGACGAATGAACTGCTCGCCCGTGCCCGTGCCGCTGACCGCCACGAGCGAGTCCGCGTAGTTGCCGGCGCCGACGATCGGCGTGTCCCCGACGCGGCCCCAGCGCTTGCCCGTGAGTCCACCGGTGCTCGTCGCGGCTGCCAGCCGCCCGTTCTTGTCGCGCACGACGCAGCCGACGGTGCCGTAGTCATGGCGCGGATCGCGCGGCGCACTGCGGGCATCGCCGAGCGCCGAGCCCTGCTGCTTGCGCTCCCGCAGCACCTCCTCGAGGACCTTCTTGCGATAGTCGGTGTCGAACCACGAGTTCTCGACGCGCTCGACGCCGACCAACGTCGCGAAGTGCTCCGCGCCTTCACCCATCAGCAGCACGTGCCGCGTCTTTTCCATGACGAGGCGCGCCAACGACACCGGGTTCTTGACCGTGCGCACGCCGGCGACCGCGCCGCATGCCATCGTCGAACCGTCCATGATCGACGCGTCCAGCTCGTGCTCGCCCTTCTCGTTGAACACCGCACCCTTGCCGGCATTGAAGTGCGGATCGTCTTCGAGCACGCGCACCACCGCTTCGACGACGTCGACCGCAGATTCGCCGCGCATCAAGCGCTCGCGCCCTGCCTGCAGCGCGCGTTCGAGCGCGATGCGATGCTCCTGCTGTTGCTCGACCGATGCGGAGCGTTCGAGCGTGCCGGCGCCGCCATGGATCGCAATCGCCCAGGTTGGGCGCGCGGCGAACGGAGATGCGCAGGCAGTAAATGCGGCGGCGAGGACCGCGAAGGAGGAGAGCGCGACGGCGAGACGGATCGACATCGGCGACGGACGCTACTCCGTGGCCGGGGCGGAGTCCTCAGGCTTTCGCGCCAACGGCGCTGACGGCGCGCCCTTTCCTCCTTGTGCTCCAACGCTACAACTGCGCGCCATGATGCCCGCCCACTTGACCCCGCTCGAGATGCCCATCGTCTGGATCGCGTTCGCGCTCGGCCTCGTGATCGGCGCCGCCGCGATGCTGGTGCTGCGCCGCAACGCCGCCAGGGACTGACAAAGGCGCGTCAGTCGCTGCTTCGCGCGACCATCGTGGCATAAGTGGTCGCCAGCGCGCGCGCCCGACGCAGGCCCAAGGCCGCGTGGATCCCATGCCAACAGAAGTCGCGGCCTTTGCACAACAGCAACGTCGCGGTCCCGAACGGGCCTGCCGCCGCCAGCTCGCGCAACTGCGCCTCGTCAAAGACCCACGGCTCGTCGGGCAGTAGCACGACCTCGGGCCGCAGCGCCGTGACTTCTTCGGGCCGCATCACCGGGTAACGCGCGACGGCATTGCCGCAGATGTTGTCGAAACCGGCGAGTCGCAGCAGGTCGTGGATGTAGGTCGAGCCACCGATGCTCATCCATGGCTGCTTCCAGATCGCATAGAAGGCCTTCGTGCGATGCGACGGTGGCAAGGCCGCCAACTCACGGGCGATGTCTTCGACGAACGGCGCTGCCGCGTGCTCGCAGCCGAGCACTCGACCCAGTTCCTCGAGCCCGGCGGCAGCCTCGGCCACCGTGCACGGCGATTGCACGAGGACCGGCGCGCGGGCGCGCAACCACTCGATGTCCTCTTCGCGATTCTCCTCCGCATTGCACAGCACGAGGTCAGGCTCGAGGAGCGCGATCGCATCGCGCTTGGGATTCTTCGTGCCACCGACGCGCGCAACGGTTGCGAGAGCCTCGGTCGGGTGCACGCAATAGCGCGTGCAGCCGACGAGCCGCTCTGCCGCGCCGAACGCGCAGACACTCTCGGTCGTGCTGGGGACCAGGCTGACGACGCGCATCGGCTGCATCGTGAAGGATGGTGCCGCCCAGCAGCATTCTGCGCCATTGGGCCGGCGTGTTGTCGCGCGCCTTCCTCAGGACCTCGCCTCCTGCCATCATGCTCGCCCCATGAGTTTCCCCTGGTCGACCTGCTGCCTTTCGTTGCTTGCCGCAACGCTTGCTGCGCAGGACCCGGCCACGCCGGCAACGCGAACAGAGCGGGTCGAGACGTGGCCCGACGGCAAGCCCAAGTTGCGCGTTCCACTTGACGAGCAAGGCCGCGAAGACGGACTGCTCGAGACGTTTGCGCCAAACGGCACCAAGACGCTGTCGGCCAACTACGCGCACGGCGAAAAGCACGGCACGTGGAGGGAGTTTGACGAACAAGGCAAGAAGCTCCGCTTCCTCATCTACCAACAGGACCAACTGCACGGTCGTTGCGAAGAGTGGCATCCAGGCGGCGCCGTGCTCGCCGCTGGCAGCTACCAAAAAGGATTGCGCACTGGCTCGTGGACCTTCGAGGACGAGACCGGAATCCGGCGCAAGGTCGCGGACTACAAGGACGACCTGCTGAATGGCAACGTGAAGATCACGGTTGCGGGCAAGCCGTTTTCCAAGCAGGTCTGGGACGTGGGCGAGATCGTCGAGCTCGACGGCATGCGCACCTTCCCGACCCCGCGGCTGCAACTCGCACGCGAGCTGCGCGCAATCCTCGAGGCGACACCCGCAGCGCCCGACGCATCCGACCCACACGCCGGCGAACGCGCCGCCGCGCTGCGCCGGTTGCAGGCATACCGCGCCCTCGTCGGCGTGCCGTGGAAAGCGATGCAGCTGCATGCCGAATGGAACGTGCGGTGCGACGCGGCTGCAGAAGTCTGTCGTGCGCTGGGCGGTCTCGACCACACGCCAAGCAAGCCAATAGGCTTCGACGATGCGCGCTTTCAGCTCGGCTACGAAGGCGCGAGCCACAGCAACCTCGCGGTCAACGGCTCGCTGGTCGGATCGGTCGACAGCTACATGGACGACAGCGACCCGTCGAACATCGCCCGCATCGGCCACCGGCGTTGGTGCATCAACCCGGCGATGCGCAAGACGGGTTTTGGCAGCGCCGGCAACTACCACGCGATGTGGTCGTTCGACGAAAGTGGCGGCGCGCAAAAGGGCCTCGACTCCGTCTATTACCCGCCGCGGGGCTACACGCCCGTGGACCTGTTCTCGGCGCGCCACGCGTGCTCCATCTCGATCGTCCGCGGCAAGGCGCCGAAGAAGGCCGAGCTCAAGGTCTCCATCCGCGAACTCGACGCCGAGTATCTGCCGAGCAGCGGGCCGCTCGAATTGGACCATTGCGACGTCGCCGGCGGCGGCTTCGGCAGCACGTCATGCGTCGTGTTCCGCGCACGCGGCATCCGCGTCGAACCAGGCGTTCGCTACCTGTTCGAGGCCAGCTTCGACAGCGGCAAGACCAACGCGCACGTGTACGTAGTCGAGTTCATCGACGCCGTAGGGCAGCACTGAAGTGGCCTCGTTCGAAGAACTCGATGTCCGCGGCACCCAGCTCGGCGAGTTGATCCTGCGCCGGCGCCAAACGGTGACGCTGGGCGACACTTGGGTCTACGAGGTCAAGCTCGACGGCCGGTTCTTGATGTCGAGCCGCGTCGCCGACAGCGAACGGGAACTGGCGCGACGCGGGCTAGAACGTATCCATGGCGAGGCGCTCGACGTGATGGTCGGCGGACTTGGCCTCGGTCACACCGCCGACGCCGCGCTATCCGATCCGAGGTTGCGCTCGCTCGACGTCGTCGAGTTGTTGCCTGAAGTCGTCTCGTGGCACGAACGCAGGCTCGTGCCACTTGGTCAGCGACTCTGCGCCGACGCGCGGTGCAAGCTCGTCGTCGACGATTGCTTCGCGCGACTCTGCCGCGATCCCTTGCGGCTATACGACGCGATCCTCATCGACATCGACGATGCGCCCGACGACGTGCTGGGCACCAGCCACACGGGCTTCTACACCGAGCGCAACCTGCGACTCGCCAAGCGATGGCTGAAGCCTGGCGGGGTGTTCGCGCTGTGGACCAACGTCTCGCATCGCGAAGCCTACGATGCCCATCTCCGCGCCGCGTTCGGCAACGTCGAAGTCGAAGACGTGACCTTCGAGAACCCACTGCTCGAAGCAGCCGAGACGAACGCGCTCTACTTCGCGCGCGCCTGAGCGGTGCGATCGCATCCTGGACGCAGCGCGTCGACGCGGACGCGGCGCGCGGCACCGGACGGCAAGAACCACGTCGCCTCTTCGGGCACGCGGAAGCCTTTCCCATCGCAGACGAACTGCAACAAGATCACATCGCGGCGCTGGTCTTCGAAGTCCCAGAAGCGGTCGTTGGTCAGCGCGATCGCGCGCGCCTGCTGCGCATGTTCGAGCAGACCCTGGTCCGCGGGCACACCGACAGGCGCCACGCGGAACTCCGCGCCGGCTGCTCTGGCCAGCTGTTGCAGCGCCGACTCGGACTCCGCGCCAAGCCGCCGCAAGGTCGCTGCGTCGAAGTACACGACGACCGGCAGCGCGGTCCCAAACGACGCGCACCAGTCGAGCGCCTGACTGAGTCGCCGCGCTGCGCCGGACGTCGCGCTCGCCGTCACGTTGCTGCCATCGACCACGATGCCTTTGGGCGGCGGCGGCGGCTCGGGCTCCGGCTTCTTGCGACGGACACCCATCGCTCAGGCGCGACCTTCGCGCAGGTCCCGCGTGATCGCTGCGGCCCACACGAGCGTCACCGGCACGAGTTGGAACAACACGCGTCGCTGCGAGGTCGCGAGGTGGAACTCGAGCAACAAGTAGCTGCCGACGTAGATCAGGTGCAGCACGACGAGCGCGCCGGCGATTGCGCACGTCGGCACGAAGTGCCGTCGCGAGAGCGCGATGCGTGGCGCGAGGATCAGCAGCAGCAACGGCAGCGCGAGCACGAAGTGGAGCCGCCTGGGATCGAAGATCGCGCGAGTCGCCGCATCCAGCACCGGCAGCGCCCGGTCTCTGAACTGCGCAACAAACAGCTGCAGCACCGAGCCCTGCGGGCCACCTTGGCCGAACAAGTCGTTGTGCAAGTCGAACCAGCGATTCCATGCGTTCTGGCACGCAGCTATGCCGACGGGCAGCGCCAGCCAGCACGCC
>SXPK01000281.1 GCA_005776365.1 Planctomycetia bacterium
AGGCCGGCGGCGCGTTCGCATGACCGCCTGGACGCAGAAGGTCCGCTACCGCTTCGGCGACATCGACCACGCCGGGATCGCCTACTAGCCAAGCTCCTCCACCTGTTCCACTGCGCGTTCGAGGACTGGTGGAGCGACGCGCTCGGGCACCCGTATCCCAAGCTGCTCGACACGGACAAGCTCGGCTTCCCCGGCGTGCACCTCGACGTCGACTTCCTCTCGCAGATGGTCTACGGCGACGAGCCGACGGTCCACGTCGGCGTGCTGCGCATCGGCCAGTCCTCGGTCGAGTTCGCGTTCTGGCTCACGCGCGACGACGGCACACCGCTGTGCCGCGCGCGCATCACCACCGCCGCCGTCGACATGACGACGATGAAGAAGCAGCCCGTGCCGCAGGTTTGGCGTGACCGCTTCGCGCAGTTCGCAGTGACGGAGAGCGACTTGCCGAAAGCGCGCTGACGCGGAGCGGCGAAAGGCGGACTGAAGGCAACCTCGCGAGAGGTGGTCCGAGGAGCAGTGGACGCGAAGCAGGAACAGCGAGCGCGGCTACTTCCCCTCCAGCCTCCTCGGCGCCCATGAGCACATTGAGCCCACCGCGATACTCGGCCCGTTGCTCACCTCGAGCCAGAACCTCGCTCCTACAGACTGCTTAGTCTGACGAACTGCGGCTCAGTGCCGATCGATGAAATCGCGAACGATGCCCCAGTGCCGTTTCTGCATGGCCCCGAACTGATCCTGCAAGCGGAAGAACTCAGGCTCTTCGGCTCGAGTCCAATACACAATGTTGTTCCTGGACACTCCGTCTGGCTCGGAAGACGCCATGTCGGAGTAGCCCCAATCCTTCATCACCGGCCCGTAGGTCGATGACAATTCGTCCATCGCCTCCTTCATGCGCGCCATCATGCCACGGTTGTTGGCTCGCGAGGCGGCTGCAATCGCGAAGAGATCGTTCGGATCTGCAACCTGGGTTTCGTGCGACAGCGACCGGATGTTGCCTCGGGCGATTGCTCGCAACAAGACCTCCTTCATCGCCTTCCAATACTCAAGCGACTGGGTTTCGTAGGCTGCATCGAGTTCTGCCAGGAGAACCGCAAGCTCTCGCTGCACTTCAAGCTCCAGCGTCTTCTTGTTCGGATTGGACATCGGGGACTCCAGGGCGTTGTCCAAGCTGATGTCCGGTGCGCGCTGAACCTTGCCCGGCTCGCCCCAGGGGAGGGCGCGAGCGCGCAGTTCTAGATGACCTGCGAGCGTCAGACTGGGCTGGACCGCCGTCCGCACTTCGGCGATTGGCTCTGATGTCTCGGTGGCCACCGACGGCTCCTTCGGCGCTGAAGCAGCGGAAGGGACCGCATCCGATTCGGTCACCATGGGAGCCGGAGGTGCGTCTCGCAGGACCGCATCGGTCTCAGGCGCAGGCTCACTGCTGTCCGCCAGCACCACATAGAGAACAGACAAGAGGCATCCAAGAAGCACGAAGGCGCCGATCCGATGCGTCTTCCCCTTGGTCGCATATTGCGTCATGAGAATCCTTGGCAAGCTAGCTAGGTATCAGAACAAGCCTGCAGATGAGGCTTACGCACGAAGACGTCACAGGTGTGTGGATGTAAAGACACAGACTCAGGCGCGACGCGTTATCTATGCAGGGGGTGGGGTGGGTGCCGAATCTCAAATCGCTTGACCGTCTCCAGGATGAGCGGCGCTAGAAGCCCACGCCAGATCAGCTCCCTTAAGAAGGGCCGGAGAATGGCTGACGAGCGAAACACGCCGGACCAGCCGCCAAGCCAACCGACAGTAGGCTCTCGTTGGATCAATCAATCGCTCGCGAAACAAACCGATGCCTCACTCTAGGCACGAGCGACACTCAGCGTGCAACTGAATGATGTTCAGGCGCACATCCATGCCTGGGAATGGCCCAACAATGCGAAAGTTCATCTCTACATCTACCCAGTCACCGCACTTTAGCGAAGCAGCAAGATCCGAATGAAGGGCAAACGTGTTTGCGGGTCCCGGGACAGCGGGAATCGTTGTGGGCCAACAGTTTCCCTGTGGCGGACTAATGGGGAGCTGGCCGAAACAAAGCTCAGGAATGATACTCGGTGAAACGGAAGGACTAGCCCAGACATCCAAGTCCACGCGATACTTCACAACACAAGGACCCTCGGGACAGCTGCCGGAGACCCCCAAATGTGGGGTGACAACCGCGTGAACACGACCCTCGTAGGCCCCCATTCGATCCAAGCTGCCTCCCCTTCCGCACTGCCATCTCCATAGGCAGACCCTTCGGAAGCACAGTCACCAGACGCGCGGACGCGCCTCAGCCCTTCTTGTCCAACCTGCGGAACTCACGCGGGAACATGCCCTGCGGCGTCGACGACCGGACCGAGAACACGCGCTCGATCGCTTCGTCGCGCAGCACTTGCTCGGGCGGGCCGTCGGCAAACACCTTGCCTTCGTGCAGCAGCACGCAGCGATGTGCGACCGGCGCGAGCAGGTTGAGGTCGTGCGCGGCGACGAGCAGGCCGCGGCCTTGATCCGCGAGCAGGCGCAGCAATGCCGCGACGGACACCGCGTGCTCGAGGTCGAGATTGGTGAGCGGCTCGTCGAGCAGCATCAGCGGTGCCTCGGTCGCGAGCGCGCGCGCGATCGCGATGCGCCGCAGTTCGCCGCCGCTCAGCGTCGTGACCGGACGGTCGCAGAACGACAGCGCGTCGACGACCTCTAGCGAGCACGCGATCGCGCCGCGGTCGCGTTCGGTCTCCTTCTCGAAGTTGCCGCGATGCGCGTGGCGCGCCATCGCGACGAGTTCCCTGCCGGTGAACTCGAACGGGTTCTCCGCCGCTTGCGGAACGAACGCGATGCGCCGCGCGCGATGCGTCGCCTCGAACGTGCCGATCGGCTGCGCGTCGAGCGCGACCTCGCCTTGGTCAGGGCGTTGCGCGCCGAGCAGCACGCGCAGCAACGTGCTCTTGCCCGCGCCGTTCCTGCCTGCGAGCAGCACGAGCTCGCCGGGACGCAGCGACACGTCGACGCCAGCGAGCACCGTTCGCGCGCCGTGGCGGACGACAACCGACGTGCACGACAACGTCATCGCATCGCCTCCCCGCGGCGATGCCGCGCCAGGAGGTAGAGGAAGTACGGCGCGCCCAACAGGCTCGTCACGACGCCGAGGCGCAAGTTGGCGATCGGCAGGCCGCGGCACAGCAGATCCGCGAGCAACAGCACGACCGCGCCGAGCAACGCCGATGCGGGCAGCAACACACGGTGCGCGGGCCCGACGAGCAGGCGCGCGAGATGCGGCACGACGAGGCCAAGGAACGTGATACCGCCGGTGTTGGCGACCGTCGCCGCGGTGAGGCCGCACGCAAACCACAGCAGCCAACGCCGCGCGTTCACGACGTCGAGGCCGAGGCTCCACGCGCTCTCCTCCGACAACGTCAGCAGGTCGAGCTGCCGGCTGCGCACCGCGAGCGGCAGGCCGAACGCGCAGAAGCCGCCGAGCGTGATCGCCGCCTTGCTCCAGTCCTGCGCGTCGAGCCCGCCCATCAACCAGAACAGCACGCTCGAGCTGGCCGAGTAGTTGTCGACCGTGAACGTCACGACGAACGTCGTCAGCGCGCCGACCAAGGTGTTGAGCGCGACGCCCGCGAGCAGCAGTCCGGCGACCGAGAAGCGCGGGCCCGTTCCGGCGAACGCGAACACGAGCGTCGTCACGAGCACTGCTGAGAACAGCGCAGCGACCGGCGCGGCGAACACGCTCGACGCGGCGTAGCCGGCGGCGATCGCGACTGCGCCGCCGAACGCGGAGCCTGCCGCCGTTCCGACGACGTCGGGCGACGCGAGCGGATTGCGGAACGAGGCCTGCATCACCGTTCCCGCAAGGCCGAGCGAAGCGCCGCCAAAGACCGCGACAAGCAACCGCGGCAACCGCAACTGCAACACGATCTGGCGATCGAGCGCGTCGCCGTCGCCGAACAGCGCGGCGAGCACGGCCGAGAAGCCCGGGCCCGATGGCGCCCACGACAGGTGCGCGATCGCCGCGAGCAGCAACGTCGCAGCCATCGCGGACAACAGCGGCATCGGCGCGCGGCGCGAGGTCACGGCTTCTCCCAATCGACGAGCGTCTGCTGCAGCAACGCCGCCAGTTCAATTGCGTAATGCGACGTGCTGCTGAGCAGCGCCGCCGGAATGCGCGCGACGCGGCCGCGCTGTACGCACGGCAACAGCCGCAAACCCGGATGCTGACCGACCCATGCTGCGTCGTCGTTCTCGCCGACGCTGACGAGCAGCGCGTCGGGCCGCCAGCCCAGCACGGTCTCGACGTCGAGCTTGCAGTAGCCGCCGACGCCGTGGTCGGCGGGCAGATGCGACGCGCCGGCGATGCGAACGGCGTCGTCGAGCAGCGACCGCGCGCCGTAGGTGTCGAGCGCGCCGTTGCAGTTCATCACGCGCCACGCCCCGAGCGACTTGCCGGCTTCGCGGATCGCTTCGCGACGCGCGAACATGCGTTCGCACAGCGCTTCGGCCTCCTCATCGGCGCCGGTCGCGAAGCCAAGCAGCCGGATGTTGGCCGCAACGTCGTCGAAGCTCGCGACCGGTCGTGTGCGCACGACCGGGATGCCAAACGATCGCAGCAAGATCGCAGTGTCCGCGAGCGTGAACTCGTCGATCACGACGAGGTCGGGTCGCGCTGCAACGAGCTGTTCTGGCGAACTTCCGAGCAACCGCGTCGATGCCGCCTTGTCCGTGACACGGCTATAGCGCGCATCCGCCGCGAGGAAATGGACGCCGGCGAGCCGTTGGGGCGGCAGCAGCTCGAGCAGGACCTCGGCGCTGAACACCGACGATGCGACAACGCGCGAAGGCGCGGTCGGGATTTCTGCCTCACCCACCACGCGCGGCCAAGCCGCACCGACTCGGTCCGCTAGTGCCGCCGCGATCACTGGACCGTCGCCATCGCCGCGCTGCGTGCGCCCGAGCGCGATGCCGCAGCCGAGCAGCATGAGCGCCAACAGGTGACCAGGACGAAACGGCATCGGGTCAAGCATCATGACCTCGACGCGCCCTACCGCAAAAACTGCCTGCCTTCGCACCACGACGGAAGGCACGCCGACCCGCGAAAATCGAAGTAGCCGGGACAAGAGCGCGACCAACGCCGAAAGAAGGGCGCGCATATTTGTGCAGCACATGTCGTCCTCCGTGAAGCCGCCAAGCCGCCACCGAACGGTGCTACTCACATGGCTCGGCATCTGGCCGATCATCACCCTGGTGCTCTGGCTGCTGCTGCCGCTGTTGCTGCCACGTCTGCCTCTGCCGCTGATCACGTTGCTCGTGACCGCGATCGTCGTGCCAGTGATGGGCTATTGCGTGATGCCATTCCTGCACCGTCATTTCGACGGTTGGCTACGCCGCTGAACCAGCCTTTATGCACGAGGGCTCGAGCTGACTGGTGCGATTCGGCGCCACAGCACGCACGCGCTCGGCATTGCGTGCTTTCGCAAGTGGCCTGCTAGCGAGGCGGAGCAAGGCATTCTGATGGCACTGGGCGAGTTCGCGGCGGAATCCGCGGATTCCGCGGAGCACTGGCGATGCTGAGATCGGCAGGGAAGCCAGGCTCGCAGGCAGCGTGCGTTCTTCAACTGGCTGTCAACGACGCGAACGAAGCCGTGTCGCAATCAGCGCCTCATCGAGCGATGCCTCGGTGACGACGAGATCCATCGGCATGTCATGATCGTGAGGCCGGATCGAGTGCATTCGCAAGGCCTCGAACCCAACGCCAATGGCTAAGGGCCTCGGCACCCGCACCGCGAGGGTGCGATCGTAGAAACCGCCGCCGTTGCCGAGGCGATAGCCAGCGTCGTCGTAGCCAACGAGAGGCACGAACAATGCGCATGGATCCAGCTCGACAGCGGTCGCCGTTGGGACAGGGATGTTCCAGGTGCCTGGCTCCATCGCGATGTCCTTGCGCCAGGAACGAAACACGAGCGGCGCGTCGTGCGCCACGACAACCGGCAGCGCAACCGCGGCACCCCGCTCGGCTGCGCGCAGCATGGCAGAAAGCAACGCGATCTCGTCGTGGATCGGCCAGTAGAACGCCATGCACGCGTGAGGCCGCTCGAGCAACATCGCGTCAACCACGCGGTTTACGTTTGCGACCACGGCGTCGCGCAGCGCTTGCCCGGCGCCTCGCCGCAGCGCACGACAGCGCTCACGCTGCGCACGGCGGAACGCGCCGAGTTCTGCGTCAGCGTCAAACGACGCGCTCACTTCTTCTCGGGCTCTGGCACCGGAAACCCGGCTGGCAGCTCCACAGCGTTGCTCTCGGCGTCTGCACTACCCGGGAGGTCTGCAAGCGCAATCGTCACCGAGAGCGGTGTCTCATCGCGTTTCTTCTGCACGATCAACGCGATTTGCTCGCCAGCCATTCGTGCACCGACCAGCATCTGCAGGTGCGCGCCGTTGCGCAGCGCGACGCCGTCGATGTGCGTGACGATATCGCCCTTGCGCAAGCCTGCCTGCGCTGCGGGCCCGTCCTTGGGCGTCCCCGACAGCTTCGCACCGGGCCCGAGGTGCGCGACATCGAGCGACACGCCGAGCCAACCGCGCTGCAATACTTCGTTGTTCTTCATGCGCTCCAGCAAGGGCGCGATGTCCGCGATGGTGGCGCAGAAGCCGATGCCGGAGTCGTACCACTCGACACCAGCGTTTCTACCAGCGGGCGACAACGGCACCGCGACGCCGAGCACGTTCCCTTCAACGTCGATCACTGCGCCCCCGTAGTTGGCAGGCGACGTATACGCGTCGATCTGCAGCGCCCGACCAAACTGCCGCCGCACGGCGCTCACGATTCCGAAGTGCACCGTCGGCTCATCGCCGCCAAACGTGCGGCCGAGCACGAAGGCCCATTGCCCAACGCGCACATCACAGGGGGCGACGAAGTTCGGCGTCGGCAAGCCAACGACATCGACCTTCAATAATGCGATGCCGCGGCTCTGGTCTTCGCCTTTGCGCGTTGCATGCAACGTTGCGCCGCCAGGGATCGTGACCAAGATGGTCGTCGGGTCATAGTTGAGGCAGAAGCGCGAGACGAGGATCCAGCCGTCCGGCGACAAGACGACGCCGGTGCTGCGACCTTGCGACTGCTGAAACCCCTGCGCGTCCGCGACGAGTGGCTTCTTGTCCTCGGGTTCGTCGTCCGGGTCCTTCGGTTTCGGTTGTTGTTTCGGTCGCGGCATCGTCGGAATGCTCGAGTCGACGGGCGCATCGTCGCCGAGCGCACGACGGCTGCCGCCAAACGTCTCGACAGTGACCACGAACGGCGCGGCCTTGTGCATGGACGCCTGCAGCACTGGTTCGAGTCGGAGGAACTCATCTGCGCCGACGCGTTGCTGCGCATCTGCATTCGCAGCAATCGAGCAGCAAGCGACGACGACAAGTGCGAACGACTGACACGAAGTGCGGGCGAATGACTTCACGATGTCGACGGCGGTTGGCATCTTTGGTCCAGGCGTGCGGTCACATCCTACCCACTCAGGGTGCAAGCGATGCGACGACGATCGCTTGCAGCGAGACACCGCCACGAGGCCCTTGTGTTTTTGGTCCGCTAGCAGCAACGGGCACCAGCAACTCAGGCACGCCTCCTATCACCGTGACGTCTCGTGCCTTGGACGCAGCTCGCTACCGAATCGCAGTCAGTTGATGGCGTCAGTCACTACTGCTTCTCGGCGAGCTCGATCTCGCTCTGCATCACGCTGGCTCCGCGCTTCCACGTGACAACGACCTTCTGACCGGGGACGAACTTTGCCAGCGCATCGTCGAACTCCTTGCAGGTTCGCACCGAGAACTCGCCGACGCGCACGATCAGATCGTCTGGCCGGAGCCCGACTGAGGCCGCCGGAGAATCCCGATCGACGCGGTCGACATAGGCGGGCGGCGAGGCCCGGCCACCCTGGCGGAACAACACGATGCCAGTGCGCACCAGCTTCCTTTCGACAAGGACCGCTTCACGCGATTCCCCAAAGATGTGCTCCTTCAGATAAGGCAGCAGGTCGCGCGCGGGAATCGCGGCCGACAGCATCGTGTTGGTCTCTTTGCTCTCGAGCAACCGCGCGTTGATCCCGAGCCAGCGTCCGTCGAGGGAGAACACTCCTCCGCCATAGTGGCCTGGGTTGTTGCACGCATCGGTGAGCATCAACTCGCCGTCATAGTCGACATCGGTCATTCGGAAGCGCAGCGCGGTGCTGGCCTTGCCGACTACCACGCCGAACGTCGCGGACGACTTCTCCGAATACTCAGCGAGGCGGAAGCAGTTGCCGAGCGAGACCACAAACTGGCCGACATGAAACGCAGGGCCGTGCTCAATGGGCCACACCGGGCGCAGCTTGCCCTTGCACTCATCGGGGTCGATGCGGAGGAGTCGCACGCCAAGCCTTTCATCCTCTGGCAGCAACTTTGCGTCGAGCACTGTGCCGTCGTAAAGCACAACGCGGGTGCTCCCCTTCTGCACGAGCACTTGATCCAGCGTCAGGACATACCCGCGATCGCTGACGACGATGCCTGCTGCGTAGGGGACGATCGTCGAAAAGCCCGACGCGCCCTGCACCTTCACGATGCTCGGCAGCAGTCGCTCGATCGTTCCTTCGACTTGAGTCGCTGGCTCACGCTCGGCAAACGCCGCTGCTTCGCGCAGCGAAACGGGCGGCGTCGGCGGGGCCGTTGGCTCCTGCGACAAGAGCGATGCGGCGACGGCCAGCAGCGTCAGGGCGACCCTCATTGCGGTCTCCGGAACAAGGATGGGTCGACGTCCACGTCATGCGTGGACTGCGTGACCCTCCATCCGCGAACGCATTGGCCATCGATGATCCATCGCGCCTGCGTGCCATCGCAATGAAACTCGACCTTCTGCTTGCGCACTGGATCGCGCATCGTGAATCCAGCCGGCGAGCCGTCCTCAAACAGCAGCGCTTCCATCTCGCCGTCGCCAGGGAATCCAAGACGGAATGCCGGACGACCGAGCACGTGCGCGCCACCGACCAACAAGGCCTCGTCGAGCCTTTCGCCTGTGTCGCAGCCAATCCACGCAAACGGATTGCAACGCACATGACGTTGAACGAGGGATGCATCCCCGGCGGACAGCGCATCAAGCGCAGGCGCGTCGACGATCCCACGGCCAGCCTGTTCGATGCGGATCGAATGCCGCTGCGCATCACGCACGAGCGACCACGTCGCACCCGTCGCATCGGCGAGCGCGAACGCGACCGTGCGCGACGGCAACTTGCGGCCAGGCTCCTGCCAGCGAGCCGCCAGCTTCGCGCGAACTGCCTTGGTCGCGAGCCGTCGTTCTACGTGGCTCGCCAGCCGCTCGCCGTCGGCGCGCGCGTCGATGCTGCTGCCGGTGTCGAGAGGCGCTAGTTTGACATCCGCGAATCGCGGCTCGCCGAACGCGCCTTTTCCGTCGATGGAGCGAAAGCCGATCTCGACCCACGCCCCCGCCGGCAACACGCCGATGCGCGACGCTAGTTGATTGGCGGAGCGCACGCCTTCGCCGTCGAATCGCACGATCTCGTCGCCAAGCTGGATTCCGGCGAGCGCCGCGACTGAGTCCTTGAACAGCTGTTGCACGAACACGCCGTGACGGTTCTCGGAGCCCGTCTTGGCTGGCATGAACCACGCGCTCATGTCGAGCGTGCCATGCTCGGCGTGACGACCCGCGATCAGCTCCGGAAGGAAGTTGCGCACTTGGTTGCTCGCGATCGCAAAACCAACGCCCACGTTGACGCGACCGCGATCGCCAAGCGAGATGCGGCCGTTGATGCCGACGACCTCGCCGGCATCGTTGAACAAAGGACCGCCGGAGTTGCCCGGATTGATCGGCGCGTCGACCTGAATGCAGTCGGGATACACGAGCATGCGATTGCCCTGACCTTCCTGGTAGCGATGCGTTCCCGACACGATCCCGAACGTGACCGTCGGCGTGAAGTCCGTCGCGAGCAAGAAGGGATTTCCCATCGCGAAAACGGTTTGGCCGACGAGCAACGCGTTGGAATCGCCGAGCGGTCGCCACGGCCAGCGCTGGTCCGGTGTCTTGCCTACGAGCCGCAGCACCGCAAGGTCACTTCCCGGGTCGACGCCGAGAACGACCGCCTCGTACTGCTCGCCATCCGGCAACCCCACCTTCTTGTTGCGCCAGTGCTGCGTACCGATGGGCCAATGCTGCTTCTTCCACTCCTCCTGCCACGCGGCGACAAACTGCTTCTGCGCTGTGTCGTCGGCCGCGGCGTTCTCGGTTCGCCACTTGGCGATCGCATCGGCCGGCGGCTCTGGCGGCGCTGGCAAGACGTCCTTCTTGTCTACCTTTGCGTTGGTGTCCGGCGCTCCGATGACGTGGTAGTTCGTCAGCACGTAGCCGTGCGGATCGAATACCACGCCGCTGCCGCCGCCAGGCGCGCTGCGATCCATCACCGAGCAGACGGCTGGCGCGCAAAGCGCGATGATCTCGACCCGCCGCGCTTCGTCAGCGCGAACTGCCGCGACGTTTGGATCTTGCGCAGTTGCCGCAGCGGTCACGGCGAGCAAACAGGCTGCGACGTTCATGCCGGGATGCTCACTTTGGCGCCCCTTGCGTGACGACGACGCGCGCATCGGCAAATGCGCAGAAGTCGCCGAGGTCGAAGTTGTCGCCAAAATCAGCCTCGAGCGTGAGTTGCTTGCAACCGACGATCGGCAAGCGCAACGGCATCGGCGTGGCGCGTTCACGGGCCACCGTCGATTCCCAGATCGTTTTGCCGTCCGCCAGGACCCGCATCGTCGCATGCGCAACCGGCCCGCAGCGATCCTCGAGACCCGCGACGCACTCCAGCGTGTCGTAACGGCCGCCGATGTCGAACGTCAGTTTCGTTCGCGGCACGAGCACGAAGCCGCGCGCAAAGCTCGCGCCGCCGAGCCTGATGCCGGGGCCAGCCGGACTGCGTCCCTCGGTCCATATCGGCAACCGATCGAAGGCAGCGGTCTGCTCGACCTTGGGAGACATCGACGACAACCACGCAAGCCTGTCGCTGGCGACGTCGACGCTCCGAACCAATGCGAGCCGAGCCGAGAACTCAGTGCCTTCGTCGAGGCGCATCCGCAATCCGCTGCTGTCGATCGACAGCAGCGAGCCGCCGACCAACTCGCCACCGACCAAGGCAACCTGCGCGCGCGGTCCAACGGCATGATCCGGTGCAAAGCCCGTGTTCTTGCCGAACACGATCGCCGCGACACTGTCCTCGGAGTGCAGCGCGAACTCATACTGAGAGCCGCGAAGATCGAAGCGCGCGACTCCGCTGCCAATCGCCTCGACGAGCACCGAGAAACGCTGTGGTTCGCCGCCCTTCACGACATAGAGGTAGTCGAGGTTCTCGTCGGGCGCAGCGCGGTCGACGACGAACGTCTGTGGATCGTTGGCGCGACTCTTCAACGCCGCGACTGTGGACAACGGGAACTCGAAGGCGATGCCCGACGCGCCATCCACCCGCACGACCGACTGCTTGCCATCGGCTGCGGCGCCGTCGATGCGCGAGCACGGGATCACCGAACCGGAGCGGAGCCAGACGCAGAAGCTGACTGGCTTGGTCTTCTCCAGCGCCGATTCGTCAACGCGCAGCGACATCGCGTCGCCGAGCGTGATCGTGTTCGCACCGACCGTCAACCGCACGCCGTCGAACGAAACAGCACCCTTCAGCGAGCGGCCGTCGATCGTCTGCACGACCACTTCTGGCGACTGCGCCCGTGCGATCGACAGGGCAAGATGGCACACAGCGACAATCGTCCAGGCCACGCGTTGCGCGAGCATCACTTCTTCTCGCCGCCCGTTCCGAGCTTCTTGTAGTACTC
>SXPK01000027.1 GCA_005776365.1 Planctomycetia bacterium
CACGTTGTTCGACGCGATCGGCCGCGGCTGGCAATGCGGGACGATTCAGCTCGATCCCAACTTGCCGAGCAAGAATCGGCTCGACGCGACCTACGTGGCCGAGGATGGCAGCAAGAAGAACTGCCTGATGCTGCACCGTGTGATCCTCGGATCCTTGGAGCGGTTCCTCGGCATCCTGATCGAGCACTTCGAGGGCAAGTTCCCGCTGTGGCTCGCGCCGGAGCAGGTCCGCATCCTGCCGATCAGCGATGCGCAGATCGAAGCGGCGCGCGCGTTGCGGGATCGATTGCTCGCACACGGTGTGCGCGTGACCGTGGACGAGAAGGCCGACATGCTCGGCGCGAAGGTGCGCGAGGCGCGACTTGCGCGCGTGAACTACTTCGCGGTGATGGGCCAGAAAGAAGTCGAGGCCGGCACGGTCGCGTGGCAGAACCAGCAAGCTGAGAAGCTCGGCACGCCGACCTACGACGGGTTCGTCGCGGCGATCCTGCAAGAGATCTCAGAGAAGCGGTTGCCCAAGGGCATGACCCTCGCCTGAGCGCCCTCGCTTCCTGACGCGGCCGGCGCGCGCCCGCTGGCGCGCCTGCCGGGCGTCGCTACCGTCTTCGCGATGGATCTCGGCATCTACGCGCATCCCTGGGACCTCCGCGCGCTGCCGGCCCATGGCGGCCTGCGCCGACTTGCGGACCTTGGCTTTCGCGACGTGGCGCTCGCCGTCAGCTACCACGCGGGACGTTGGCTCACGCCGTGGCAGCCGGACAGCAGGGTGCGCTTCCTCGAAGACGGCACGGTGCACTACCGGCCGCGCGCCAACTACGGCCGCCTTGTGCCGCTGCCGTCTTGCGAAGTGCGCGAAGGCGAGCCGACACCGCTCGAATGGTTGTGCGAGCACGCGGCGGAGCATGGCTTGCGCGCGCGCGCGTGGGCCGTGCTGACCCACAACACGCGCCTTGGCGAGCAGAACCGGGACTGCTGCGTGCAGAACGCCTTTGGCGACGCCTACACCTACTCGCTGTGCCATGGCAACGAGCACGTGCAATGCTACGCGCAAGCGATGGTCTCCGACCTGCGTGCGCACCGTGGCCTGCATGCGATCGAGTTGGAGGCAATCCTCTCCCTGGGCCATCGCCACTCGTCGCATCACGACAAGAACTCGTTTCCAGCCGATGCCTTCATCGACGTGCTGATGTCCGCGTGCTTCTGCGACAGTTGCATCGAGGCCATGGCGACGATGAAGGTCGAGTCCGCGCCGCTCGGCCACGACGCGATCGTGGGATTGCGGCGCAAGATCCGCGTGCTGCTCGAAGCTCGCTTCGCCGAGGATTGCATGGCGGCCGTCGGCAAGAAGGCGAGCCCGCAGCAACTCGTCGAGCGCTTGCGCGCAGAACTTGGCCCCGCGGCGCTGGCGCTGCTCGGCGCGCGCACCCTGTCGTTGATGAAGTTGCTGTTGCCCATGCAGAAGCTGGGCGTAGGCGCGCCGATCTTGTGCGCGCAGGCCAACTACGACTCATTGCGCGGCAACGCAGCGCTGCCATTCCCGATCGTCGGTGGCGTCGTGCAGGAGTGCGCCATGACCGTCTATGGCGAGAAGGCCGCCGAGGTCGCGTCTGCGCTGCCGCACTTGCTCGCCGCGAACGGCGACGGCGTCGTGCCGCCGAGGCCAGTCGCGCAGCGGCCATCGCTGCGCCTCTGTTTGCATCCGCGCGCACCGCAGTATCAGACAGATGACGACCTGCGCTTACTGCGCGATCTCTGCGCGCAGCATGGCATCCATGCTGTGTCGATCTATCACCTGGGTTTGCTGCCGTGGCGCACGATCGAGCGCGTGGCGAAGGCCTTCTCGTGAGGCTTGCTCCGTTTGCCATCGCGATCGCGACGCTCCTCCAGACTGGCTTGCTCGCGTGCACGAAAGGCGAGCGGCCTGCAGTCGCGCTGCCGCAGGATCCCCCGACGCAGCAGCAGCAGCAGCAGCCAGCGCCGCAACCACCGACGCCGCAGCCGATGCGTGTTGGGCGGCCCAAGCTCGTCGTGCTGTGCTCGGTCGATCAACTTGCAAGCTGGGTGTTCGAGGCGGCGCGGCCGCACTTCGCGGAAGGTGGCGGCTTCCGCCGACTGCTGGACGAAGGCGTGTGGTTCTCTGCATGCGCATTCACCCATGCCTGCACTGAGACCGGACCTGGGCACGCGACGATCGGCACTGGCGCGCCGGCCGTGCGCCACGGCATCGTCAAGAACGAGTGGTATGACCGCACGACCGGGACCAAGGCCTATTGCGCCGGGGACGCAGCAGGAGCGCCAATCGCTGCGTTCCCCGAGGGCCAAGGGCGGGGTCCGGGCAGGATGCTCCTGCCGACGATCGGCGATCTGCTCGATGCGAAAGACCCGAGCGCGAAGATCGTGGCTGTCGCGCACAAGGACCGCTCCGCGATCCTGATGGCCGGTGCGCGAGCGGATGCGGTTGTCTGGTTCGAGAACGCGACGGGTCGGTTCGTCACCAACGCGCGGTGGGGAGATGTGCCGCCGCAGTGGTTGCTCGACTTCAACGCGAAGGATCTGCCCAAGCAGTGGTTTGGGTGGAAGTGGGAACGGTTCGCGCTCGAGCCAGCCTACGCCGGTCTCGTCGATGACCGCCCATTCGAGGCGCCGCACTTCACGACCAACGCGCGCACCCTGCCGGCGGAACTGCGCGGTGGCGGTGTGGCCCCCGGGGTCACCTTCCACAACGAGACCTACGTGTCGCCGGTCGGCAATGAACTCGTCCTCGAGTGCGCGGTGGCCGCGCTGGCAGGCGAGCAGCTTGGCAAAGACGAGCACGCGGACCTGTTCTGTGTCGCATTCGCCGCGCTCGACACGGTCGGGCACTACTTTGGCCCGGACAGTGTCGAGGCGCGCGACGTGTTGCTGCGCATCGACCGGCAGCTTGCGACCCTGCTCGACGCGCTCGATCGCGAGGTCGGCGTCGGCGCGTATGCCTTTGTGTTGACCGCGGACCATGGCATCGGATTGCCGCCCGAGGCAGCAATGGCGCGCGGGCTCGGCGGCGGACGTTCGTTGATCCACACCTACTGCAAGGCCGCAGCGGAGCAGGCGCTGCGCGCTGAGTTCGGCGCCGCTGCTGGTCCCTACGTCGCGCACGCCGGCGAATACTCCCTCGTGCTCGACCGCGCGCGCATTGACGCCGTGCGCGGCACGCGCAGCTCCACGGACGCGTTCTCGCGGGCGTGCGAAGTTGCTGCTGCGGCCTGCGCGAAGGCCAAAGGTGTCCGCCGGGGTTACTCGCGCCAGGAGGTGGAGGGCCGTGTTGCCGACGCAGATCCAACGATTGCTGCGCTTGCAAACGCGGCGCATGAACGAGCTGGCGACGTGTTGATCGTCGTTGAACCGTATTGGCTGGAGCCATCGTTGCCGGCTTCGCACGGAACCCCGCACGAGTACGACCGTCGCGTGCCCCTTCTGGCGGTGGGACCGATGTTGCAGCGCGGCATCGTGCTCGATGAGTCCATCACGCCTGGCCTTGGCGCCGTGCTGGCGGCGTGGTGGTTTGGCCTTGCAGCACCCGCTGCCGCCGTCGACGCGTTGCCGCAGAGCGCAATGGTGAAGTGAGCGCGATGGTCAGCGCGCTGCGTGCCGCTGCCCGGCGCGTTCGTTTGGAAGGGGTATCCTCGGTCAGGGCCAGTCAAGGAGCCTGCAACCATGATCCGTATTCACGACCAATACCCACTCCGCCGCGGCGCGCATGATCGTCGCGACGACGGCATGTGCGCGATGGAGATGGTCGCGTGGCTTGCCGGCGAGGCCCACAGCGACCAGCCTCGTTGTGCTTGCCCCGTGATTGCCGCCTTCGTTCGCGCGCTCAACGACTTGCTGCCGGACGACGGCGAACGCACGCGGTTGCTGCGCCCGCTCGTGCCGAAGTTCGTCAACACAGCCGGCACTGCGCAGGACGAACGTCGTCGGGGTTTTGTCGTGCTCGACGGCACGGTGCGGCAGTTGTTGCCACTTTGCATGCGTGCGTTGCGTCGCGGTCACGAAGCCGAGGTGTTCGACGTGGCTCCGAGCATCACCGACGAGGCGTCGGCCATGGCCGCGCTCGCGCTCGTCGATCGCTTTGCGCGCGAGCAGCACGCGGTGCGGTGGATGCTGCAACGAGCGATCGAGGGGTGCTCGCCAGCGCTCTACGTGACGGGTGTGCTGCAGGTGGCGCGTCGCGTCCGCGAGAGCCGGGCCCATGAAATCGCCGCGGAAATCGCCGCCGAGATGGCGCGCGCGCCACAATCGCGCCGCGTCGAAGACAAAGCGCGGCGCTGATCGCGCTGCGCACGGTTGCGCGAGGCATGGCTGCGGCGGCACGATCCTCGCGCCATGCGTCGACTCCTCCATGCCGTGTTCCTCGCCTGTTCGCCTCTCCTGCTGCTCTGCTGCCAGCAGGTGCCGGCGCAATCCGCAACGAAGCCTGTGCTCGACGCGTCGATTCCGACGCCTGATGCCACGCTCTTGCGCGCGCTTGGCGACGAAGTCAGCACGCACGCCGAGATCGCGCGCGTGCTCGAGGCGATCGACGCGGCTTCGACCAAGGTTGCGCGTGTCGCCTACGGACGCTCGGTGGAGGGACGCGAGTTAGCCTACGTCGTCGTCGCCTCGCCGGAGAATCACGCTCGCATGCCGGAGATCCGAGCTGCGATGGCCGAACTCGCGGATCCGCGTAGTCTGAGCGCCGAACGGCAACGTCAGATCGTCGAGTCGATGCCCGCGGTCGCGTGGCTTGCGTATTGCGTTCATGGTGACGAGCCCTCGGGCAGCGAGGCGTGCCTGCGCGTGCTGCATCATCTGGCCGCCGCGAAGGGCGACCCCGTTGTCGACGCGATCTTGCAAGACCTCGTGGTCGTGCTCGATCCGTTGCAAAACCCCGATGGGCGCGATCGCTTCGTGCATGCCACACGCGCTGCGCGCGGCATCGTCGCCGACGAGGATCCCGCGGCGGCGGAGCACACGCAGCCTTGGCCCGGTGGTCGCGTCAACCACGATCTGTTCGACATGAACCGCGACTGGTTCGCGCAGACGCAGCCTGAAACGCGCGCCCGAGTCGCCGCATTCTTGCAGTGGTGGCCGCTGGTCTATGCCGACGTGCACGAGATGGGCGGTGACTCGACCTACTACTTCGCGCCTCCCGCCAAGCCGCTGAATCCCGAGATCACAACGGCGCAACGGCAATGGCTCGAGCGCTACGGCAAGAACAACGCGGCGCGTTTCGACGAGCAGGGCTACGAGTACTTCACGCGCGAAGAGTTCGACTCGTTCTATCCCGGCTACGGCGAGGGTTGGCCGACCTTCCACGGTTCGGTCGGAATGACCTACGAGATGGCGTCGGCCCGGGGACTCGTCTACCGCAAGCGCGATGAGTCGAAGGTCACGATGCAGGACGGCATCGACCGCAACTTCACGGCGTCGATGGCGACGCTGGAGACGCTCGCGAAGGGGCGGCGCGAGGCGATGCAAGGCTTCGTCGACTACCGGCGCAAGGCGCTTGCCGATGGAGAGTCCGGCGCCTGCCGCGAGTTCGTGATGCCGGCGACGGCCACGGCGGACCGTTCCCGCTTGCGGCGCTTGGCGCAGTTGCTCTTGCAGAACGGCATCGAGGCGCATGTGGCGACGACGCCGATCGAGAATGACGCCGCGCGACCTTTGCTCGGCGGTGAACCCATCGCCGCGACATTCCCTGCAGGATCTCTCGTGGTGCGCACGGCGCAGCCCAATCGGCTCGCATCGGTGTTGCTCCTGCCGCACATGGCGATGGACGAGGCCTTCGTCGCCGAGCAACGCGCGCGCGAGAAGCGGCGGCAGGATCTCGAGTTCTACGATCTGACGGGCTGGTCGCTGCCGCTGTTGTTCGGCGTCGAGACGCATGTGTGCTCGGCAAACTCGCGCGGTTCCTTGGTGCGCATCGCCCAAGACGAGACGGGGTCCACCTTCGTCGCCTCGTTTCCAGAAGTGCAACCCAAGGTCGCCTACCTGATCGCCTGGGGCCAGAACGGAGCCGGCGCGCTGCTTGCGGACTTGCTGCGGCATGGCGTGCGCGTGCGATCGCAGGAGAAGGCCTTTCGCGCTGGCGGCAAGGACTTCCCGGCGGGCTCGCTGGTCGTGCGCACGCAGGACCAACCCGCGGGTCTGCACGAACGGATGCTGGAGCAGAGCCGCGCGCATTGTGTCGAGGTCGTCGGCGTCGATGCGTCGTGGGTGGAGTCGGGCATCGATTTCGGCAGCAACCGTTCGCATGTGCTGAAGGCGCCGCGCGTCGCGATGGCATGGGACGCGCCGACGACGCCGACGTCGGCCGGCGCCGTGCGGCACATTCTCGAACGCCGCTATGGCGTGCCGGTCACCGTGATTCGCACGCGCGACCTCGCGCGCGCCGAACTCGATCGCTTCACTGTGCTGGTCTTGCCTGAAGGCGGCGACTACGCGCGTGAGCTGGGCAAGTCTGGCGCAGAAGCCATCCATCGCTTCGTGGACCAGGGCGGCGTGCTCGTGACGATCGGCGCTGCGACCCGTTGGCTCAACAGCGATGGTGTCGGCTTGCTGGCGACGAAAGCCGAGGATCGCGATCGACCGAAGAAGGCGGCGACGTCAGACGAGACCAAGCCGGACGCTGAAGGCGCGCCGGGGAAAGAACCCGCTGCTGAAGCAAAGAAGCCAGAGGACAAAGCGCCGGAGCCCTTCGACTACGAGCGCGCGATTCAGCCCGACAAGGAAGAGCCTGCGCCGACCCCGGGCGCGATCGTAAGGGTGCGCGTCGACGCCGAGCATTGGCTCGGATTTGGCTACTCGGGAGCGGCCAATGTCGTGCACGAATCGAGTCGCATCTATGCGCCGATCAAACTCGACACCGGGACCAACGTCGCGGTCTACGAGGACGAACCAAAGTTGCTGCTGTCAGGCTTCGTATTCGAAGGCACGAAGAAGCAACTCGCGAACAAGGCATGGCTCATGCACCAGCCGCACCGCCGCGGCCACGTCGTGGCCTTCGTTGAAGATCCGTGCATCCGGTGCTTCGCGGACGGCATGGACCTGTTCGTGCTCAACGCGGTGCTGATGACCGCCGGCCGCTGACGCAAATCGACCGGGCCCCAAAACGAACGAAGCCTGGCGCGAACCCGTGAGGGGGCGTCAGGCTCCGGTCAGACTGCGCGACGAGCGCGCAGACTCAGTTCTTCTTCTCTTCGCAGCAGGCCTCGCTGCTCTTCGTGGCCGCAGCGCCCTCGCTGCAGCACGAGCTCTTGGCTTCGGCCGCAGCACCTTCGCTGCAGCAGCTCTTGCCCGAGGCGGCTGCCTGGGCATTGCTGGGCGACGACGAGCAGGCGGCGAGGAGGAACATTCCGAGATAGGCGAGCTTCTTCATGCGCAGAAGGATGCACCGGGCCCGGGCATCCGTCAATGCGTTGGTTGGTCCGCCCGAACTGGCGCGGGCGGGGCGAGGCGGCGGGAGGTCAGCGATCCTGCCGTGTCACGGTGCCGTCGCCGCTGCGATCGGCGCGGCGAAATGCCCCAGTCGGGCCGGCGAATTCGTCGAGCGTCACCTTGCCGTCGCCGTCGAGATCGAAGCGTTCGACGAAGTCGTTGCCGAGCACCCGCTTTCGGTATCGGAGCACCTCGTCCCGGCTGACCGCGGCGTCACGATCGGCGTCGAGCTGGGCGAACAGAGACAGCGGCCCCATCCACTCGTTTTGGCGGACCTTCTCGTCGTCGTCCTTGTCCCAGGCGTCGAAGGGCACGTCGTAGGGCCGCGGTCGCTGCCGGCGAACGTTCCCTTGCTCGCGGCGGCGCATCGCTTCTGCAAGCAGCTCGCGGAGTTCGGACTCGGAGAGCGAACCGTCGGCGTCCTTGTCGCCGAAGGGCAGCGCGGCGCGCAGCCACTTGTCGGTGATCTCCTTGTTCGACAGCAGCGCATTGCCGTCCTTGTCGAAGCGCCGCATCCACTCGTCGACGCCGTAGAGGTCGCCCTTGGGCTCGGGCATTTCTTCGGCGGTGGGCGGAGCCTCGGCCTCCGCCTCAGAACGATCGCGCTTGTCGAGAACGCCGTTGCGGTCGAGGTCGAGCTCGAAAAACGCGATCTCCGCGCCGTTCCACTCTTCGCGCGTGACCTTGCCGTCATCGTTCTGGTCGACGCGAGAGAGCGCGTCGAACCGGCGGACCATCAGTTCCTTGGAGGTCGTGCGCTCGCGAGGCTCGTCCTTGCTGCGGTAGCGCGCGCGCACGAGGCCCTTGCCCACTTCGCTCGCGGAGAACTCGGCAAGCGTGGCCTTGCCGTTCTTGTCCGCGTCGATCGCGGCAAACTGACGATCGCTGCCTGGGAACTCGGCGCGCACGACGATGCCATCCTTGTCGGCATCCATGCGCACGAAGGCTGCCTGGAGGAACTTCGCGTCGTCCTGCCCGCAGAGCGGCGCGAGCATGAGCAGGATCGCGGCGGCGACGCGCATGGGAGCTGGCGTAGGGGCAGTCATTTCGGTTTCTCCTTGGTGCCGCTCCGCGGGGTCGTCGGCCCCTTGGTCGGCATTGACTCGATCTTGCCGTAACGGCCTTCGGCCTCGCGGCGCACCGGCACCTTCGCCGCAAGCACTCGTCGCATCTCGTCGACCGTCAGGTAGCGACAGTCCTCGTGGCTGATGTCCTTCTCCCACCGGCCGCGTTCGTCCTGCAAGCGGTCGAATGCGAATTCCTCCACGATGAGGTCGCGCACGCCGGACGCGCCGGGGACTTCCGCAAGCGGTTGCAGGCCGGTGGGCATCTTGCTCGCATCGACGAGCGTCGCCATTCCGCCCGAGCCGATCGCGAGCACGAACTGCTGCAGAAATGGAGCGTTGTAGGCGCGCACGACCTGCAGCCGTCCTGGCGCGCGGCCGATGCGCAGGCCATTGCCGGGCGCTGCCGAGGGCGCGAGCGCGTCGGTGACGTCGAAGGCGCGGAGTCGATACTGCCGGTTGTCGTCCTGGCCGTATTCCTCGTAGACGAACAAGTAGTCGCGCTCGCGGCTCTTGATGCCGCCGCCCTCGCTGCCGAGGTCGAACTGCGAGTTGAATGCGACGCCGCGGATGTCGCCGCGATCGAAGCGGAACACGCGCTTGTGCAAGTCGCCGTGCAAGGTCTGCGGCGACGTTGGTTCGCTGACGTCGACGAGCCGAAGGCCATCGAGTCCGCACGCGACGGCGATGATGCTGCGCGCTTGCGTGCGTTCGAGGCGTTCGCCAAGTTCGTCTCTTGACCGCGTGCGCGAGTATTGAAACAACGCCGCGACGTCGGTGGCGTCGTCAGGTCGCGTCGACTCGGCGTTGCAATCGACCTGCGCCAGCGCATGCGGCTTGTCCGGTTCGGCGATGTCGACGACGACGAGACCGCCGGGACCGTCAGCGAGATAGAGCCACGGCCACTGCACGGCGAGCGAGCGCGCCTCGACGCTGGGCATCGCGCCGGCGAGCTTCGGCTTGTCGGGTTTCTGCAGGTCGAACGTCACGAGCCCTCCTGGCCCGTCGGCGATGAACAACCAGTCGCCTTGCGCGACCATGCGTCGCGGGTCGACCAGGACCGCCTCGTTCGACACGATCTTCGGCAGCGCTGGGCTGGTCACGTCGATGGTCAGCAGCGTGCCGTCCTCGCAACCGACGTAGGCATGCGTGGCCTGCCCGCGCACTGCGTTCATGCGCAACGCGATCGTGCGCGGCGGCGACGGCAGCGGCAACTCGGCCACCAGCGCGCTGCGCGCCGGCTGCTTCTTGTCGAAGGCCTGAACGAGCAAGCGGCTGCCGTCGACCGCGAACGCGAACTCGCGCGCGACGCGAAAGTTGGTCGAACCCAGGCCCCACGTGACGCCGCTGCGGTGGCACTCGACGCAGTCGCGCGCCTCGTTGCGCGTCGTGTGCGTCTGGTGCGGGACGAGCGTCACGCCCGACAGTCCCTGCGCCGAGAGCGGCAGGGCCTGGTCCACATAGGCTCGACCCTTGTCGTCGTGAAAGCTGCCGATCGTGGAGAACCCGACCATGTAGGGCGCGATCTGGCCTTCGTGGTTGAAGCCAAGGCGCAGCTGATGAAAGGTCGCGAAGACTTTCTCTTGCGTCGTCACGCGGCCTGGCGTGCGACGGCCCGAGAGCAGGTCGAGCTGCGTGAACTGTTCGTTGCGGTCGAAGTGGAAGCCGAAGAAGTCGACGTTCCACGACGCATGGCAGGCGTAGCACTCGAGACGGCCGTGGTCCGCGGTCATCGCCGCGGCCGCGCGCGGGTTGTAGGACGGATGCTGCGGATCGACGACGTGCTTGCTCTGCGTGACTTCGTGCCGTTTGCCGGTGACCTTGCTGACGAGGAAGAAGCGCTCGCCTTCGCGGACGAGGTTTTCGACGCGGCGGCCCTTTTGCGTGCGGAGGTCGCTCACCGAGTCGATGGTGCCGTGGCAGCTCGTGCACTCGATCTCGACTGCGTGGTCCATCTGCGGCCAGATGTTGCCGTCGCCCATCACGTCTTGGGCGGTGTGGCAGTCGATGCAGTGCATGCCGCGCTGGTGGTGCACATCGGGCGGCGTGAGTTCTTTGTCCTCGATGTAGAACACGCCGTTCTTCAGCGTGTCCGTGGTGCCGGGCACGTCGGGACCCGCTGGCATCCCGGGCACGACCTGCGCCTTGCCCTGGAACGAGAGCCCGATGCTCGCGTCGCCGTAGTGGCACTTGGCGCACGTGTCGGTCGGCACCTTGTTGGTGAAGCGGTGCTGCAGCGGGTGACCCGGCTCGTTCTTGTCGATCGTGCGGTCGCCGCTCTTGCTGCGCCCGTCGTCGGCGTAGGTCACGTGACAACTGGCGCAGCCCTCGCCGCGATAGTCGCCGTCCATGCCGAGCCGACCCTTCACGGCGCGTCCTTCGCTCCACAGGTGGCATTGCATGCACGCCTTGCGCGGCAGGTCGGCAAAGTGCGTCTCGATGCGGTCCTTGCCGCCGTCGCCCGGCGCCGGAACTTGCGTGACGGCGGCAAGCGCGCCTTCTGGCACTTCGCCATCGTCATCGGTCTCGCCGAAGACCCCGAAGGATGGCGTCTTGGTCTTGGTGAGCCCGTGCTCGTAGAAGCCGTCGCCAAGGTGTCCGCAGGTCGTCGCGTGCAGTGACTTGAGCACGTCCTTGACCAGCGGGTCGTGGCAGTCGCCGCAGACTTGCTTGGCGACCCGCAGGTTGGAGGGATTGACGAAGCGCTGCCACAACAGCTCGAAGTTGCGCGGCAGCACACGTTCGTCGGACGGCAGCGGCTGCTTTGGCAGCACGTGCGCCTTGTCCTTCTCGGTGGCAGTGCCATCGCCGCCGTGGCAGTCGACGCAGGTGAGCTTGTAGCCGGGATGGATCTCCTCGATGCCGGCGTGGCACTCGACACAACCCTCGCTGTTCGCGCCGAGCGTGCGCTGCAACGCGCGCGCTGCCGCAGTCTCAGCGTCGCGCTCACCGATCGACGCGAGCAGCACGGCCGCGCCGGCGAGCAGCGTTGTGGCAATGGCTCGACGGCGCGAGCGGGGACTACGAATCACGCGAAGGCGCCGTCGATGGTCTTGCCGCCGACCATCGCATTGGGTTTTTGACCGCACAGGGCGAGCACGGTGGGGCACAGGTCGACGGTCTTGCCCTCGCCCTTCAGCGTCTTGCCGCGTGCGAAGTCCGGGCCAGCGCCGACCAGGAAGACTTTGTTCAACTCGTCGCTGCCGTCGCCGTGGTCGAGGCCGTTGCGCTCGTTGAGGTCCTTGTCGCGGCCGAACTCAGGGCACACGAGCAGCGTCGTCGTGTCCTTCAGCACGGGATCCTGCTGCACCAAGTCCCAGAGCTTGCCGACCTCCTGATCGTTGCGACGGATGACTTCGACGTAGCCGTTGTAGCTGCCGTGCGCGATGTCCGCGTTTTGCAGCGTGATGCCGAGCACGCGCGGCCGGAAGGTGCGCAGGATGTTGCCGCCGACGCGGATCGCCTTCGCGTCGCCGCTCCCAGGGCCGGTCAGATTGGTCGTGCCGCCGGTGAGTTCGTCGAGGATGAACTTCTCGATGCGGCGCACGTGCTGCGCGTCGACCTTGCCGCCTTCGAGCGATTGCAACGCGGTCGGGTCCAGCGCGGCGTTGAGCTCGTCGAGCAGCGCCGCCTCCTTGTCGCCGTCGGCGCGCGGTTTGCCGAACTGGTCGAGCACCTTCTTGAACTCGACGTTGAAGATGCCTTCGCCGTCCAACACGTTGGCGCCGAACGACGCGCCATAGTCCGGGTGGTCGCTGTAGGCGAATAGCTTGCCCTGCGCGCCGTTGCTCGTGGACAACCAGAAGTCGCTCGCCGACATGCCCGCGTCCTTGCGCAGATACTCGAACACCGTCGGGTTGACGCCGCGGCCGTCGTCGCGGATGCCGAGCGCCTCGACGTTGCCGGTGAACATCGACAGCGCGGCGCCGTAGTGGCCGACGTTGGCGCAGCGAAGGCCCGGGTGCAGGATGCCGTTCTGCGCGATGCGATGCAGGTTGGGCGCGTTCTCCTTCTGCCCGATCACGTCCTTGCTGCGCACGCCGCCGGCGAAGGCGATGAGCACGACGTGCTTCGTCTTGCGCGCGATCGGCTGCGGTGACGCGGTGCGACGCGGCAAGAAGCGCGGCAGCGAGCCGTCGGCGAGCGGCAGCGCGAGCGCGGCCATCGCCGTGCTGCGGAGGAAGTCGCGGCGCGAACTATCGAGGGAATGCGCGTTCGTCATGGCGGGCCTCGCCGCGGCGGTTGGCCGGGCCCGACCAGCGTAGCGATGAAGCCAGCGGTGAGGGAGGCGCGAGACGCGGCGATCGTCAATGTCACGTTTGGGACGCCGTGCGTCGCTGGACGCGCCATGGCGCACAGGCTCCGATGCGGCGCACGGTGATCGAATTTTGCGTCCAGCTCGTGGCGGCCCTCGTGCAGGCAGCAGTCCTGGGCCTCTTGGTCTGGGCCTTGTCCAAGTCGCGTTACCCCACGCTGGCAGAGCCGGACCCCGCCTTCGTGCCGCGCCTCTTGGACTACGTCACGAACTCGGCCAGCGTGCTGCTGGCGCTGGGGATCGGCATGTTCGCGGGCTGGCGGTTGTCACTCGTCCCGCCTGAGGTGGCGCCTCTCGCGCTCGCGCAGCACCGCGCTTGCGACGGCCCAGGTCGTTGGCTCGGCCCGTTCTTCTTCGCGCTCGGCGTCGCGGCTTATGTCGCGTATCCGCTCGCCGCGCGGATGGTGAAGCCACCGACGCTGCAGCACTTCTTGTGGCGCAGCGCCGCGAACTTCCGTCGGCTCGATCCGCGGCCGATCACGCGCAAGGTCGCCTATGTGGTGCTGGCATTCGCGGTGTTCGTGCACATGGGCCTGCGCGACCAGCACGTGACGGTGTTCCGTGACGGCGTGTCGTGGCGCGACGTGCCGTGGCAAGCGGATCGAAGTCGCAGCTGGGACCAACTCGAAGGCATCGAGCACGTGGCCGCCTTTGTGGCGCTGACCGGCAGGCAAGTCGATCGCTCGACCTTGCGCCTGTCGTTCCGCGACGGCGAGACGGTGACCTTTGGTCGCTATATCGAATGGCAGCCAGACGAGCTTCTTCGGTTCCTCAGCATCCTTGCAAGCGCCTCGGGCAAGCCCGTCGTCCGCGCGCAACGCTGAGCGCGGGGCTCAGCTTCGCTGCACCATCTGCGTGATCGTGCGCGTCAGCGTGCGCAGGTCGAAGGGCTTGTTGAGCACTGTGCCGCAACCGCGGCCGATGGTGTCGTGGGCGTCTTGATCGAGCGCGCCGCTCATCAGGATCGTGCCCGGAATGAGCTGCGGCTGGATCGCGGCCATCTCGTGCAAGACCGTCGCGTCGCCGCCGCCGGGGAAGTGTCGATCGAGCAAGACCACGTCGAAGGTGTGCTCACGCAACGCCAGGATCGCGGCGTCGGCATCGGCGGCCTCGGTGACGGTGATGGTTGGATTGACTCGTCGCAGGAAGCGCGCCACCGAAAAGCGGATCGCCGTTTCGTCGTCGACGAGCAGGAGTCGCACGCCATCCGGCAGGCTTGGTGCGTCCACGGCCTGCGGCTGCGGCGCAAGCGCGGGTTCGTCCGCACACGCAGGCAGCACGAGCGTGAACGTCGCGCCGCCGCCGGGCGTGTCCAAGAGGTCGATGCGACCGCCGTGCGAACCCGCGACCGCTTGCACGACCGTCAGTCCGAGCCCCGTGCCTTCGGTGGCGTTCTTGGTCGAGAAGAAGGCCTCGAAGATGCGGTTGCGCAGGTCCGCTGGCACGCCCGGGCCGCGGTCTTCGACTTCGATCGAAACCGCGTCGGCGCCGCGCCTCTTCGTCCGCAGCGTGATGCAACGGCGCTCGGGAGGAGTGGATTCCATCGCCTGGTGCGCATTGCGCATCAGGTTGCGCAAGGCTTGCAACAAGTGATTGCGCACGCCGATGATGCCTGGAGTGTCGGGCGCGCATTGCACGACGACAGGGATGACGTGGCCGTGCGTCGAAGTGTGCAGTTTGGTCACCGACTGCAGGAGGTCCGCGAGGTTGAGCTTCTGCTTCTCGTCGTCGGTCCGATGCGCGAACTGACGCAGGTCCTGCACGATGCGCGCGGCTCGCGCGATCTCGGCGAGCGCGGTGTCGAGGAGTTCTCGCTTCTCGGTGCCGACCAGCATCAGCCGCAGTGTCTGCAGCGAACTGCTCGCGCCCATCAGCGGGTTGTTGACCTCGTGCGCGACGGTCGCAGCGACCGCGCCCATGGCGGCCAGTTTCTCGGTCTGCAGCAGATTGGGTCGCAGCGTCTGCTCGTGCGTCAAGTCGCGGATCACCGCGATCGTGCGGCCGTCGGTGTGGCCGCCCATGCGCGCGAGGCTCAGGCCGCCGACCACGGGGGCCGCGTGGGGGCGGAGGAAGCGGACCTCTTGGCGCGCTGGAATCTCACCCTGCCGGGCCCGCCGCAGCATGTCGTCGGCGGCGCCGCGGTCCATCGGGTCGACGAGTTCTTGGAACGAACGCCCGTGCAGGCCGTGCTGGTCGCGGGCAAAGAGCCGCTCGCCCGCCGGGTTGGTCGTCTGCACGATGCCATCGCCATCGACCACGACGAAGGCGAGCGGGGATGCAGCCCAGATGCCTTGCGCGTCTTGCGTCGCAGGCATTCCGGCATGCAACCCGGGCAGGATCGTGGGCGAGGGATCGAGCACGTGCGGAGTCTAGCAGGGATCGTAGAAGTTCCAGGGCTGGAGACCCGAGTCGGACCTGGTCTTGGGCAGAAGGATTGGCCCGACGTTTTGTGACAGGTGTTGTTTGATTGCGACGCAGCCGCGCACGCACTTCGGTTGGCAGGTGCGGTTCTACGCAAGGGGTCGGGAAGGCAGGGAGCCAGGGCGTTGGTTGCTGGCTGCGATGGTCTGTGGCAAAGTGCCCGCCCTACCAAGGAGGCAGAGATGAAGTCGTGGCTTGCGGGTTTGATGTTGGTTGTCGGGGCGCAGGTTGTTGCGCAGGGTTGGGTGGATCGCACGGGGCCGGGTGGGCCGAGCCCGAGGTATGGGCACTCGATGTGCTATGACCCGGTGAGGGGGTATGTGTTGATGGTGGGGGGGGTGAGTTCTTCTCCATGCAACGCGCTCGCTGATGCTTGGTCGTGGGATGGAGTGCAATGGGTAAACCGCGGTGCAACTCCATGTAGCTTGGGCAAGCTGTTGTTCCATGCAGGTCTTGGAAAGCTCCTGCTGGTTTGTGGTGATGTCACCAACCTCAATCTCACCATGACCGCATGGGAATGGGATGGAGTCAACTGGATCAATCCAATAGCTCTCCCCCTCTTTCCGGACTACTCAGGTATGCCTTGTCTTGGCGGTTATGGTCCTGCTGCGGTCGGATATGACCCCAATCGGCAGGAGGCAGTGGTGGTTGGAATACTCGGGGCTAACTCCTACATCCAGGCATTTGCGGTGCTCAATGCACAGGGGTGGTCATCGCGCACCAACCTGAGTCCCTTGCCAATAACTCCCCAAGCAATGGCCTGGGATGCGAGCGCGGGCAGATTGGTAGCAGCATTCGACTATTCCGGCGTCAACTTCGTTGAGTGGAGTGGTTATGGATGGGTGCAGCGAAGCACTGTGGATCGAGTCCCATTACTCGGGGCGATTGGCAGTGCATCGCCTACCGGCCGCATTGTGCTCCTCGATGGAGATCCTGCATGGGGGCAGCCCTCGCCTCACCACACCTGGACCTATGCGAACGGGGTCGCCACCCGCCTCGTGACCGGAATGGCGCCGACCCCACGGATATACACGGCGATGGCCTTCGATGCTTCAAGGAGCAAGTATGTGGTGTTTGGGGGATATAATGCATACAACTCTGCCGGGCACTACGGCGACACCTGGGAGTTCGACCTAGGCCCCTCCCCATCCTTCACCCAATACGGCGCCGGCTGCGTCGGCAGCCGCGGCATCCCGCACCTTCAAGCCCAGACCAACTCCGTGCCGCGCACCGGCACCACATTCTCGGCGCGCGTCGCCAACCTGCCGTGGAATGCGCCGACCTTCTTGCTCTTTGGGCTCTCCAACACCACGTCCGCGGGCTTGCCGTTGCCCTTCGACCTCGGCATCGCCGGCGCGCCGGGTTGCACGCTGCTGGCGAGCATCGACGACATCCAGGCGATGACCAACGTGCTCGGCACGGCGGTCTGGTCGCTGCCGGTGCCGACGCTGGCGGGCGCGCAGTTCTACGTGCAGACGGTCACCTTCGAGCCTGCGGCCAACGCGCTCGGCGTCGTGCTGAGCAACGGCGGCGAAGGCATGCTCGGCTTCTGACCAAGGGCGAACCTGAGGCAGCCTCGGGGGCGAACCCCGCCCCGGGTTCCCGTCCGCGGCTTTGCCCCGTATGGTGCTCGCCCCCGTGAAGTCGACCCCCCTTCGCCGCCTGATCCCGAGCCGCCTGACCGGCGGCGGGGACGATCCGATCTTTGCGCTCAACGCCGAGGCCAACCGCCGTCGTGCGCTTGGCGAAGCCGTCGTCAATTCGACCTTGGGCGTGCTGCTCGACGAAGAACTGCGGCTGTCGACGCTGCCCTCCGTGCTGGAGGCCTATCGCCGGATCCCGGCGGAGCGCGGGGCGGGCTATGCGCCGATCGCCGGGCCGCGGCCGTTCTTGGACGCCGTGCGCAAGGATGTGCTGGGGCAGTCGACCTTGCTCGCGCACTCGTGCGCCGTCGCGACGCCGGGCGGAACGGGCGCGCTGGCGCTCGCGGTCGCCAACTTCCTCGAGGTCGGGCAGGCGCTGCTGACGCCGTCCTTCTACTGGGGGCCTTATGACACGATCGCGAGCGTCGCCGGCCGGAGGGTCGAGACCTTCGCGATGTTCGATGCGCAAGGTCGCTTCCACACGGCCGCGCTGCAAGCAGCGCTCGCGCAGCAGCAGGAGTCACAGGGCCGCGCACTGCTGGTGCTCAATACACCGTGCAACAACCCGACCGGTTACTCCCTCGATGACGCGGACTGGGAGTCCCTCGTGCCCGTGCTGCAGGCCGCGGCGCAGCGGATGCCGCTGTGCGTGCTGATGGACGTCGCCTATGCGCGTTACGCGGAAGGCAATCCATTCCAGTGGGTCGATCGGTTTGCGCCGCTGGTCGATGACCTCACGCTGGTATTCGCGTGGTCGGCGTCGAAGAGCTTTGCGCAATACGGCGCGCGCGTCGGCGCCTGCATTGCAGTCGAGACCGATCCCAGAGAACTGCTGCTCGTCGAGTGTGCGCTGACCAATGGCTGCCGCGGCACCTGGTCCAACGGCAACCATCTGGGCTTGCTCGCGGTCACCGAGTGCCTGACGGATCCGATCCTCTCGGCCGCGGCCCAGAAGGAACGCGCCGCGCTGCGCGCGATGCTGACGACGCGCGTCGAGGCCTTCACGCGACTATGCCGATCGGCTTCGCTGCGCCATCCGCGTTACGAGGGCGGGTTCTTCGTGACGGTCGAGTGCGCCCACCCCGAAGTCGCGGCCGCGCGCATGCGGGAACTCGGCGTCTTCGTCGTGCCGATACAGGGCGCCCTGCGCGTCGCGCTGTGCTCGACGCCGCTATCGTCGGTTGGGCGCTTGGTCGAGGCGTTGGCAAAGGGCGTGCACGCTCCGGCGTGAGTTGCAGTCGTGCGCGCGGCGCACCGCTGTGCTGTGATGGCGCGATGCGCCGTTCGATACAGGACCCGATCTCTCGCCGCAGCTTCCTCTCCACTTCGTCGAGCTTGGCTGCTGGCTCGGTGTTCGCCGGACTGTCCCTGCCGAACGTGCACGCAGGTCGCGGCAAGATCCGCGTCGCGCTGGTCGGCTGCGGCGGCCGCGGTTGCGGCGCTGCCGCCAACGCGCTGTCGGTAAAGGGCGCGGAGATCGAACTGGTGGCGATGGCGGACGTGTTCGCCAACAAGCCGCGAGCGGGCCGCGAGGCCTTGCAAGAGCAGTTCGACCAGAAGGTCAACGTGCCCGACGACCGGTTGTTCACCGGGTTCTCGAGCTTCAAGAACGCGATGGACTCTCTGTCGGTTGGCGATGTCGTGATCCTGGCCACGCCGCCGGCCTTCCGCTGGCTGCACTATCAATACGCGATCGAGAAGGGGCTGCATGTGTTCATGGAGAAGCCCGTCACCACGGACGGCCCGACCAGCAAGCGCATGCTCGCACTCAACGAGAAGGCAAAGCAGAAGAACCTCAAGGTCGGCGTCGGCCTGATGTCGCGGCACAACGTCGGCATGCAGGAGTTGGAGAAGCGCATCCGCGATGGCGCGCTCGGCGAGATCCTGATGATGCGCGGCTACCGCATGCACGCGCCGGCCGCGTTCTTCCGCTCGAAGAAGAAGCCCGAAGGCATCAGCGAGGTCATGTACCAGATACAACGCTTCCACAGCTTCTTGTGGGCGAGCGGCGGCAACTTCAGCGACTTCAACATCCACATCGTCGACCACCTCTGCTGGATGAAGGGTGGGTTCCCGATCAAGGCGCAGGCCGTCGGCGGCCGCCACTTCCGGCAGACGGACGAGGCCCTCTGGGTCGACCAGAACTTCGATGCTTATGCGGTCGAATACACCTTTCTCGACGGGACCAAGATGTTCTTCGACGGCCGCTGCATGCCGGGCTGCCACATCGAATACCGCAGCTACGCGCATGGCACCAAGGGCGCTGCGATCGTCTCCGCCAACTCCGACTGCGGCCTGCCATCGCGCATCTACAAGGGGCAGACAACCACCGACAAGGATGCGATCTGGACCTCGGACGTGCGCGAGGACCAGCGCGATCCGTATCAGAACGAGTGGGATGCGTTGATCGCCGCGATCGTCGCGGACCGGCCCTACAACGAAGTCGACACCGGCGTGCGCACGAGCCTCGTGACCTCGATGGGCCGCATGGCGGCTCACACGGGCCAGGAGATCACCTCCGACGAGATCCTGAACAGCGACTTCGAGTTTGCGCCCGACGTCGAGCACCTGACCGAAGACGGTCCTGCGCCCGTGATGCCGGACAAGGACGGGGTCTATCCGGTGCCGATGCCGGGGCTGAAGGGCAAGCGCGAGTACTGAGGGGATGGCTAGCATGCCCGGATGACCTCACTTCGTCCGCGCACTTCGTCGCTGTTCGTGACCGTCGCGCTTGCGTGTGCCTTTCCGTTGCAGGCGCAAGACAGGGGCTTGCGGGCGGATGCGAAGGCTGGCGAGCAATTCGACATCGGCTCGCGCGGCGCACAGGTGAGGTTGGGTTCGCCGTGGCAGCGCAAGGAGATCACGAAGGACGTCGGCAAGGATCAGTTCGTCGCGACGCAGGGCAGCTGGCTGCTCTCGGGCGAGCGGACGGTCTACGTGATCGCACGCGAGATCCACGGGCCGTTGGAGAACGAACCGGACTATCGCGCCGCAATGGACGACAGCTGCACGCTGGGGCACGAAACGAAGATCGAGATCGCGACATTGGCGAACGGCGCAGCGCGCGCGTCGCGCACGTTTGATGCGGATGTCGATGGCACGGCCTGCGCGTTCCGTTGTGAGCTTCTGGCCAAGGATGGGATCGCTTACCACTTCATGGTGTGGTCGCTCGCGAGCCAGGCGCGGACGATGAAGGCGCGCGCCAACCAAGTCGTGGACGGATTCGCGTTCCCGGGGCCCGACACCGAGCACGGCAAGGGTGCAAGGCCGACGACTCGATCGGTCACGGTCGCGGGGCATCTCGTCGAATACTCGGTGCGACCCTCGGTCATGAAGTCGGTGGAAGCCAGCTTCGGTTCGCTGGCGGACTACGCCAGCCTCGACGATGCGCAACGACTCGAGATCGCACCTGCGGTGTCGCGCCGGATCGACAAGGACGCGCGTATCGCAGGGATGCTCGACGCGGAGCGTCGGCAACTCGCGAGTTCGGCGGATTCATTGGCGGAGCACTCGCGCGGCAACGTCGAGATCGATGGAGTCCTTTGCGGGTTCTTGCTCTGCCAGCAGGACGGCACCGTGGTGAAGCTCTTGTGCATTCCGCTCGGTCAGCACGGCGGCGTCACGTTTCGCTGGCGCAGCGAGGGGGACGTCGCGGCGGCGCGGCCCGAGCGCGACGCGTGCTTTGCCTCGATCCGGCTGAAGCGGGCCGACGCAGAGTTCGAGTTGCCCGAGATCCCGGAGCAGCCGGCGTACGAAGATCACAGCGCGGTTAGCCGGCTCCTGGCAACGGGCCGTCGCGTGCTGGCGCCGCTGCCGACTTGGAGCGCTCGCATACTGCGGCATGGCGCCGCCTACGTCGCCTTCGATTGGTCCCGGGTGTTCGTGGAGGAGCGCGGCGAATGGCCACTGCGCTACGAGGGCAGGTCCATCCGCGGCGCGGCGGTCGCAGCAGGCGCGCTCTACGTGCTGGAGGACGAAGTCGTGCGTCGTGTCGATGCGAGCGGGTTCCCCGTGCTGCCGCGCAAGTCGAACCGCATCGTGACTTGCATCGCATCTTTTGGCGACAGCTTGATTGCACTGTGTGCCCCGGCGCCGTTGCCGGGCATTGCGGATCGCGCCGCGCCGCTCGCAGTCGTGCGCCTGGATGCAGACGGAACGGAGACGGACCTGGGGGAAGCCGGCTGCGGTGTGTGCGAGCACGCGGCGTGGCACGAATCGCGCAACGAGTTGCTCGTCGCTGGTGGGGTGCACCCCTTGGCTCCCTCGCTGCGTTCTGAGCCCGAGCGCCAGACGCTGTGGTGCAACAAGCTCGACGGAAAACCCCCTGCGTCCTGGGGGCTATGGGTGGTTGTGCGCCAGATCGTCGCTGTGGCAGACGGGTTCCTGGTCAGCGGGCAGCCCGTGGAAGGAGTCGATGGCGCGCACCTGTTGCGTGGGCCGACGGACCGCGAACTCATGCTCGCTGCGTCGACGCGTTTGTTCTTGGCGGCTGGGTTCGATGGCGCAGAACTCGTTGTGGTCGCAACCCGCTCGGGTGCTTCCACCGTCCTGGCGCTGCCGTTGGCTGCGTGCAAGAAGGACGGGTTGAAGTGCCAGCCGTTTTCCCGCGCTTCGATCGAGGCCATCGGCGATGCGATGCTGAGAGAACTCGTAGACCGTGTGCCCAATACGAAGGCCGAAGTGCGGTCCGCGCGCGATCGCGCCGACGCATTCGCGGTTGCGAACTTCCACTCGCGGTTGCCCAGGCAGGCCCCAGACGTCGAGGCGCTCGTGCTGGCGATGGGCGCCGAGGGCTGCTTGTCCGAGGACGGCCGAGTGCTGTGCGCGATGCTCGTTGCCGCATCGGCGATCGACGCCGGCGGCGAGTGGATCCCAGGGCCAAAACCTGCGTGGAGCGCATGGCGAACCTGTGGTCCAGCAGTGGCGGACACTTCTTTGGCGGTGGTGGTGCAGCCGACGGCCCAAGTCGTCGCCGCGCTCGACGACAGCGAAGGCACCATGACTCTGGTCAGGGACGCTGACGTGCTCGGCGGGCAGGCGCTGCTCGTCGGTGTTGACGCCGCCGCGCTTTCTGCCCGCGTTGCCTCGCTTGTGCCCCAAGGCTACGAGGCTGCGCTCCTCGCTTGCGATGTGGGTAGGCTTGCTGGAGTCCTCGCCGCCAATGGCTCTTCGCACGGGTTGCGCAGACACGCTTACGCTGTGCTCGCCGGCCGCGGTCGGCTCGACGCGATGGAAGCACTCGCCGCTCCGTTCGCGGTGCGCGGGGACGCAAGGGAGCAGGACGTTGTTGCGTGGCTCGCTGCGCGCACCGCCAGCGCAAGCGTCGCCGCCACCGACGAGGCGCAGTGGCGGGAGATGTGCGCCCGCGGCCTTGCGGCCCTCCACCGGTTTCCCGGCAGTGCCAACCTGTGTCTGCTGCTCGGCCGTGCGGCGGAGCGCGCGTTTCCAACGGCGCCGGGCCGCGCTCGATCGTGCTACGAACGTGTGCTCGCGATGTCGTCCTACGGCGACGAGGCGGACGCAGCGCGCAAGGCGCTCGCTCGTTGATCGTCGGCTGCCGGCGCAGCGTTCCCTGAGGAATCGATGACTCGGTCGTCACGACGAGCACCATCGGCACCTGGCGAGAACGTCCCGTTGCCGCTGCCGCACGAGTGGCGCGGTGTGATGCGCGGCTGCGACGCCGCGGCGTGGGCCTGGGCTCCTGACGCAACTCGTGCCGCGCCCGCGTTCCCTTCAGTCGAAGAAGCGAACGACGCCGGTGTCGACGTCGTACATGCCGTGCAGCAGCTCGATCTCGCCCTTTGCGCGCGCTTGCTGCAAGAGTTCGCTGCGCTTCAGCAACTGCGCCGACTGCCAACGCACGTTGGCTTCGGACGCGGCGGTGAGGTGGTCGAACTTCCGGCCCTGTAGCGCTGGCGTGATGACTTCGAGGAACGAGGCCATGTTGCCCGGGAGCGACTTGCCCTCGGCCGCGGCCCCGATCGCGCCGCACTTCGTGTGACCCAAGACGAGGATCGTGTGCACGCCGAGCGCCGACACGCCGTACTCGAAGGCGCCAGCTGCAGCCGTGCTCTCGGAGTTCCCCGCGACGCGAACCACGAACAGGTCGCCGACGCCTTGGTCGAAGACCATTTCGACCGGGACGCGCGCGTCAGCGCAGCTGAGCACGCCCACGGACGGGGTCTGCCCGAACTCGCCGGTCTTGGCGACGCGCTCGAGTTGCCAGGTGTGCGCAATCGCGGTGCTGGTGACAAAGCGCTG
>SXPK01000282.1 GCA_005776365.1 Planctomycetia bacterium
GGTGAACGCGCCGGCTTCGTAGCCGAACAGTTCTGCCTCGAGCAGCGACTCGGTCAGTGCCGCGCAGTTGAGCGCGACGAATGGCCCATGGCGTCGCGAGCTGCGCTCGTGAATGCAGCGAGCGACCAGTTCTTTGCCGGTGCCGCTCTGGCCCGTGATCAGGACCGTGGTGTCTGGCGCGTGCGCGACCTGGTCGATGCGCGCCTGCACTTCCTTAATGGCCGGCGACAGGCCGACGAGTTCGGTCGCGGTCAGGCCGCGGACGCGCTCGTGCAGCCAGACGAGTTCATTCTTGAGCTGACGCGTTTCCAGGCAGCGCCGCAGCACCGCGAGGATGCGATCCGTCGAGAACGGCTTCTCGATCACGTCGGTGGCGCCCTTGCGCATCGCTTCGACAGTGTTGGCGACCGTGCCGTAGCCCGTGAGGACAACGACATCGGCCGGAATGCTGCCGCGGCGGATGCGGCCCAGGATCGACAGGCCGTCGGCTCCGGGCAGGTGCAGGTCGAGCAACACCACGTCAAAGGCGCGCGACGTCGTGCGGCGCACCGCGTCCTCGGCGGTTGCGGCCGTCTCGACGTGGAGACCTTCTTGCTGCAGCAGCGCACGCAGCCCTTCGCGCACGCCCTCCTCGTCGTCGACGACCAGGATGCGGGGGAGACCAGGGAAACTGAGGTTCTTCATGATCCGACTTCGATTGCCGTTCTGACTGCCGCGGGTGCGTGTTGGTCGCACTGCGGATCGCCTTGCCATCGGCTCTATCGGCAACAGATGCCGTCGACCTTTTGGGCAGTTGCCGAATTCCACGGCGGTTTCGCCAACTTCTTCGCCCCCACCTAAAGCCGGGACTGCCTGTTCCGGACCATGGAAGCGTTCGGCATCGAGCCGCACGTTCGAAGGGGAAGGAGAACAGGCAAATGGGTCTTCGCGTCAACACCAACGTCACCAGCATCAACTCGCAACGGAACCTCTCAACGGTCACCGAGCGTCTCGGCGGCAACTTTCGCCGTCTATCCACTGGCCTCCGCATCTCGACCGCGGCCGACGACGCCGCCGGTCTCGCGATCAGCGAGCGCCTCCGCAGCCAGGTCCGCTCGCTCGAGCAGGCCAAGCGCAATGCCAACGACGGCATCTCCTTCGTCCAGACGGCCGAAGGCGCGCTCAACGAGGTCAGCAGCATCCTGACCCGACTGCGCGAACTGGCGATCCAGTCATCCAACGGATCGGTGAGCGGTCAGGACCGCAACACGCTCGACGAGGAGTTCCAGAGCCTCGTCAGCGAAATCAACCGAATCGGCAGCTCGACGGAGTTCAACGGCATCAAGTTGCTCGACGGCAGCAACAGCACCATCAGCTTCCATGTCGGCTTCGGCACGACGGTCGGCACCGACACGCTGGCAGTGACGCTGGCGCCGTCGCTCGCGACCTCGATGAGCCTCCAGTCGCTCGACATCGGCTCAGGCGGTGCGACGACCACGGCGATCACCAACATCGACGCGGCGATCAACACGGTCTCGGGCCTCCGCGGCACGCTGGGCGCGATCCAGAACCGCCTCGGTTCGACGATCAACAACCTCGCGATCCAGGTCGAGAACCTCAGCGCCGCCGAGTCGCGCATCCGCGACGTCGACGTCGCCTACGAAACTGCGCAGCTGACGCGGAACTCGATCCTGCAACAGGCGAGCATCGCGATCCTGTCGCAGGCGAACGCGCAACCGCAGTCGGCCCTGCAGCTGCTGCAAGGCTGATCCACACGATTCGTCGCGGCTCGAAGCAACGGACGGCGTCGCCCCTCGCGGGCGCCGCCGTCCGTCGCATTTCAGGGCACGAGTTCCGTTCGCGACCGCCAGCCTTTGTGCGCACTTGCTGCGCAATGCGACACGGGGGCGAACTTCCTGCTCGCCTGCACCGCGCAATACGCGCGCGCTGCCATGGGCGCGTCGCAAAGCCCGCCGGTTTTCGGCGCAGAAACCCGCTCAGGCGCATGGCCGCGGCCTCAAGCAGGCAGGCGTCGCCGCCGTAGATCGAAGAAGCAACGAACCACACACCGACCTCCAAGTCGGGAGCTTCAACAACAGGGCAAGTTATGGGTCTTCGCGTCAATACAAACGTCACTAGCATCAACGCGCAGCGCAACCTCTCGACCGTCACGGAGCGCCTCAGCGGCAACTTCCGTCGCCTGTCGACCGGCCTGCGTATCTCCACGGCGGCTGACGATGCTGCCGGCCTCGCGATCAGCGAGCGCCTCCGCAGCCAGGTCCGCTCGCTCGATCAGGCCAAGCGCAATGCCAACGACGGCATTTCGATGGTCCAGACCGCTGAGGGCGCTCTGAACGAAGTCAGCAGCATCCTCACGCGTCTGCGTGAGCTCGCAATCCAGTCGAGCAACGGCTCCGTGTCCAACCAGGACAAGGAAACGCTCGACCAGGAGTTCCAGAGCCTGGTCAGCGAAATCAACCGCATCGGCAGCTCGACTGAGTTCAGCGGCATCAAGCTGCTGGACGGTTCGACCAGCTCGGTCAGCTTCCAAGTCGGCTTCGGCACGACTGCCGGCACTGACACGCTGTCGGTTGCGTTGGCTCCGTCGCTTGCGACCTCGATGAGCCTCCAGTCGCTCGACATCGGCTCGGGCGGTGCGACGACCACGGCGATCACCAACATCGACGCGGCGATCAACACGGTCTCCAGCCTCCGCGGCACGCTGGGCGCAGTCCAGAACCGCTTGGGTTCGACGATCAACAACCTCGCGATCCAGGTCGAGAACCTCAGCGCCGCTGAGTCGCGCATCCGCGACGTCGACGTCGCCTACGAGACCGCGCAGCTGACGCGTAACTCGATCCTGCAACAGGCGAGCATCGCCGTGCTGTCGCAAGCGAACTCGCTGCCGCAGTCGGCTCTGCAGCTCCTGGGCTGATGCAGAAAGGACCGCGCGGCCCCGCGCCGCGCGACAGGACGGGCGACGCTCCGCGACGAGCGCCGCCCGTTCTGCGTTTCCGGGGCACGCTCGCGCGCCTGGTTGCCCGCGCGTCCAGCGGGCCGCGTCACTTGTCGCGACCGATGAGGCGGTAGATGTCGAAGTCCGGGAACTTGATCTTCAACAGCAACAGCAGCGCGATGCCGCACGCGAGGATGATGGTGAAGACGATCATCTCTCCGGTCAGTCGCGCGAAGAACACCTTGGCCGGCGAAGCCTTTGGCCGCTGTTGTTGGCCACCCGTCCTCGGCGGCGGCTGACGCTGCGCCTCTCGCGGCGCTGCTTGCTGCACGAATCTAGGCTGAGGCACGCCCGTCGACAAAGACGGTGTCGCTGCAGCAATCTTCGAATGCGAAGCGCTGGCGCTGCCAGAGATCGTCGTGAGCGCGGTGAGAGCGGCTTCGGCCGAGACGGGGCGATAGACGGGATCCTCATCGACCATCGAACAGATCCACTCGATGAGCGAAGGTGGCAACGACGTGTCGTTGGCGAGGATCTTGGATGCGTCGATCCGCCCACCGCGTCCGTCGAGCATCGACAGCCCGCCGGTGATCGCTGCGAACGCGACGGCCCCCACCGAGTAAAGGTCGGCGCGAACGCTCGCGACGCCGCGACGGCTCATCTCCGGCGCCGCGCACGCTGCCCATTCGTCTGGGCGCAGCCGCGGCTCGGCGCGCACGTCGCTCAACTTGGCCCCACCTCGATCGAGCACGAACACGTTCTCGGGCTTCACGCCGCCGTGGACCTGCTGTGCTTCGTGCAAGGTCGACAAGGCGCGCAAGACGTCGGCGATGGCGGTCGTCGCCTCTTCCCACGACAACCGCGGCCCGGATTGCAGATAAGACGCCACGCTCCGTCCCGCAGCGATCTCCATCGCGGCGTAGCGCGCTGGGCCTTCTGGCTCGATGTCATAGACCGACAGCAGATACGGGCTGGAGACCACCGCGGCCTTGCGCATGTCCGCCAAGAAGGCCGAGGCCATGGCTTCGCCGTCTGCGTCCTTTCGCAGCCACTTGATCGCAACCCGGCGATGCAACTGCGAGTGCTCCGCGCAAAATGCCGTGCCGCGGTCGCTGCGACCCAGCACCGCCACGAGTTGGTAGTTGCCGATGACTGCGCCGATGGCCGGTTCGTCGGCGTGCGGTTCATCGCGAAGCGGCGCACAGGCCAAGGTCTCGATCTCCGCGACTTGTGCGCTTTGCGTTCCATCAACCGGCAGCGAGGCGATTTCGACTGGCATTGGCGCCAACGCTGCCGGAACCGCTTCTGCCGGCGCTCGGGGGACAGCCGATTCGACCCCGACGAATGCCACGTAGGTCCTGCCGGCATGAAAGCCGTCGCCGAGTTGCAGGGTGAAGTGCGCCTTCCGCTCACCGCGATGCTTCAGGTCGTTCGACGATCCGAGATCCGAAACCTCCAACGTGCCGCTGCGATAGCCAAGCAGGCAGTGCTGTCGCGACACCTTGGCGTCAGTGACCCGGAATGCGCAGCTCGAACTGCGGCCAAAGGTCGCCACCTCGCCGTCCGCGAGTCGGAATGTCTGCTGCTCGCCCTGTTCCGTCGCCGTGAGGATGCAGACTTCCATCCGATGCAAGACTAGGAGCAAGGTCATGGGCTGTCGAACCTCAGGCGCACAGCGTCGTAGTTTGCTTTGGGCTCCTGACTGCTAGCCTCTTCGCCAATGCGCGCAACGCTGCGGGTCATGACGCCAGGGGGAAGCCGGCACTTCGATGTCGTCGAAGGCCAGAAGTTGCTCATGGGCCGCGGCGCGTTTTGCGACATCGTCGTGCACGAGCATTCGGTCTCCCGCCGTCACTGCAGCCTCGTGCTCGAACGGGGCGTCCTCCACGTCACCGACCTCGGCTCTTCGCATGGCGTGAAGAAGGACAAGCAACTCGTCGCCGAATGCACGATGAAGCACGGCGACGAGATCGAGCTTGGCTTGGCGACACTTCGTTACGACGCGATCCGCGACCCGGAGAATGGGTCCGAGGCCAAGTCGCATCCGGCGGCTACGCAGCCAGAAGCGCCAGCCCATCAAAACCTCATCGGCGAGACCCTCGGCGGCTATCGCATCAATGCCATGCTCGGCGCTGGCGGGCAGGCGGTGGTCTATTCTGCGGAGCAACTGCGACTCGGGCGCGAAGTCGCGCTGAAGGTGCTGCGCAATCCCGAAGGCGGCGCCACCGCCGAGTCGGCGGAAGCCTTCTTGCGAGAAGCACGCGCGGCGGCGGCGCTTTCGGATCCGTCGCTGGTGCAGGTGTTCGACCTGGGTATCGACCGCGACCGTCACTTCTTGTCGATGGAGCTGGTGCGCGGTGGCAGCCTCGCGACGCGCATCCGTCGCAACGGCTCACTGCGCTGGGTCGAGTTCGAACCGATTCTCTTCGACGTGCTCGAAGCGCTCGCCGTCGCGCATGCCGCCGGCATCGTCCATCGTGACGTGAAGCCCGCAAACATCCTGTTGACGCACGAGGGGCGCGCCAAGCTCGCCGACCTTGGCCTCGCGCGCGGCATCGGCGGCGAAGGGGACCGCAGCGGCACACCGGCTTATATGGCGCCGGAGCAGGTGAAGGGCAGCGTGGATGCGCGCGCGGATCTCTACGCGCTCGGTTGCACCATCTTCCATGCGCTGACCGGGGCGCCGCCTTTCGTCGGCCGCTCGAAGGACATCCTCCGCCAGAAGTTCGGCGCGGAAGTTCCAAGCCTCCCTCCGCAGCTCCAAGTGCCAGCCCACGTCAGCAAGTTGATCACCGCGCTGCTGCAGCGCGATCCTGCCGACCGTCCTGCGGACGTTCCCTGCGTCGTCGCGGCACTGCGACCAGGCGCGCCAAAGGCTGCCGTCCCGACTGCGTTCGTGCCGCGTCGCTCGAGACGACCCGCTGCTTCAAGCTCGAACAGGGTCGCTGCCTGGCATTGGCTCGTGGCCTTGATCGCGCTAGCCACGCTCGCGGCAGTGCTCAAAGACCTGCTACCTGCCTGATCGCGTGTCGGCTTTCCCCAACGGTCGCATTGCGCACGCAGCAGCTGACTTGGTCCTGACGGCATTGCACGACGTTTGCCCATTGTCGAAGTCGTCTACGCACAAGGCCGCGTCGTCGACGGCGTCACGTGCCTTTGGGCCGCATGCTGATCTGCTGCTTGAACACTGGGGCAGCGGTTCCTCCGGCGCCACGGCGATGCGCACGTGGCGAGCCAACCGACGCGGCCCAACGCGAGACCGTCGCTGTCGAAGACTTCAACACCAAGCGCTCAAGCAACGCCCCCGACTGCCCAGAATCACTTCGGCGCGCACTTCCGCGCGTCGCAAGAACGAACAGGGGGACAGTCAAATGGGTCTCAGGGTCAACACGAACGTCATCTCGATGAACGCGCAGCGCAACCTGGCTCGCGTGACCGAAGCGCTCGCCGGCAACTACCGCCGCTTGTCGACCGGCCTCCGCATCTCCAGCGCCGCGGACGACGCGGCTGGCCTCGCGATCAGCGAGCGGCTGCGCAGCCAGGTCCGCTCCTTCGAGCAGGCCAAGCGCAACGCCAACGACGGCATCTCCATGGTGCAGACCGCAGAAGGCGCGCTGAACGAAGTCGGCGACATCCTCACGCGCCTGCGCGAGCTCGCCGTGCAAGCCAGCAACGGCACCGTGTCCGGCGCCGACCGCGACACCTTGCAGCAGGAGTTCGGGGCACTGGTCGACGAGGTCGACCGCATCGCCGCCTCGACCGAGTTCAACGACATCAAGCTGCTCGACGGCACGACCGGCACGGTGTCCTTCCAGGTCGGCATCGGCACGACCGCGGGCGTCGACACGATCGACGTCGACCTCGGCAGCTCACAGGCGGCCGCGCTCGGCATCGCGGCGCTCGACATCGGCTCGCTGGGCAGCCCGTCGGCCGCGATCACCGCGCTCGACGGAGCGATCGACACGGTCTCCGGCCTCCGCGGCACCTTCGGCGCCGCGCAGAACCGGCTCGGCTCGACGATCCGCAACGTCTCGATGCAGGTCGAGAACCTGAGCGCCGCCGAGTCGCGCATCCGCGACGTGGACGTCGCCTACGAAACCGCGCTGCTGACCCGCAACTCGATCTTGCAGCAGGCAAGCATCTCGATGCTCGCGCAGGCGAACGCGATGCCGCAGTCGGCCCTCGCGCTGCTGCGCTGAGTGGCGTGCGATGACGAGCCGCGGGCGGCCGACCCTCGAGGTTGGCCGCCCGCGTCATTTGCGGACCGCGCGTTTTTACAACGCCTTGGCCACCGCCGCCGCAAGCGCCACGAGCGCCCATCCGCGACGGCAAGCACGCTCGCTCGCAGGCCGGGGACTCGAGCAGGCAGTTCGCATTCCGGGCCCGATGGCATCGCGGATCGTCCGGCGGCCCAGGTCCACACCAAGAAACCAACGCTTCGTCTCGACCCCGGGCAGGCCGTGCTACCGCTGGCTCCTGGCAATCGTCGCAAATCGCGACAGTGCGATGCGAAAACCCACAGGCACGCTGCAGTTTGGCTCAGGTCGGTGACGAAGGACTCGACGGCTGCCGCCGGGATCGGCGGACGCCGCCACACACCAGAGAACGCAACCGAGAAATCACATGGGACTTCGAGTCAATACCAACAGCGCGTCGATCAACGCGCAACGCAATCTGTCGTCGGTCACGGAGCGTCTGTCGGGCAACTTCCGCAGGCTGTCTACGGGCCTTCGCATTTCGACCGCGGCGGACGATGCCGCCGGCCTCGCGATCAGTGAGCGTCTTCGTTCGCAGATCCGCTCGCTCGACCAGGCGAAGCGCAACGCCAAC
>SXPK01000283.1 GCA_005776365.1 Planctomycetia bacterium
CGAAGAACATGTGGCTCGCCTCCCGCGCCTTTGGCTCCGCGACTCGTGCGGACGTCATGCCGATGCGCCAGAGCGCGCGACCGATGCCGAGCGGATTGCGCGTGTAGGCGACGGCGCTCGCGTCTGCGAGGTATTCGCGTTGTCGGGAGACGGCGGCCTTGATGAAGCCCGCGAACAACGCGCCGACGCTGCCGATCGCCATCAACGAGATTCCGACGATCGCAATCGCCGCGGCCCCGTCGTTCTTTCTGCCGCGCGTGTGTCGCATCGAGCGCAACAAGGTCTCGCCGACCGTGACCAAGCAGACGATGCCGGCGAGCACCCCGATCAGGCGCGTGTTGAGCCGCATGTCGCCGTGGAAGATGTGACTGAACTCGTGCGCGAGGCCGCCCTGGAGTTGGTCGCGGTCAAACTCTCGCAAGGCGCCGACGGTGACCGCGACCGCGGCGTCCCGCGGACTCGTGCCGGCGGCGAACGCGTTGATGCCGTCTTCGCCGTCGAGCACGAACACCCGCGGCACGGGCAGGCCCGAGGCGATCGCCATCTCCTCGACGACGTTCCACAGCCGCCGTTCTTCTGTCTTGGTCGTGGATGGGCTGAGTTCGCGGCCACCGAGCATCTGCGCCACCGCGGCGCCACCGGCCTGCAACTGCGAGATGCGCAGCAGCGACCCTATGGCGATGACGAGAACCGTGATCGTTGCGGCCGCGACAACGACTTCGAGTTGGTTGGCGCCAGACGAAGCGAACACCAGCAAGGCGACGCCACTGATCGCGGCGACGATGGCAACAACCGAGAGCGCAAACAGCACAACGAGTCGGCGCGTTGCCGCTCGAGTCGCGTCTTGGTGCGCGAAGAAGTCCATCGTCATGTTCTTCGTCATCCGAGCGACTCCAGTTCGAAGAGCGCGATGCCGCAGTCTCGCTTGACGAACACGCCGCCACCGAGCGGCACGAAGTGGCGGCGGAGCCGACGCAGATACCACGAGCCGGCGCGCAGGTGCACGTCGCCGTCGGTCACGCTGCGGTCGACGTTGGTCTTCCAGTCCTTTGCGGTCAACGCCTCGAGGTAGAGCGCGCCGTGCGATAACGCGGCGAGGTTCTCGATCGCGCTCGAGGCGCTGCGGTCGTCGAGGTATTGCAACACGCCTTGGCACACGACGAGGTCGAAGGTGCGGCCCGGCGCATGGTCAACCGCAGAGCCCTTCTGCCAGCCGAAGCGCTCGCACAGGTAGTCGCTGTGCTCGACGCCGTGGTGGCGAGCCTTGGGGGCGAGTTGGCGCAGCGCGCTTCGCCAGTGCCCCATGCCGCAGCCTAGGTCGAGCACGTGCTTGATCGGCAGTTGCAGGTAGCGCAGGTAGGAGACGACGAAGCCAGCGAGGCGCAGAACGGATTTCTGGTCGCTGACCCTGGTCCCAGGCTGTTCGTAGAAGCGACGGTAGTACGCGGCGTCGAAATGGCTGGCGTCGGACTTCCGGGGATCGCGGCGCATGGGGGGGCCGAAATGTAGGCATCGGCAACGTGGCGCGCGACGCGGGACCGATCCCTGCTTGTCATCTTGGAGCACGCTCCTAGAATGCCTCGCCCCAAACCCCGCCCGGCCCGCGCCAAAATCCCGCATCGGAGTCCTTGTGCCCAAGGAAGAAGCAATCGTCCTCGAAGGCACGGTCGTAGAGACCCTCGCCAACACCAAGTTCCGGATCAAGATCGATACGGGCCACGAGATCCTCGCGCACATTTCCGGAAAGATGCGCAAGCACTTCATTCGCATCATCCCGGGCGATCGAGTCACGGTCGAAGTGTCGCCCTACGACCTGACCCGCGGTCGGATCATTTACCGCGCCTGACGCGGGGCGCGCCGCGCACCGTCGCGGCGACATTCGCTCGCGCGATCAGCGAGCGAGGATTGGGATAACGAGCGGCGCGCCCAACGCTGCTCCGCCCGTCGACAGGACGCCTGGCAGCACGCGCAGGTTGTCTTCGGCGGCCCAGTTCGCGAGCGGCGCGACCGTGATGATGCGGCCCGCGACGCTCAGGCTCACCGGTGTCCCGGCGGACGAGAGCACACGGTCGGCGGTGACGGACGCTGGATCGACGTTGTCGTCGAACTCGAGCGCGATCGGCGACGTGGGGAGCACGCCAAAGGTCACGGCCGGGTCGATCTTTTGCAGCTGCAGGCCAATCGGCGTGAACGGATCGAATTCGCCCGGCTCGCCGCCGTTGTTGCTGCCGTGAGGACCCGGATCGACGACCGGTCCGCCCGCACGCGCGAGCCCGGTGCCGATTGCCAGTGACAAGGCATAGAGGCGCAGATCCTCGGTGACGCTTGCAGTGGCCGCGAGCGGGTAGCCAAACGCGGCATCTGGCGCGACGAAGGTCGTCGGTGCAGGCGTGACGACCAGCGAACCACCGGTCGAGCTCGTGACGGTGAGCTTTGCGCCGTCGTCGCCGATCTCGAGCGCGTCGCCAGCGACAATCGCGCTGTTGGCGGCGAGTGTCAGTGCACCGGCCTGGTTGGAGTTCACGACGGCGAAGGCTGCGGGCGCGTTGACGAAGGGGTTGTCCGCGGACTCGACCCAGCACGAGGTCGAACGCACGTTCACGAACGGGTTTGGTTGGCGCCACAGCACGCAGTTGACCGCGGTGCTGATGCGGCGCGCATTGTCGCCGCGTGGACTCGTGATCATCGATTGGAAGCCGCCGAGCTGGTTGCCGGCGAACGCGCAGTGGCTCGCGAGGATCACCTTGTCGCCTTCGGTGGCTTGCACGCCAAAGCCCAGGTTGCCCAAGAAACTGCTGTTGGTGACGACGACGTGCGTCGAACGACCGTCATCCGCTGTGCTCACCGGATTGTCGGGCTCAGAAGCGATCCACAGACCGTCGCCCGCATTGGCCGTGCAGCGAACGCGGTCGATCACGAACTCGCCCTGGTCATCGGCGTCGAAGTGGATGCCCGCGCGGCGGTTGGCGTTTGCCACGCAGTCGCGGATGCGAATGCTCGCATACCAAGCCGGGAACTGATCGTAGTCGAGATCGATGAGCAGCCCGTCGCGGCCGTTGCGCTCGAAGGAGCAGCCTTCGATGTCGATGTTGAAGCGCCCGCCCGGCGTCTGCGGTTGGGTCGCGATGGTGTTCAGGTCCATGCCGAGGCCATCGAGCGAGTTGCCGTAGAAGCGGCACCCGAACGCACGGATGCTCGCACTGGACCCGCTCAACGCCTGCAAGTCGTTGGGGTCGATGCCGCGGCCGCCGTTGGCGCTGATGTCCGATCGGTCGAGGTGCAGATCGAAGTTGCCGGCGAGGCCGATGCCGTCGTTGCCGCTCTGCGTCACTTCGCAGGCAGCAAGCGTGATCCTGCGACGATTGGTGAAGTCCGTGACTTGCTTGATCTGGAGGCCGTTGTCGGTGCACAAGCGGATGCGCACGCTGCGGAACTCGACGTCGGTTTCGGTGACATCCACGCCCTTCACCGTGAAGCTCTGGCCGTTGACGAACATGCCGTCGACGACGTGCATCGCCCCGCCGTTGATCAGGTCGAGGATGCGCGGCGTTGCAGGAGCGCTGGAACTGCCGCCGGAACGGAGCACGGTGCTGTTGGTCGCGTCGGGGCTGGATTCGGGCGGCAACGTGCGCGCGGTGATGTCGAAACCGCCGGCGGGCAGCGGCGCGCCTTGGGCGTCGAAGAAAGGCGGGAAGCCGCCGTAGAGGTGAACGCCAGAGCCGACAGCGAATACGCCGCCTTCGGTCGTGGACGGGCTGAAGGCGCGGGTTGGGTAGTCGCCTCTGGTGACCCAGACATTGGCGCCGCCGAAGACCGCTGCGACGAGTAGGGCATTGTCGAGTTGCGGGAACGCCAGCGCGGGGGTCGAGCCGTCAGCCAAGGGGTTCTGTTGGTTGCGGTCGACATACATGGGTGGGCTGGGTCGGCACTGCAAGATCACACCGACGCTGGTCCATGGTGTGGTGCCAACCTCGCGGATGCCAAAACCGGCGAACAGCGTCGTGCCGTTGACGACGATCGGTGTGCTTGCGGTGGTGAACACGCTGCTGGCGTCTGCGTCACCGACGAGGCCCTGCACGGAAGGCGCGTTCGAATACAAAGTCAGCGAGTCAGTGCCGAGAAAGACAGCGCCCTCGAACCCAGTGGACGGCTTCCGGTAATCGACGCGAAGGATTCCATCGCCTGCGCACAGCGCCAGCAGTCCGGCCTTGGCCGCAGCGCTCGGTGGTCGAATCGGCGGCTCTGGACGCGGCGGCGGCCCGAGCAGATCGCCGAGGTGGCCGCCGCATCCCGACAAGGCCGCGACCAGCATCAGCGCGAAGGACTTGAGTTTGGGATGGGCCATGGCGGTCAGAAGCTGAAACGAAGGGTCAGGTCGAACTTGGTCGCTGGATCCTGGTTGTCGAATGCGGGGCCCGGTTCGAACCGACCGAGCACAGCCTCGAAGGTCCAGAAGCCGCCGCGGTAGCCGAACACGAGGTCGATCTCGCTGCCGAGCATGGGGTCGCGGCCGTTGGGCACGCTGCCGGTGCCGATGCGCAGGTCGTTGATCGGCTGGGTCTGCGCCGCGTAGTCCTGCACGTAGGTGTGGTAGATGAACGAAATCGCCGCGTTCTCGAAGGGCCGGAACGATGCCGCCGCGGTGAAGATTGCGATGTTCGACAACTCGGGCCGGAAGACGTCGCCGTAGTAGCGGATGCTGGTGACGCCGCCGATCTTGCCGTTGTTGTCGTGGTAGCCGCTCTGGCGGTAACCCATGTGCGACGAGCTGTCCTTCTCGCCCGAGCCGTAGGCGTAGCCGAGCAGGACGTTGGGTCGCCAGTCGTTCTCGAGCGTGTACTTGGCCATCACGTCGAAGGCCCAGCCGCGGATGCCTTCCGTGTGGTCTGCCTGCTCGTCGTTGGTGGAGTTGCTGTTGTTGGACGCCCAGCGGCTATGGCCACTGGCAAAGCCGAGTTCCGCAGAGTGCGAGAACCCATACTTGCGCTCGTCGATCGAACGGAGTCCGAAGAGGACTGGCTCGTGATCGAGCGGACCCGTGTCGTTGCGACCAAGCAGGTAGGTGCCGATCCACCAGTCAGGGTCCATGCGATAACGCAGCATGGTCACGCCGATCTGCGTGTTCTCGGTCGAGTTGCTGGTCGCCAAGAAGTCGCGGCCATAAGCGCCGCCGAGATCGAAGCGCCAAGGGCCGTCGTTGTAGATCAGGCGGAAGCCGTCGAGCGTGCGGTCGAACAGCCACTCGCGCTCGTCTTCGAAGTCGGTGCGGCCGATCAGCAATTGCCACTTCTGGGCGACCGCGAGTGAAACAGCGGCGCGCGTGACTTGCGCGTTCTCGTTGCTGGTGTCCTGGCGCGTCGGGCTGTCGTTGTCGGTGTCGCTGCGGCCGCCGCCACCTTCGAAGATCGCGTACGAGGACTTGTCCGGGAACAGGTAGAGCAGGTCGAGGTTCATCGACCCTGACGTCTGCTGCTGGTCGCGCTCGTTCGTGGGATCGAGGTCGTATTCGTCCTTGGCCGTGTAGTCGAAGGAGCCGCTGCCGCCGAGGAATAGGTTCTCGGTGGCCTGGATCGTGAACGGGACGCCCTTCTGGTCGTCCGCCTTGAACAACGCGAGCGGGTCGTCTGACGCGCGGTCGTTCAGGGTGCCGATGCTCGCGCCTTGCACGAATGGCAACTTGATGCCGCCGACCACCAGCTCCGAGTCGGCCATGTTGACCTCCGAGAGCTCGCCTTCGACCTTGAACTGTTCGCGTGTCTCCGACTTGCGAAGCGTGCGGAGCTTGTGGGCTCCGTCCTTGCTGCGCAGTTTCGCGCGGACCCACTCGCCGGATGCTGGCGTGAAGGGCTCGATCGCCTGCTTCTTGTCGTCCTCGTATTCCGTCTCGGCATCGCGCGTGAGCTTCACTCCGACGAGCTGCAGTTCGGTCGCCGAGATCGGCTGCGCTGCGCCAGTGACTTCGACCTTGTCGGCCTTGTCGCTGTCGGTTCGCGCGAGTTCATCGATCTCGTCGACGACTGGTTTGCCGTTGACCATGCGGCCCTTTGCTTCAACCCAGGACCCTGGCTTGAGCCGTGCCTGTGGGCTCTCGGGCGGTGTTACGCACCCGGCGAGCGCCAGGCAGATCCATGCGGCGCGGCGGTTCATTCTTGATCTGGCAGGCTCGAGTCCAGGGAAGTGAACAACGTCCCAACGACGTCTGCGTGACGCGGTCGCATCGCATAGACGCCGACGAGTCGAGCCCGAACGCACAGCCCCCATGCCATGCGGACTTCATGCGAGATCGCAAAACGATCCAACATCGAGTCGCACAGGCCGTCGTCCTTGCCGTCTCGCTGCAGTGCGCGCAGGCGCAAGTGCTCGGCGAGATTGACGAGGTCGAAGTTGGAGTCGCCGCGCGAGCAGCCTTCGAGGTCGATCAACCAAGCGGACTCGCTGGCGAGGAACATCTGCTTGTCGTGCAGGTCGCCGTGCACGAAGCCTTCGCGCGTCTGGCTAGGGGGGCAGAGATTGGCTACGCGCTCGGCCAGTTTGGCGCAGCGGTGGTCCACGCAGGAGGCCCGGCTGAGCATCTTGATCGCTGCGTCGCGAGCGGAAGCGAAGTCCTGTCGCGGCAGATCAGCAGGGCAGTGCGCAGACGCGAGTGCGCGGACTGCTCGATCGACGAGGCCCCACGGCGGCGATTGGGCGTCGGCGAGCATGTCGTGCAACGGCTTGCCGGGGGCCGCAACTGCGGCGTAGGCGCAGAGGTCGGGCAGCATCGACTCCGGCAAGGCGAAGGCGAGCGGCCCATCTGCAGCGCGCAACGATTCGAAGGCCGAACTCGCACGGCGATACGACCTCTTGTCGAGCAGCTTGACGAACACGGTCGTCTCGCCGCGCCGCATGCGCAACACTGCCCGCTTGCCGGGTCGCCACGCGACGAGGAGCGGCTCGCGCACCGGCCCGATCGTTGGTTCGAGCGCGGCGCAGATTGATGCGGCGTCGGTGCAAAGGCGAGCTGCTGGGATGCCTCCGTCGTCCTGCAGGCGCAGTTCGCGTGCGACTCCATTCTCGAATGCGAAGTTGCGCGGCTCGCCGCGTTTCTGCCGCAACAACGCACAGGCTGTGCCGCCGTCGTCGCGGAGCACGATCTCGTCACCGGGTTCGAGCCGTGGCAGCGACGCGCGCAATGCCACGAAGTCGGCGAGAAGGGCCATCAAGCCCGCGCCTTCGCCGCGGCTTGCGCAGCGTGCTCGAGCAAGCGCTCGCATGCATGCGGCCAGTCGGCGCGCAGCGATCGGAATGGCGATGCGGCCATGCGTGCGAGCGCGGCTGCGTTCCACCAGGCGATTTCGCGCGCTGGCGGCAATTGGCCGTTGCGGCCATAGGCATCGACGAGCGCGTCTGCGAATGCCGCCCCAGACCCTTCATTCGCCGCGACCGCATGGGCGTGGAACGACGCGAGGTCCATCGCCAGCGGTCCGGCGCACGCGCGATCGAAGTCGCAGAGGCCGGCGTCACTTGCCAGCAGCACCTGACCACAGTGGAAGTCGCCGTGCAGCAACTGCGCGCTGCGATCATTCGGCATGCACAAGGCGAGTTGCGCGGCGATTTCGCCGGCGCGGCGGCCGTGTTCCTCGGTCAGGAGTCCCATGTCCTCGCCGGCGCGCCGCACCAACTCGAGCTCCGCGTTGGCGTCGCGCATCGGCGCGCCGTCCGGAATCTTTGCGCCGTGCAGCAAGCGCAGCGTCGCAGCGACGACGTCGAGCTGCGAATGATCCCCGGGCTCGAATGCAGCGCCTTCCAGGTGGCCTTCCAGCAGCAGGCGTTCGTGCGGCGCGGACAAGAGCTCGGGCACCCGCACGCCGGCGTCGCGCGCGGCTGCCGCAAGGCGAGCGCGATGCGGCAGCGGCTCCGCGAGCAGTCGGAACCAGATCGTCTGCACGTGGTCCTGGACCTTCGCGTCCTCGCTCTTGAAGCCCAGGTCCCAGCGCAGCACCGCGCGGCGCTCTGGCTTGTAGCGGACGATCGCGCGCTTGCTCCTGCTCTTGCTGATGCGCCAGCTCTCGGGGATCAGGTCGGCGCGAAAGCCCTGCACGAGAGTGCGGACCTTGGAAGCGCGCACGAGGCGGCGCAGGTCCGGCATCTGACGATCGAGCGGGAAGCCCACGAGCAAGAGTCCGTGCTCCTCGACGAGCGCGAGCGAGCGCGTCCATTCGTCGGTCTCCTCGTCGGCTCGGTGGCGCAACTTGTTGGCTTCGTCGGCGAGTCGCGCAGGCGGCGCAGTCCTGACGGTCACGTAGGAAGGCGCCTGCTCGGCGCCGACGAGCGCGTGCCAGCCGACGATGCAACCGTCCTTGCCCTTCCAGCGGACATAGTCGGGAGCGAGCGACACCACGCGCGAGCCGTCGCCGAGTTGGGTTCGAGCAAGCTCCTGCACCAACTCGCGGTCGATCGCGTTGGCAAACGTCGGCTCCGTGGCCGCTTTGGGCAGAGGGCAGACGAGGCTCACGCGCCCTTCCCCTTCGGCACGGACAGGATCTGCCGACCCGTGCTCTTGTCGACGTCGACGAGCTTGCCATCGACGATGCGAACGACGCGATCGACGGCCTCGAGCACGCGCGGATTGTGCGTGATGAGCAGCACCGTCCTGCCGCGAAGACGGGCGAGGACTTCAGTGCAGAGTCGTTCTTCGCTGGCGGCATCGAGACCGGTGGTGGGTTCGTCGAGCACGACGATCGGCGAGTTGCGCACGAGTGCGCGCGCGAGCGCGACGCGCTGACGCTCGCCGCCAGAGAGCCCGGCGCCGCGTTCACCGACGCCGGTGTCGAGGCCGTCCTCCCAGCGGTCTGAGTAGGCGGTTACGCCGGCGCAAGTGGCGGCGGACTCGACTTCAGCCGGTGTGGCGTCGGGGCGGCCGAGCACCACGTTTTCGCGCAGCGTCGCGTCGAAGAGCACTGTCTCTTGAAAGACGAGCGCGACGGCTGCTCGAAGTTGCTGCTGGCCCAGTTCGCGCACGTCGATGCCGTCGATGCGCACCGCGCCAGAGTCAACATCGCGCAGTCGCGGCAGCAACGTGGCCAACGTCGTCTTGCCCGAGCCGTTGGCGCCGAG
>SXPK01000028.1 GCA_005776365.1 Planctomycetia bacterium
GCTTCCAAGCCGACACCAGCCAGTCGTCTTGACGGCGGATGTAGTAGACGAGACGCAGGTCGAACAAGCCCAGCGCGGGGGCGAAGGCCGCGGCAAAACCAGGATTGCAGAGGTTCTCCGCGGAAATGATGGCCTTGTCGAAACGAGATCCGGCGCGCGTCAGGCTTGCATGCAGCGAACGCAGCCTGTTGGCGATCTCCGCATCGCCGTCTGCATCCCTCGCGTGCAGGGCTTCCAGCGCGCCGACGGGGTTCGCTACGACTTCGCCTTGAGTCGGAAACTGGAAGTCCAGATCTGCAACGAGATAGCCGCGGGAGCGGATCTCACCGAGGTTCAGGGAGAGGAAGTCCTGAATGCTGGTGCTGGCGACTTTCGAGTGGCCGATGTGCAGGTAGAGAACGGGCTTCATCGCGGTGAGGTCTCGTCGTCACTTCGTCTTCGACGGCGCCGCGGGCTTCTGTCCGAGCGGCTCGATCGTCCAGTGGTGCTCTTCCAGGTAGAGTCCGAGATCCTTGGTCCGGTTCTGCACGATGAGGTTCTCCTCGGCAGGCCGTTCGTGGAATCGATGGACGCCATTGCTGTCGAGCAACCAGATCGGCAGCGTGAACTCGCCGGAGAGCAGGCGGATCTTGTCGAGGTGCAGCGTGACATGACCCTCTGCGAATTCGAAGCAGATCCCATCGAGTTGAGTCGATTGCGCCCAGACCATGGTGCTGTCGCCGCGAATCGCGCCAACCGCGAGTGAGAGCCGTTCCGGACGCTTGACGCTGTTGCGAACGTGCACGCGCAATGCGGCTTTGTCGCCGGGAGCGAACTTGTTGCGGCGCTGCCCGGTGACGGGGTCGATCAGCACCGCTCCGAGGATGCGTGGGTGGTCGTTCTCGTCGTACTTGTCGGCGACCTTCAGTTTGTCGAACGCGCACTTCTCGACCGCCCCTGCCACGTTGTTCTCGAAGGTCGAGTACTCGTTCGTCACCAGAATCGAGTCGCCCATCATCTGGACCTTGCCGTCTTTCATCCAGATGGCCTGGTCACAGAGTTGGCGGACGTCGTAGAGCGAGTGCGAGCAGAAGAAGAGGGTCTTGCCGGCGCGCTTGAAGTTCCAGATCTTGTCGACGCACTTGCGGCGGAAGTTCATGTCACCGACGGCGAGGATCTCGTCGATGATGAGAATGTCCGGATCGACCGCTACCGCGACGGAGAACCCGAGGCGCGCGCCCATTCCAGACGAGTAGGTCCGGATCGGCGCATTGATGAAGTCGCCGAGTTCGCTGAATTCGATGATCTCGTCGACCTTCTTCTGCGCCTGCTTGCGCGAGAAGCCCATCATCGCCGCGTTCATCAGGATGTTCTCGCGACCGGAGAAGCTCTGATGAAATCCTGCGCCCAATTCGAGCAGACTCGCGACGCGACCGCGCACCGTGAGGCGGCCTGCTGTCGGGAACGTGGTGCCGGACAGGATCTTCAGCAAGGTCGACTTGCCGGCGCCGTTGGATCCGATGAGCCCGACGCACTGACTTGGCTCGACCTTGAAGTTGATGTCCGTCAACGCATGGACGGGCTTGTGCCACGGTCTCTTGTTCCAAGGCAACTTCTCGAACAGCGGCCCCCAGGGGTTGCCGTAGATTCGATAGGTCTTCGAGAGTCCTTCTACTTCGATCGAGGGTTTCATCAGTGGCGGCGGCCTGTTCGTCGCGGCGATACGCTTCATCATCGGCCTGCGGCACCTTCTGGGTAGAGGAGAGTCGGGGTTTCCGGTCCCCATGGTTGCGGGCGGAATCGCGCCTCGCCAAGGTTGATCTGCGGCGGCTTGGCTGCCGATGGGGACCAGGTGCTTTCACGACAGCCAGAACTGGACATGCGAAATCGCGACCGCTCGCTCGAAGTCGAAACCGCGCTCTGCGCTGTTGCGCGTGCGTGCCAGGCAACTCTGCTGGTGCGTCGGCAGACCCTTGGGGCGACCGCTTCGTTGGCGAAGGAAGACAAGAGTCCGGTGACGGTGGCGGACTTCGCGGCGCAAGCCGTCGTGGCATCTGCCCTGCAGCATGCGTTCTGCGACGATCCTCTGATCGGCGAAGAATCGGCTGACGCGCTCCGGTCGGAGTCGTCGGCGGCGATGCGTCGCGAGGTTGTCGCGGTGGTGGCCAAGGCGCTCGGGACCCCGGTATCCGAGTCCGAGACGCTCGCGTGGCTCGATCGCGGCAACTCGAAAGGCAAGGCCGAGCGCTACTGGGTCCTGGACCCTGTGGATGGCACCAAAGGCTTCTTGCGCGGAGGGCAGTATGCGATCGCGCTCGCGCTGGTGGAGTGTGGTGAGGTCGTGGCCGCCGTCCTGGGCTGCCCGGCCTACGAGGCGAACGGCATGCGCGAACCCGGCATCATGCTCGCTGCGACGCTGGGACACGGTGCCTTCGAGTTGCCCTTGCACGGCGCGGACACGGCAACGCGTCGACCACTCCGTCGCCAGCGCATTCAAGACGGCGCGCGTCTGCGCATGTGCGAGTCCGTGGAGTCAGGACACACGGACCAGGGCGTTGCTGCCCAAGTGGTCGCCGCGCTCGGCATGCAAGGCGCGGCATTGCGGATGGACTCGCAGGCGAAGTATGCGGCGGTGGCCCGCGGCGACGCGGACGTCTACTTGAGGCTGCCGACGCGCAAGGACTACCGGGAGAAGGTCTGGGACCATGCGGCCGGAATGCTCGTGCTCCAGGAGGCCGGCGGCGTCGTCACGGATGTGGATGGCAAGCCCCTCGATTTCTCGCATGGCGTGGCCCTTCAGAAGAATCGCGGCGTCATCGCCAGTGTTTCGTCGGAGCACGGCAGGATCGTCGAAGCGGTGCGTTCTGCGTTGGGCTGATTCCTTGGCTGGGTCGATGCCCGATGGCTTCGGCTTCACCGCGGGATAAGGTCCTTCCGACATAGGAATCCGAATGTCTGAATCCCAGGCGCTGGTTCGCACCTTTGACGCAGCGACCGCCCCGCGCGGCGCCTTTCGTCACATCCTTCCGATCCTCGACTTCCCCCGGGTTGTCTGGGACAGCCGAAACCTCGTCGCCAACTTTGCGCGGCGCGAGTTCTTGGCCCGCTATCGCGGCTCGACGCTTGGGCCTGCGTGGGTGGTCGTCCAGCCGCTCTTGATGTTCGTCATCTACTACCTGGTGTTCGGCATGCTGTTCGGCAACTACCGAGCAGGCCAACCGCCAGACCCGAACTTTGCCTTCTACCTGTTCACGGGAACCATGGGGTTCAGTGCGCTCGCCGAAGCGACGACGAACCACTGCGGCGTCGTCGTCGGCAATGGCAATCTGGTCAAGAAGGTCGCGTTCCCTTCTGAAGTGCTGCCGCTGCCCGGAACCCTGGTGACGCTCTCGACCTATCTGGTCGGAGTGGCGGTGGTCTGGATCGCCTGGGCGGTGTGCTCCTTGTGCGGCATCGAAGTCGCCTCGATGCGACTGTCTTGGACCATGCTGATGCTGCCGGTGGTGCTCGCCATCCAGTTCATGATGATCCTGGGCATCGGGTTGTTCCTTGCGAACCTCTACGTGTTCGTTCGCGACATTCGCCACATCTGGGGCATCGTCACGATGGTCTGGATGTTCCTGAGCCCGGTGTTCTGGGCGCCAGCCACGGTGGTCGAGAAGCTGGGTCAGGAGACCGCCGAGCTGCTCTTCGCGTTCAACCCCGCCTATTCCATGCTGATGTCGCAGCGGATCGCCTTGGGCGCCGCGGATGCGGTGGTGGACGGCGGGATGTCGCTGCACTTTGGCGCGTTCTGGGGGCACCTGGGCATCTCGGCTGCTTGGGCCGTTGGTTTCTTCGTCCTTGGCTTCAGCACCTTTGTCAGCCGCAAGCGCAAGTACGCGGACCTGGTCTGAGGGACCCACGTCCTAGCCGCGGCGTCCAACCAGATTTTCCGGGTCGCCCGGGGCTCGGCCCGGGGGCGGATCGGGGCGCATTGGACACGCGAGATCGCGAATTCGACCCATCTTCCTCCCATCTCGCCCGTTGCGCCGGGCCCCGGCGATCCGTATAACGCTTCGCCCTTTCGATCCTAGACAGCGCGCGAGCGACCACGACAGATGACCCTCGGCATCCTTGGCAAGAAACTGGGCATGACCCAGATTTTCCGCGACGACGGCTCCTGCATCCCCGTGACGGTGGTGCAGGCCGGCCCCTGCCGTGTCCTGCAGGTCAAGATGGTCGCCGCTGGCGAGCATCCTGAAGGCCACCGCACCAGCACGGGCAACCGCGGCAAGAAGAGCGGCAAGCAGGAGCGCGCCCGCGCAGCCGACGGCTACTACGCCGTGCAGCTTGGCTTCGACGAGAAGCCGGCGCGCACCAGTGCGAAGGCTGACCTCGGCCACGCGAAGAAGGCTGGCCTGGACAACACGCGCCGCTTCGTCCGCGAATTCCGTCTCGGCGAAGCCCCCAAGGTGAAGCCGGGCGAGGACGTGACTGCGAGCTTGCTCGATGGCGTGCAAAACGTCGACGTGGTTGGCATCACGAAGGGCCGCGGCTGGGCCGGCACGATCAAGCGCTGGAGCTTCCATCGCCAGCCGACATCGCACGGCAACTCGCTCAATCACCGCACCGCTGGTGGCCTCGGCCGTCAGCACTCGATCAGCAGCGGCGTGCCCAAGGGCAAGAAGATGGCCGGCCATTACGGTGTCGAGCGCGTGACCGTGCAAAACCTCGAGGTGGTCAAGCTCGACGCGGACCGCAACCTGGTCTTCCTGCGCGGTGCCGTCCCAGGCCACAACAATGGCTACGTGATGCTCAGCAAGAGCGTCAAGATCAAGATCAAGCGCTGATAGCGCCGCACACCTAGCAACCCGCAACAAACATCATGGCACGCTCTCGTCGCAAGAATGGTGGCCCCACGCGAGGCCGCTTCAAGAAGAAGAAGCTCGGCAAGGGCTACCTTGCCAACCGTGCGGAACGCGTCGGTTCCCGTCCGGTGCTGCGCGTCACCGATGCCGAGGCGACGGACGCCTCGTCGAGCAAGAAGGGCTGAGGCCCACTGCGGGCGGAGCGCGACAGCGGACTCTGCCCCCTCGCCCGCGGCTCGCGCATGACAGCGCACGAAGTCGATGTGGTCGTTGCCGGTGGCGGTGCTGCCGGCCTCTTTGCCGCGGCAGTCGCGGCGCGTCGAGGCAGGACCGTTGCTCTGCTCGAGAAGAGCGAGCGTCCTGGCCTGAAGATCCTGATCAGTGGCGGCGGTCGCTGCAACCTGACGACGACCCGATCCGGCAAGGACCTCGAGCGGCAGTATGGCGAGCGCCGGGGCCGGTTCTTGCGCCACGCCTTGCACCTGCTGCCGCCGACTGCGGTTGTCGAGCACTTCGAACGATTGGGCGTGCCGCTGCGCGAGGAGGATCTGGAGAAGGTCTTCCCGATTTCGCAGAAGGCCCGCGATGTGCTCGATGCGCTGTTGCGCGATTGCCGGGACAGCGGTGCGAAGGTGCATGCCAAGACGCCGCTGCTCACGCTGCGTCACGACGGATCGCATTTCGTTGCGAGCACACCGTCCGGGAACTTCGTCTCACAGAGTTTCGTGCTCGCGACTGGCGGGCTCAGCTACCCGAAGACCGGGGCCACGGGCGATGGCTACAGCATCGCCATGTCGTTTGGACACACGATCACGAAGACCTTCCCCGCGCTCGCGCCTCTGCGAGTCGAAGAGCCGTGGGTGCGCAACCTGCAAGGCATTGTGCTGCATGGCGTGGAGTTGTCGTCCCTCGATCGTCTTGGCAAGGTTCTGACGCGCCGCACGCGGCCGATCTTGTTTACGCACAAGGGGCTCTCGGGACCGGCGCCGATGGACCTCGCTGGGGACATCGAAGAACAAGGCGGCGGTCAGGTGCGTTTCGATTTCGTGCCGGAGATGTCGGCCGAAGCGTTGGAGGCGCAATGGCTGGATGCAGCGAGGTCGCACGGCAAGAGGGGGGTCGCGTCCCTGTTGCCGGCAACGCTGCCGGATCGCGCGCGCGAAGCAATCGTCGGGATTGCGCAGTGCGAGACCCTGACGCTTGCGAACTTCGATCGCGCAGCGCGGCAGCGGTTGTTGCGCGCGACGAAGGATCTGCGCGTGCTGGTTCGACACAGCCTCGGCTTCGACCACGCAGAGGTCACTCGCGGTGGCGTTGCGCTCGACGAAGTCGACCCCAAGACCATGCAGTCGAGGTTGCAGCAAGGGCTGTGGTTGTGTGGCGAAGTGCTCGACATCGACGGGCCGATCGGCGGATTCAACTTCCAGGCGGCATTCGCAACCGGTCGCGTCGCGGGCAGCCATGCGTGATCGAGTCATTCTCGCTTGGACCGTCGTCGATGTTGCGGTGCGTGGGTCGCAGATTGGATCGTCACACTGGCGCGGGCCTTCGGCGCGTCACCGCCATGTCGGATGCTCGATCGCGTCGTCGGTCCTCTTCCGTGGCTGCACTAGCATCTGAGCCGTGATCGGCGACACGATCTTTGCGACCGCCAGTGCGCCCGGACCTGCGGCTCGCGCCGTCGTGCGCTTTTCGGGGCCAGCAGCGTTTCAGGCGGCCGAAGCTGCGCTCGGTGCGCAGTTGCCGCGGGAACGTGCGCAGCGCGACCTCGAGGTCGGGATCGAGGGCTTCAAGGTCGGTGCGCTCGTGCTCTGCATGCCAGGCCCGCGCAGCTACACCGGCGAGGACTGCGTCGAACTGCATGTTCCGGGCAGCGCGATCCTGGTGGCGGAACTGTGTGCCAGGGCCAGGGCCGAGACCGCGATGGGCGTGCGGCCGGCGCTGCCCGGCGAGTTCACCGCTCGCGCATGCCAGAACGGTCGCATGGATCTCGCGCAAGCAGAAGGCGTGCTCCTGCTCATCCATGGCGAGGATGCGCAGCAGGTGCGCAGTGGCGCCGCCTGGCTCTCTGGCGGACTCTCGGCTTCTATCGCGCGGATCCGCAGCCGGTGCCAGGACGCGCTCGCGCTGCTTGAAGTGGGTCTCGATTTCGAAGTCGGCGAGACCGGCGAAGTCGAGGAGGCCGCGTGGCGACAACCCTTGCTCGAGGCTGCCGTGGACGCCGGCGCCTTGTTGCAGTCTTTGCCGCGCGCTGCGGTTGGCGGCGAATGCCTGTTGCTCGGCGCCAGCAATGCTGGCAAGTCATCGCTCTGCAACGCCCTGCTGGGACGCGATGCGTTGTTGGTCGACGGAGCCCGCGGCACGACGCGAGATCTGGTGCGGGTCGAACTGCCGTCTCGTGCGGTGTTGTGGGACGCACCGGGCGATCTTGACGAGCCGGATGCCGTCGATCGCGCGGCCTTGGAACTGCGCACGCGGCTCAGCGGTCGGGCCGCGGCGGTGCTGCTCGTTGTCGATCCGCTCGACATGCCGCGTCGCCTGGCGAGCCCGTTGCCTTGCCTCGCCGTGGTGTGGACCAAGGCGGACACTGGATGCGTGCTTGGACCAGGGCAACGCAGTGCATTATTGGCGGCTGCGCCTTTCGCTGCGGACGCTCCTGAGTTCTTCGTCAGTGCGCGTACCGGGGAGGGGCTCTGTGCGCTGCACGATTTCCTCGCGCTGCATTGTCGTGGTGGCGCGTTGGATCCCGGCGCGCCGATCCGGCATGCGCTCGCGGACGCATCGGCTGCAATCGAACGCGCCGCAATGGCCACGCAGGCCGAACTCGCAAGTCAGGACATTCAGGAAGCGCTGCGAAGTCTGCAGCAGGTCGATGGCAGCCACTGCGTCGAGGATCTGCTCGACCGCATCTACAGTAGGTTCTGTCTGGGGAAGTGAAGGGTCCGTCGCCGGAAACCCGCCCGGCCGCCTGGGTTTCGTGCGCGTCAGGCTTTGACACACGATTCCTTGTGCCGCTAACGTCTCGCCCGTCGCGTCGGTCGCAATTCCTGGGGTCAGCCAGGGATGACGGTCGCGGCAGGTTCCCATGCGCTGTCCCTACTGCAAGGCCGACAACGATCGCGTCATCGACTCGCGCGCCAGCGCGGATGGTTTTGCCATCCGTCGCCGTCGCGTCTGCGCCGATTGTGGTCGTCGCTACACCACCTACGAGCGGGTTGAGACGGCCCCGCTTCGCGTGGTGAAGAAGAATGGCGAGCGCGTTGCGTTCGACCGGCAGAAGGTGCTCAGCGGAATGATCCGCGCTTGCGAGAAGCGGCCGATCGCCCTCGAGACTCTCGAGACGATTGCCGACCGCATCGAGCGGCAGTGCATGGAAGCCTTCGACAAGGAGGTGCCGAGCAAAGTGATCGGCAGCCTCATCATGCAGGAGTTGCGGCAACTCGATCAGGTGGCCTACGTCCGATTCGCGTCCGTCTATCGCGAGTTCAAGGATGTCAGCCAGTTCCTCGACGAGCTCAAGCCAATGCTCGAGAAGCGACGGGAGGGCGGAAACGATGAAGCGGCGGGCAGAGCATCTGGTGCTGAAACGTGATGGTCGAACCGAGTTCTTGCGCGCGACGAAACTCGCGCGCTCCGTCCATTTTGCGCTGCAAAGCGTTGGCGTGGACGAAGACTGGCGCGCGCTCGACCTGACGAGCGCGGTGCTTGCCGGCCTGCGCGCGCGTCGCGAACAGGTGATCGAGGATGGCGCGCCCGTGCTGTCGACTGCGGAACTCGCATCGGCCGTGCACGGAGTCCTCGTGGCCAATGGCCACGCTGCCGCTGCCGTGGCTTTCGAAGCGACATTTCGCGAGCGCGAACTCCGTCGTGCGTTGCTGACGCAGCGAGGGCGCGGAATGGCCCTTGTCGAAGAAGGCCCGGCTTCGTTGGCGCCGATCGGCGCCAGTTCCCGCAATCGACTCGCCAAGGACTGATCCATGCGTCTAAAGCGTCTCGTCGCCCGCGGCTTCAAGTCCTTTGCCGACCGCACGGAGTTCGAGTTCGACTCCCGACTCACTGGCATCATTGGTCCCAACGGCTGCGGCAAGTCAAACGTCGTCGATGCCATCAAGTGGGTGCTCGGTGATCAACGCGCCAAGAGCCTCCGCGGCTCCGAGATGACGGACGTCATCTTCAAGGGCGCAGAAGGCCGTGAAGCCATGGGGATGGCCGAAGTCACGATCACCTTCGAGGACCCAGACGGCAGGTTTGAGGGTCGGACCGAGATCGACATCTCGCGCCGGCTCACGATGGAGAAGGAGTCGAGTTACCTGCTCAACGGAACGGAGGTCCGGCTCAAAGACGTTCGCGATGTGCTGTTGGACACCGGCCTCGGAACCGGCGGTTACTCCGTCATGGAGCAAGGGCGCATCGACGCCGTGCTCTCGGCGAACCCCGAAGCGCGCCGCGCCATCTTCGAAGAGGCGGCGGGCATCGCTCGCTTCAAGTTGCAGAAGAAGGAATCGCTGCGCAAACTCGAGCGCACCGACCAGAATCTCGCGCGCGTCACGGACCTGCTCGAAGAGCGCAGTCGTCGCATCCGCAGCCTGCGCATCCAGGCCGGCAAGGCGCGTCGCTGGCAGGAACTGCAGGCGGCATTGCGCGACCTGCGCGCTGCCGTTGCAGCGATCGAGGGCGCTGGCATGCGCGATGCGTTGCACGAGCAGCGTCAGCGACTGTTCAAGCTCGAGGCTGAGCTCGATGCGGTCATCGGCCGTCGCGAGGAGTTCCTTGCACGCCTTGGCGAGGCGGACTCGGCGATCAGCCTTGCCGCTGAGGCGCTCGAGACAGTTCGAGCCGAAGTGCACCGCGTTCGTGGCGAGGCCAGCACGCAGCGCGAACGCATGCAGTCGCAGCAGCAAAGAAAGAGCGACCTTTGCGCCGAAGCCGATCGCGGCCGCCAGCGCGGGCAGACGATGGCGAGCCAGCGCCTGGAGCGTGGCGGGGACCTGGAAGCGGCGCGTGACGAACTTACGGCGCGAGAGGCCGAAGTCATCGAACTCGGCAGACAGTTGGAGGAGCAGCACGAGGCGACGGTTGCCGCGCAGCGCCTCCTTCGAGACCTGAGCAGCGAGCGTGAGTCGATCCGCTCGGAACTCCTCGAGCTTTTGCACGAGCGAACTCGTGCCCGCAACACCGCGGCCGACCAGGAAGCAAGACTCTCGTCCGCGCGTGCGCGCGACTCGAAGCTCACGGAACGGTGCGCGACGGTTGCGGCCGAGGCGGCGTTGCTGGAGCAGCAGCGAGGCATGTTCGCCGGCGAACGCGAAGAGTGCCTGACGCGGGAGCGCGTCCTCGGCGAGCGCGAAGCGCGTGTGATCGAGGATCTGAGCGCTGCGGACGCCGATGCCGCAGAGTTGGCAGCCATCGAATCCGCACTGCGACGCGAGCAATCCGAGATCGAAGGGCGGCGGCAAGCGCTGGCTGCGATGGAATCCCAGTTCGAGGGACTCGATCAAGGTCCAAAGCATGTTCTCGCGCAACGACCGCTCGGGCTCCGTGGTCGGCTCGTCGATCTGCTCGAGATCGACCTCCAGCACAGCGTCGCGCTCGAGGCTGCGCTCGGCTCCTTCGTCCAGGCTCTGGTCGTCGACACGCGCGGCAATGCCGCGCGAATCGTTGCGGACTTGCAAGAACGACGACTCGGCCGCGTGCTCCTGCTCGTCGAAGAGGAGTTCGTCACAGAACCGGCTGTTGGATCGATCCTGCCGTTGCCGACTGGCGCGCGTTCCCTATTGGACTTGGTGCGGCCCGCAGCCAGCGGCGATGCGAGCCGACGCATGCTGGCGTGGTTGCTGCGCGGCGTTGTGCTCGTCGACTTGCTGGACGCAGCGGATGCGACGCGAGCAGACCTTTGCTTCGTGACGCCGTCGGGGCAACTGCTCTGTGGGCCGCGCGTCGAAGGCGGTCACTTCGCCGAAGGACACGCGGGCCTCGTGGTGCGACGCTCCCAGATCCAGGACCTTTCAGCTGCCGCGGAGTTGGTCGAAGGCAAGCTGAAGGCCCTGTCCGCCGGCCAGGAACGCGCAACCTCGCGCGCCGACCGTTTGAAAGCCGAATCACGCGCTGTTGGCGCGGCGCTGCAGGAGGCCCGCCGCCAATTGCAGTCGGCGGATGCGCAGATTGCGCGCGTCGAGGCTCGCTGGGTCGATGTCTCCAACGAGGGCGCTGCCCTTTCGCACGAGGCCCTCGAACTCGCCTTTGTGATGGCGGGCGCACGCGCGATCCTCGGCAGGGCGCTGTTCAACCAGCGGTTGCTGGCGGTGCGCGAGGAACGCCGCGCTGGCTTCGAAGCGAGCATGACGGGTCGCATCGCCGACGGCGAGGCGGTCGCAAACGCAGCAGGTCATGCCGAGCAGGAGACGCGCCTTCACCAGGCGAAAGTGGCGGAAGGCCGCACTGGACTCGTGCGCACGATCCAGATGCACGAGACCGCTCTGCGTGAACTCGACGTTGGCCTCGAAGAACTGGCGGCGGCCGTGCAGCAGAACGAAGACGCAGCGGCAAAGGCTGAGGCAGAAGCGATGCGCTTTCAGGAGGCGGCTGCGGCTTTCGATGACGAGTTGGTCTCGCATGAGACGCGCCGTTCCGATGCCGAAAGTTGTCATGAGGCTGCGGTCACGCAGCGCAAGCAGGCGCAACAGGATTTGACGCAGTGCGACCACGGCGTGCGCGCGGCGGGCGAGGCGATGAACCAGGGGAAACTCGAGCTCGCCGAACTCGAGCACCGTTTCACGCGCCTGGAAGATCGACTCCGCGAAGAAGCAGGCGTCGAACTGCTGCGTTGCCTAGGCGATGTCGTCGGCATCGGCATCGAGTTCGTGGACGACGCGATCGGGCCGCCTGCGCCATCCGGCTTGGTCGCGTGCCTTCAGGGACCACAGGTGCCGCCATCGACCATCGAACACTGGTATGGCATGTCGAGGCTGTGGGAGCGCGACGGATTTGATCCGCAGGAGGCGCGCCGCGAGGTTCAAGTCCTGCAGAGCCAGAAAGACCGACTCGGAGCTGTCAATCTTGACGCAGTCGCCGAACTCGCGAGCGAAGAGGGCCAGGTGGGCACGCTGGAGCGTGATGTGACCGACCTCAAGGAAGCACGCCGAGCCTTGATGGAAACGCTGCGCAGGCTCGAGGCCGAGTCGAAGACGCTCTTCGAACAGACGTTTGCCGAGGCGCGGAAGAACTTCCAAGACATCTTCCGCAAGCTCTTCCAGGGTGGCAAAGCCGACATGTTCCTCCACGAGACGGAGGATCTGCTCGAAGCCGGCATCGAGATCGTCGCGCAACCGCCTGGCAAGCAGCTGCAGTCGATCAACCTGCTCTCCGGTGGCGAGCGCTCGATGACCGCAGTGGCCATCCTGTTTGCTTTGTTCAAAGTGCGACCGTCGCCGTTCTGCATCCTGGACGAAGTGGACGCGGCCCTCGACGAGACCAACGTCGAGCGATTCCTGCGCGTGCTTCGCGACTTCATCGAAGGCACGCAGTTCTGCATCGTTACGCACCACAAGCGCACGATGGCGGAGTGTCAGGCCCTCTATGGCATCACCATGCAGCGGCGCGGCGTCAGTTCGCGCATCGCAGTGGCGTTGTCCGAGGTCGACAGCTTCCACGGCGGCGGGCAGGACCAGGGCAAACCTGATCCGGCGCGCAAGCAGCGTGTTGCCGGTGAGGAGGCGGTTGGGTTCGGTTGAGCCCAGCAGCGCATTTGCTTTCTGCCTCGGCTCCTGTCTGCTGACCGCAATGAAGTCGCGGACAGGCGTGTGCATCGTGGTTGGCGCCAGTTCTGGAATCGGCGCTGCGCTCGCGCGGCGATTGTGCCTGGAAGGCCGGAAGGTCGCACTCTTGGCGCGTCGCCCCGCCGAGTTGAAGGCGATTTCAACTTCGATCGACGACGCGCTAGGGACCAAGTCCGCGTTCCCTTATGCGCACGACGCGGCGGATCTCGAAAGCGCTGAGTCGTTGTTTGCGCGCATCGAAGCAGAGCTTGGCGAAGTCGACGAACTTCACTACGTGGCCGGCGTGATGCCTGAGGTCGCGATCGACGAGTTCGATCTTGGCAAGGACGTTGCGCAGGTGCAGGTGAACGCGCTCGGCTGCATCGCATGGTGCAACGCGGCGGCGCGCCGGTTCTTGTCCAGGAAGCGCGGGTGCATCGTCGGCGTCAGCTCCGTTGCCCAGGACCGTGGGCGTTGCGGCAGGCCAGGCTACAACGCCAGCAAAGCCGCGATGGACACCTTCCTCGAGGGGCTGCGAAACCGACTGTGGCGTCACGGTGTGCAGGTCACGACGATCCGACCAGGATTCGTCGAGACGCCGATGACGCGGGGCCTCGTGTTGAAAGGCTCGATCTCCGCCGACCGCGCAGCCGGGCTGATTCTGCGCGCGCGCGATCGCAGGCGTTCGATCGTTTACGTGCCGGGAAAGTGGCGGCTGATCATGTTCGTGATCCGCAACATTCCTTCGGTTGTGTTCCGTCGGCTGTCGATCTGATTCTTTTTGGCCGGAGCCATGGCGCCTTCCTGGAACCAAGAACTCGTCCGCGGCTGGGGCATGGCCGTTGGCGGTGCTGCGGGCGTGCTTCGACCGACGACCAGAGAACAGGTCGCCGACGCGTTCGCTGATGTGCAGAGTCGCGGCGGTTCCATTGCGCTGCGCGGATCTGGTTGCAGCTACGGCGATGCCGCGATTTCCAGCCGCGGGCATGTGCTCGACCTGTCGCGGATGAACAAGATCCTCGCCTTCGATCCGATCGCCGGGATCGCGCGCTGCGAGCCTGGAGTCACCATCCGCGACCTGTGGCGCATGGCGATCTCATTCGGTTTCTGGCCGAAGGTGGTCCCCGGGACCATGGCGGTTTCGATCGGCGGCGCTGCAGCGATGAACATCCACGGCAAGAACAACTTCGCCGTCGGGTCGTTTGGCGAGTGCGTTCGCAGATTCACGCTGCTGTTGCCGAATGGTTCGGTTGTCGAGTGTTCGCGGGACCAGAACGAGGACCTGTTCTTCGCAGCGATCTCTGGCTTCGGCATGCTCGGCTGCTTCCTCGAACTCGAGATCGAGTTGAAGCGCGTGCATTCGGGTCGACTCCGCGTCGGAGCGGTGGTCTGCAATAGTCTCACGGAGAATCTCGAGGCCATCGAGAGGTTGCAGGGCGAGGCCGACTATCTCGTCAGTTGGATCGACTTCCACGCAAAGGGCGCACAGCTCGGGCGCGGAATCCTGCATCGCGCCGACCAACTCGAACCCGGCGAGGATCCACAAGGCGTCCGCTACTTCGACCCATGCATGCAGGACGTTCCCACGACGCTGTTCGGCGTGGTGCCAAAGGGCTGGCTGTGGCCTTTCATGTGGGGTGCGGTGAAGCTCGGCCAGGTGGGACTGGTGAACGCCTTGAAGTTCGCTGTCGGCCCCCGCGAGCAGCGACAGTCGCCCTATCTACAGAGCCACGGCGCCTTCCACTTCCTGCTCGATTACGTGCCGCGCTGGCAGTGGATGACGAAGCCAGGCGGCCTCATCCAGTTTCAACCTTTCGTGCCGGCGGCGCAGGCAGAGCGCGTATTCCGCCTGCTCACCGAGACCTGCCAGCGGGAGGGGATGGTCCCTTACTTGGGCGTGCTGAAGCGGCATCGGCCAGATCCATTCTTGATGACGCACGCTGTCGATGGCTTCTCGATGGCCATGGACTTTGCCGTGTCGAAGCGCAAGCAACAGCGCGAGGCGCTGTGGTCGATGTGTCGTCGCATGGCGGATCTCGTGCTCGATGCCGGCGGTCGTTTCTACTACGCGAAGGATGCAGTATTGGAGCAGCCCTCGTTCGAACGCGTGCACGGAGCCGAAGTCGCGCAACGGTTCTTGGCGCTGAAGAACCGCTGCGATCCGCATTGCATCCTGCAGACTGACTTGTCGCGGCGCCTGCTTGGCTGAGCGCCTGTTGCGGACCATCCGATTCCCGGTCGAAGCCAAATGCGATCAGGGTTCGAGATGCGCGCGGAGCGCAGCCGGGAGACAGCGTCTTGCTTCATCGCGCAGCGGGGGAAGCCTGCTGATTCGCAGCGCGCGCATTGCGGTGGATGCGGCATGCGCATCTTCCTCAAGGGCTAGTTCACGAGCGCAGTAGAGGTTGGCCCCCGGTGTCGCTGCCAGCATCAGCGCTGCAAGCATCGTGGCGCGACGTTCCGATCCGGACCTGCCGGCATGCGTCGTCGTGGCGGCAAGAAGTTCGTGCGCGAGTGCATCTCCGTGCACGACCGAGGCGATCGCGCACTGGGTGGGCCATGCAGCTTCCGTGAACGCGCGGATCACCACCTCGGATGAAACGGTCTGCCCCATGCGCATCAGCGCCAGCAGTGCCGCGTGACGAGTAGGCTCGTCTCGCCGCGGATCCGTGGCGGCGGCGTGGCATGTGGCGAGCAATTCCTCAGGAGCAGGGCTCGACAGGTTCTCCAGGTAGCGCCGCTGTGCGGCCGAGCCCAAGCCCGAAAACTGTCGGGCGATCGCGCGACGGGACGGATCCCCGCCAAGGCGCAAGGCGGTGACGATTCCTTGCCCCGCCTCGTCGGGGTCTGTGCTGCGCATCGCGCGGCTTGCGAGTTCGAGCGCCGGCAGATGACGGTTGGCGGTGAGGCACTCGAGCGCCGCAGCACGGACCTGCGGGTCGGCGTCGATGCGCACGGTTTCCACGAGGTCCGAAAGGCGGGCTCGGACCGCTTCCGGATGATTCGACAACGCGGACAGCGCCGCACAACGCACGAGCGGGGACGAGGCCCGCAGCGCTGGATCCAGGATGCCTTGGCCGAGGATCTTTGGCGAACGAGCAAGCGCGGTCAGCGCCGCAGCGCGAACGTGTGGATCGCGCAACGAAGTGTCACGCGCCAAGCGCTCGATCGAAGCCTCGGCATCATTGCCGCCACGGTCGAGCAGCCCGGACAAGAGCGCCAGCAGGATGTCGTGCTCGCGTTTGTAGCTCGCTTCCGTCGCCGCAGACAACCGCTGGTTGAGGCAGGCAGAGCCAGAACTCGCCGGCAAGCGTGCGAGCGCGAAAGCGGCGGCGAGAGCCGACTCGTCGGCCCTGCCGCCGGGCTTGGGCAACGCGGCGAGCAAGAAGGACTCGGTGCCAGGGGCGCCGAGATAGCCAAGCGCGAGCAGACCCATCGTCTTGGCGCGAGGCTCTTCGTCGGCAGCGACGCGCAAGATCGCAGGCAGGAGGCGCTGGGCGCCGCTCGCGGCTGCTGCTAGCGCCGCTTCACCGCGCAGGCGGGGGTCGGCATGCGCGAGAAAGCGTTCTGCGTCGCCGGTGAGGAGGGCGTCAGCAGGGCGCTCCTGGGCAGGGATCCAGGCACACAAAAACGCAGTCACAGCAAACCAGCAGGACCGGCGTGCGAGTTCGCGCAGTCGGCGTGCGCCCTGCACCGTGCGGCTCGTCGGCTGGTTCATGGGGTGAGGGTCGAAGTGTTCCCGGGCGCGCAGGTTGAGTCGGTGGCGAGGCGCCGATGGGAATCGTTGCGCGCTGCCGAACTACCTGTCCTTGGTGTAGCCTGCGCCGAAGGCAAAGTCCGTTCCTCCCGATGCGCATTGGCTATCTCGACTGCTTTTCCGGCGTGTCCGGAGACATGTGGGTGGGTGCCCTGCTCGACGCCGGACTGGCGCTCGACGACCTGCGCGAGGTGGTCAAGTCACTGCAAGTGCCCGGGGTAGGTATCCGTTCCGAACGGGTTCTGCGGGCCGGTGTCGCCGGGACCCGATTCGTCGTCGAGGTCAATGGTCGGGAGCCTGGGCGTGCGATCTTGGATCCGCGGCCGCTAACGCCTGCGATGCGGCCGGCTAGCCGTGCGGCGGCGCCGCTCTCGCCAAAGTCCGAGGCCGCAGGTCACGTCCATCGAAGGCTTGCCGACATCGAGGCGATCCTTCGGCGTGCCCGGATGCCCGCGGCAATCGAATCGCAATGCGTGTCGGTCTTCGCCCGCATCGCCGAAGTCGAAGCGCAAGCGCACATGAGCACGGTCGACGCAGTGCACTTCCATGAGGTTGGCGCCGAAGACACGATCGTCGATGTCGTCTGCGCCTGCGTTGGGACGAAGTTGCTTGGCGTCGAGCGGCTCTACTCATCTGCGGTCGCGGTCGGTTCTGGAGTCGTTCGCGCGGCGCACGGCGTGCTGCCGGTGCCGGCGCCAGCGACGATGGCATTGCTTGCAGGTGTGCCGATTCGCAGCGGCACGCTAGAAGGCGAACGCACGACTCCAACCGGTGCGGCGCTGCTTGCCGCACTGGTGACCGAGTTCGAGCCGCGGCTTGCGTGGGTGCCGGGGAACGCTGGCTACGGCGCTGGCACGCGCGACGATCCGGCGGTGCCAAATCTGCTGCGCCTTACGCTTGGCGAAGAACGGAACCCAGGCTCTGCGCAATGTGTCGAGGAGATCACCTGCCAACTCGATACCGCGACCGGCGAGCACGTCGGCTGGCTGGTCGACGAAGCGATGCAGCGCGGCGCGCTCGACGCCGTCGTTGCGGCGGTGCAGATGAAGAAGGGCCGGCCGGGTTTCTTGGTCACCGTGATCGCTGACGTCGCGTCGGCGGATCGACTCGCCACCTTCTTGCTCGAAGAGTCCGGCTCACTTGGCGTCCGCCGACTGCGAAGCGAACGTTCGGTGGTCGAACGCTGGCAGGAAAAGCGCGACACGGTGTTGGGTGCGGTGACCTTCAAGTGTGCGCGCCTACCCTCGGGGCATGTAGTGGCGCGAGCGGAGGACGATGACCTGCGGCGGCTCTGTCGCGAACGCGGCATTGGGCGGGCGGAGGTCATTCGCCTGCTTGCGGGCCAGTGACCCGCGTAGCGCTGCGCGGATCACTCGCCGGCTTTGGGGCGGCGCGTGCCGAACAAGGCGATTGCGAGCAACCCGCCGACCAGAAGGCCGACGCCGACCGATACCGTCGACGCCGGTTCGGGGATGGTCGAGGGTTGACCCGCTGCTCCAGAGCCCATCGTCGCAGCCCCATAGGTGACGAACATCGCGCCCGCAGAGATCGCGAGCGCACCGATGAGTCTGGCGAGGGTCTGCATGAACAAATCCTCAGGCGCGGCCCAGGAACTCGCAAGTCTCGGTGTTGACCTTGACGATTTCTCCGACCTTGATGTGCGCCGGGACTTTGATTTCGAGTCCGGTGCTGAGCTTCGCGGATTTCTGCACGCTGCTCACCGTGTCGCCACGCGCGGCGTTCTCGGTTTCGACGACCTCGAGCGCAACTGTCGGCGGCAACTGCACCGTGAGCGCCTCGGCCTCACAGAACACGACGGTCACCGTGCTGTTGTCGGTGATGAACTGCATCGCGTCGCCGATGACTTCGGCGCTCAGCACGAACTGCTCGAAGCTCTCGTTGTCCATGAACGTGTAGCCGAGCGAGTCCTTGAACAGATACTGCGCCTCGCGCGAGTCGAGATAGACGGGCTCGATCTGATCGCTGGTGTTCATGCGGACGTCCTTCTGGCGTCCGGACTTCAAGCTCTTCAGGTTGAGGTGGTGGATGGCGCGCCAGTTGCCGGGCGTGACATGGTCGTACTTCGTGATCTGGTACAGGTCGCCCTCGTAGCGGATGACCATGCCCTTCTTGGCTTCGGTGACGCGGATCGCCATGGCTGAAGACTGTGGTTCTTCTGGGGTCTGTGCGCAGCAATGGCCACGCAGGGGCGAGCAGGATAGCGGGCGATGGCGGCTGGCAGAAGGGGCGTGGCGGGCGCGGCGCGCCAGGGACTCAGAACTGTCGCCGGCGGGTCGACGAGTCGATGCCGAGGGCTTTGCGGTATTTGGTCACCGTGCGGCGCGCGATGTGGACGCCCTTCTTGCCGAGTTCAAGGACGAGTTGGTCGTCACTCAGGGGGCCGTTCTTGTCTTCGCCGTCGACGATCTGCTTCAGCGTGTCCTTGACCGCTTGTTGACTGACCATCTCGCCGTCATCGCTCTGCGTGCCGCCGCTGAAGAAGCGCTTCATGTCGAAGATGCCTTGTGGCGTCTCGATGAACTTGCCGGAGATGGCGCGGCTCACGGTGGAGATGTGAACACCGACTGCGTCCGCGATGTCTTGCATCTTCATCGGCTTCAGTCGCTGAACGCCGTGCCGCAGGAAGTCCTCCTGTCGACGCACGACTTCGCCGGCGATGCGTTCGATCGTGTTCTGTCGCTGGTGGACGGCTTCGATGAACCACTTGGCAGCATCGATCTTGCGGCGGAGGTACTCGTAGATCTTCGGGTCGGTCTTGGCCTCCTGCAGCATCTCGCGATAGCGCGGCGAGAGTGACAGTTCCGGCACCGTGCCGCGCAGCGAGCGCACTTCGTACTTCCCGTCGGTCTCCGTCACCACGACATCGGGAACCACGCCAGACGACTCGACTTGATCGAAGGCTCTGGCCGGGCTCGGGTCGCAAGCGTGGCGCAGGAACTCGATGCTCTCCTTGATCTCGTCGATCGAGGCGGCGGTCTCCTTGGCGATCTTTGGCAGCTTGTTGCGCGCGACATCGTCGAGGTGGTCGGCGACCAGTTGCCGAGTCAGCGGACGCACATATCCCAGGCGGTCGAGTTGCATCAGCAGCCGGTCGCGCAGGTCCTTGGCGGCAATGCCAACGGGCTCCATGCCGCGAACGATCTCGACTGCGTTCTCCGCGAGCGGAATCGGCACCAGCAGCATCTGCGCGATTTGCTCGGCCGTGTCCGCGAGCTTGGCGTCGGCGTCGAGGGAGTAGATCACGTGCTCGACGACGTGCAGCAGGTCGGGGGCGAGGTTGAGCATCCGCGCCTGTGACATCAGGTATTCGGGCAGCGAGATGCTGTGGCCAGGCGTGTTGTTCAGCGCGGCCTGCTTCTTGTCGTCTTCGTCAGCACCGCCGCCGGAGCTGCGCGAGAGACCGCGCGTGCCGGGGCCCATGCGCTGTTCCAACTGGTCGAGTTGCTCGCTGAACTCGCGCTGGATCTTGTCTTCCGGCGCGGGAGTCTGTTGCTGCTGCGACGGGTCTTGCGGGTCTTCCTTGAGCTCGAGGAAGACGTTCTCTTGCAGTTCCTGCTCGATCTGGTCCTTCAACTCCAGCAGCGGCGTCTGCAGGATCTGCATGGCCTGGATCATCTGCGGCGACTGCATGAGTCGCTGCTCGGTCCGCAGACTCTGAGTGAGGCCTAGGCGCATCGAAGACACGGGATTGCAGGTGAAGTCTGCTACGAAAAAGGGCCGTGGTGCGTCCGGTTCTAGACGCATGAGGCACAGGAGTTGCCAGGGCAGTATAGGTCGACCGCAAGCGATCGGGAGGCAGCAGGGAGAACTTCCGAACGGCGCGCGCCGGAGCCAACGTCGCACGGCGCCATCGAAAGGTCCGCGGAATGCCGGCCAACTCCCTGCTCCGCCGATGGCACGGGCACTTCGGCGGGACCCTACTTCTGCAGCGTCAAATCGACGGGCGCCGGGTCAGGTGCTCGATCATGTCGAGTTTCGTGATCAATCCGAGAACGCGGCGTTCTGCGTCGCAGACGATCGCGACTTCGCCGCGTTCGAAGATCTTCGGCAACTCGGAGGCGGGCGCGTTGGAAGTGATCGTGCTCACTTTCCGCACCATGACCTCGGCGAGACGCGTCTTGCCGGTCACCTTGCCTTCGACCAGCGTTCGCAGCGCATCGGACTCCGTCAGGATGCCAGCGAGCGCGCCGCGGTCCGTGACCGGCACCTGTGAGAAGCCGCGCGACTTGAACAGCAGGATCGCCTTGTCCAGTTCGTCGGTGACGTCGAGCGTGATGACCTCGCGTTTGGGCATCGCGCGCAGCAGTTCTTCGATCGTGCCGATCGCCCAGTCCTCCTCGAGGAAGCCGTTCTCCCGCAACCAACGATCGTCGACGAACTTCGTCAGGTAGTTGCGGATCGAATCTGCCAAGAGGCAAAGGATGCGCGCGCCGGGCTTGAAGTCCTTCGCGATCTGCATGCCAGCCCAGACCGCCGCGCCGCCACTGCCGCCGACGAGCAGGCCCTCCTGACGGATCAGCTGGCGCGCGACGCGGAAGCTGTCTCGGTCGTTGCTCTTGACCCAGCGATCGACCAGCTTGGTGTCGAGCACGTCGGGGATGAAGTCGTAGCCGATGCCTTCGACCTTGTAGCTTCGGATCGGCCCGGGGCCGGCAAGGATCGAACCCTCGGGGTCGACGCCGATGATCTGGCAGCCAGGTATCTTGGCCTTGAGCACGCGCGCGACGCCGGTGATCGTGCCGCCGGTGCCGGCAGTCATCACGCAGGCATCGAGCTTGCCGTCGCACTGCTCGACGATCTCGGAGCCCGTTCCGTCGATGTGCGCCTGTGGGTTGGAGGGATTGGAGTATTGGTCGAGGATGTGCGCGTTCGGGATGACCTGCTTGAGGCGACGCGCCACGCCGATGTGGCTCTCGGGCGCATCCCATGCGGCTTCGGTCGGAGTGCGGATGATCTCGGCGCCGAGGGCTTCGAGCACGACCTGCTTCTCGCGCGACATCTTCTCCGGCATCGTGATGATGACGCGGTAGCCGCGCACTGCGCCTGCGAGGGCGATGCCGATGCCCGTGTTGCCCGAAGTCGGCTCGATCAGCGTGTCGCCTGGCTTGATGCGGCCTTGCTTCTCGGCATCGAGCAGCATGCGGATGCCGATGCGGTCCTTCACCGAGCCGCCCGGATTCATGAACTCGCACTTCGCGAGCAGCTCCACGTTCAGGCCGCGGCCAAGCCGGCCCAGGCGGACGATGGGGGTGTTGCCGACGGTGGAGAGGATCGAGTCGTGGATGCGGCCCATGCTGCGGCGATTGAAGCAGGCCCTGCGCGGGAAAGGAAATGCGCGCTTGCTCTTGCCGGAGGCCTCGCGGCGGCGGATCTTCTTCGCCCCGACATGGCATCCGACATCCCAGAGGCTCCTTCATCCGGCGAGCAGAATCCGCCGAGCCCCGCCCCAACGACCGCTCCGCTGCCAGGTCCCGACGCGGTTTCTGGCGATGGCAGCGCCGGACCGGACGGCTTTCAACACGACGGCGAGCGGAAGAAGCGTCGGCGTCGTCGGCGGAAGCGTCGCGGCGGTGACGGGACGCCCGAGGTCGCAGGCGCAGAAGGATCTGCACCCGATGCAGAAGGATCCCAAGTCGTCGCTCGCGCCGACCAACCGCGGCAGCACCGCCACGAAGGTCGGCGCGACCGCGATCGCGATCGGTCGCGCAATCGCGATCGACACAGCGAGCATGGTCGCGACCGTCGCGGCGGGCACGAGCACCACGCGTTGTTCGCGGTCAAGGCGCTGTCACAAATGGCGCAGTCACTGCTGCGCGTGGAAGGCGTCGATCCGTTCAGTGTGCCGCGGCATCTGGAACTCACCGTCCGCGTGCCGCTCGATGAACGCGGCGACATTCGCGCAGCTGCTGGCGTGGTGACGGAGCAAATCCTCTCGCGCCTTCGCGAAGTCCGCGAACACGAGCGGGCGCTGCAGCCTGGCGCGGTGTTCTGTTACTTCAGCGAGAGCGCGACGGTCGAACATTGCCGCCCGCAAGAACCGCGACAGGTCTTCGAGGGCTACAACTCGACCGGGCGTCCGGTGTTCAGCGACTTCGTGACGATGGCGATCGAGCGCAAGGACGCAGGCATCGACCAGATGCTCGCTGGCCAGGATCTCGTGTTGACGCACGTGACGATGGGTCGGGTGCTGAGAACGCAGCAACTCGCCGAGTTTGGCGCCGAGTCCGCGGTCTACAAGATCCTTGGGCAGGTCGACGCGGGTCTGTTCCGGGTGCTGGGAGCGGATCAGAAGTGCGCATTCAGCTTCCAGCTGCTGCGTGGGAAGACGATCGAAGGCAAGCCGCGACTGCGTCTGCACGCGGTCGGCAAGGTCGACCTCATGGACCTGGCGGATCCGGCCGTGCTGGGAATCCTCAGCAAGTTCCAGCGGCATCTCGATGCCGAGTCGTTGCGCCTGCAGGGCAAGGAGAAGAATGGCGAGGTCGACGACGAGGCATTCGTGCTGCCGTTGCTGAAAGACCTGGCGCAGAAGCTGGCCTCTCGCGCCCGCAACCTCTCGCGTCGCACGGAGCACGCCGTCGTGCGCAGCGAGGAGGGCAGTCGCCCGACGCCGCGCGCCTACCCCGATGCGGGAGAGGCTCCGGACGACGCCATCCTCTGGGACGCAGAAAAATCGACGATCGTCGTCCTTGGGCAGAAGGGCCGTGTGCACATCTTCACGCCGCAGGCCAGGCATGTGACGTCGGTGATGATGCAGGGCGCGGCGATCGATCGTCGGCGCCACCAAGGTCGTTGGCGACTTGCGGAGCCTGATGAGCGTGGTGAGTTCCGCGTCAACCTGCGCGGACTGATCGCGAAGGGCGAGGACAAGCCGAACGACGACGCTGCAATCGTTTTCGAGCCTTGAGTCGTCGCGTCGCGGCGATCACAGCATCGTCGTCACGACGGCAAGGTAGAGCGCCGCGCCCGTCAAGTCGGTGAGCGCGGTGACAGCGGGCGTGCTGATCAGCGCTGGGTCGATGCGAAGGACCTTCACCAAGTAGGGGATCGCGGCGCCGAGCAGTGCAGCGACCACCACGTCGGCGGACATTGCAATCGCGATGACGAACGCGAGGTTCTCCGTGGCGCGGATCGCGCCCGCGTCGCCGGTGAACACGTGCAGCGTCCAGGCGTTTGCATACGCGATCCCTGCCAGCGCGAGCGATAGCAGCAGGCTGACCCGCAACTCCTTCCACAACAGTGGCCACAAGGAGCCGCGGAAGCCGCCGGTCGAAACGGCGCGGACGATCAATGTGCTGGCCTGGCTGCCGACCATGCCGCCGATCGCCATGACCATCGGCATCAGGACCAGCAACAGGGTCTGGCCTTCGAGTTCCTTCTCGAATCCGCGGATCACGGCCGCGGTCACCAGCCAGAACAGCGCGAGCGCGCAGATCACTGGCGCGCGACGTCGCACTTGTTTCCAGACGGGTTCGTCGATGTAGCTCTCGCCTTCGCTTTCGCCGGTGACGCCAGCCATCTTGGCGAAGTCCTCTTCGGCTTCTTCTTCGACGATGTCGACTGCGTCGTCGTGCGTGACGATGCCGATCAGTCGCTGGTCGGAGTCGACGACGGGCAGCGCGAGGAGGTCGTAGTCGCGGATGATGCGCGCCGCGTCTTCTTGGTCGGCCTCCGGAGTGGTGGAGACGATCTCGGTCCGCATCAACTGCGACAGATGTTCGTCGTCGCGCGCGAGGATCAGGTCGCGCAAGGACAAGAAGCCAACCAGCTTGCCGAGACGGTCGACGACATAGCTGTAGTAGATCGTCTCTTTGCTCGGAGCCTGCCGACGCAACTCGGCGATGGCCTGGCGCGCGGTGAGTTGCGGGCTCAGGACTGCATAGTCGGTGCTCAAGAACGATCCGACCTGGTCCTCGCGAAAGGTGCTGCGGCGCAGCAAGTCCTCGCGCGCTGCGTTGCTCAGCAGCGGCCAGACTTTCTGGCGCACCCGTTCTTCCAGGCGATCGAGAAACTCAGCGCGGTCGTCGCTGAACATCGACAGCAGCACATTCTTGACAGTTTCGCGGCCACCGCCATCGACGAACTCCTCCTGCACATCTGCGTCGAGGTAGCCGAACACGTCGCGCTCGGACTCGACCGGCAGCTTTCCCATCAGCAGTGCAACTTCCGCCGCGGACAGCGCATTGAGCGTCGCCGCAGCGTCGGATGGGTGCATCTCGCTGAGCACCTCGACGACGTCCTGCGGCCTGCCCTCTTCGAGCAGTTCGCGGACTTCGGGAACGAGGAGCGGGTTGCGCATGAGCGTGGGAGGCGGCGCATGCTAGCGATGGCCGCGTGCGACTTCGCCGTCGCGCAGAAGAAGATCCTGCGTGAGCAGGGCGCTCGCGGAAGTCGCTGCGCGCGGGCACCGACCCGTCGGCAACGTATGAAACGAGACTCACGTCGAGGTCACGACCATGCTTCGATGATGGCATCGGCAGGGGCGCTGGCGTCGGTGTCGGCACTGGTATCGGCGATGGCATCAGCCTCGCGGCACGCAGCGGAGTCGGGGCTCGGACGCGCGCTTGACCCGTGGGGTAGGCTTCGCTACCGTGCCGCGCCCCCAGGTCGGAAGCGGCCCGGGAACCCCTTGGTCGGGGCGTGGCTCAGCTTGGTAGAGCGTTGCGTTCGGGACGCAAAGGTCGGAGGTTCGAATCCTCTCGCCCCGACC
>SXPK01000029.1 GCA_005776365.1 Planctomycetia bacterium
ACATGCCGCTGCGCCGCAGCGCGTCGCCGCGCGGCGATGGCATGAGGCTTCACCGTCGCATCGACTTCGGCTCGCTTGCCACGTTGTTCGTCCTCGACGCACGCCAGCATCGCAGCGACCAACCGAACAACGACCAGCCCGCGCCGCTCAACGCCGCCGCGCTCGACAGCCGCCAGACCATGCTCGGCGCCGAGCAACTGCAATGGCTGCAAGAGGGCCTCGTGACCTCCAAGGCCGCTTGGAACGTGCTCGCACAGCAAGTGATGATGGCCATGGTCTCGACGGACCTGGCGAAGACCGGCGAGGCGCGGCCATTCAAGATGGACCAGTGGCCTGGTTACGCGCACGAACGGATGGAACTCATCCGCTTCTTGCGCGACCGCAAGGTGGCCAACCCCATCGTGCTGACCGGCGACGTGCACACCAGCTGGTGCAATGAATTGCGCGTCGATGATCGCGACGCGACGACGCTGGTCGTCGCAACCGAGTTCGTCGCGACTTCGATATCGAGCGGCGGCGACGGCGAGGATGCGCCGAAGCACCTCGACAAGCTGCTGACCGCCAATCCCTGCGTGCGCTTCCACAACCAGCAGCGCGGCTACGTGCGCTGCACAGCGACGCCGACGGAATGGACCGCGGACTTCGTCGTCATCGATCGCGTCACGAAGCCAGGGGGCACGGCGTCAGTGCGTTCGTCGTTCATCGTCCGCGCTGGCGACCCGCGCGCGCACGCGCGCTGACCGCGCGCATTCGCGGTCAGACGTCAGCGTCCGTTTCTGCTGACGGCGCGTCGACGTCATCGCCGTCGACGTCCGCCGCGTCGGAATCGTCGAGGCCCGCGCCCTGGAGCCGCTTGCGCCGCTTCTTGTTCTGTCGGCGCAGGCGATCATTGGCCTGCTGCAAGCGGCCGACTTCCTCGACCAACAGTTCCGCTTCGGCCGCAGACAACGTCACGGTCTCGTTGCCTAGGCGCAGTTGCGCGCGGATCTGGCGGCGCAGGCGAACGCCTTGCTCGTGGGATGCGTGGCTCATGCCCTTGCCATAGCGCATCGAGGTGTCTGCGAGAAGCGGCGGGCGTTTGCTATCGTGCTCGCCCCCATGCTCGACACCGACCTGCTGCACGCCGTCGACGTCGCCATCCTGCGTCGCCGCGGCCTCGTGGAGCGGCTGCTTCGAGAGGGCACCGATTGTTTCCGCGTGTTTCATGGAGTCGCAGAAGGCGCGCCGGGCCTCGCGATCGACCGCTACGGCCCGCTGCTGCTGATCCAGACGTGGCGCGCGCCGCTGTCCCATGACGACGCCGAGACGCTGTCTGCGCACGTGCAGCAAGCGCTCGGCCTGCCGTTGCACTGCGTCGCCAACCACCGCATCGGCCCCGGAAAATTCGGCGCCCACATGCCAACCGAGGCAGCGTTGCAGGAGCACGTCTGCAAAGAAGGCGGCCTGTCGTTCTTGGTGCAGGCTCGCCATCGCGGCCAGGATCCGTGGCTCTATCTCGACCTGCGCCAGGGCCGAGCCGCCGTGCGCAACCTCGCCAAGAACCGCGCCGTGCTCAACCTGTTTGCCTACACCTGCGGCGTCGGCGTGACCGCGGCGGCACACGGCGCGCTGGAATCGATCAACGTCGACTTCGCGCAAACGGCGCTCGCGGTCGGCCAAAACAACGCGGAGAAGAACAACATCCGCGGCGCCCGCTTCTCGACAGTCGCGTCGGACTGCATTCCGATCCTCCGGCAACTCGCGGGCAAACCGGTCCTTCGGCGCGGCCGCGAGTTCCGCTTCGTCAAGTTCGCACCGCGGCCGTTCGACCTCGTCTTCCTCGACCCGCCGCGTTGGGCCAAGGGCCCGTTTGGCGCAGTCGACGTCGCCCGCGACTACGCGTCGCTGTTCAAGCCGTGCGTGTTGACGCTTGCCGAGGGTGGAATCGTGATCGCGACCAACCACGTTCCCGAAGTCTCGGCGACGGACTTCGCCTCACAGTTGCGCCGGATTGCGGAGAAGGCGGGTCGCCCCCTGAAGGAACTCGATCTGCTCCCGGTCGACGAGGACTTTCCTGCCTTCGACGGTAGCCCGCCGCTCAAGGTCGCCGTGTGCCGGGTTTGACGCATCTGGCTGCGTGCTCGCCCGCCAGACGAAGGCCCGCTAGGTTGCTCCATGCGATCTGGCCTACATCAGCCCGACGCTGCCGCGCCCCGCGGCCTCTGACCCAGCGACCCAACGCCCATGTGCATGCATCGTCTTGCCGTTCTCGCCGCGCTGCTCCTCGCGGCATGTTCTGCTGATTCCGATACGCCGCAGAGTCCCGCGGCAGAAGCGCAACCTGCGACGCAGAATCCGTCGCCGTCCAACGGGCTGCAACCCGCAGAGATCACGCTGTCGAAGGACCCGAACGGGCTCGACCTGATCGACGTGCGTGGCCTTGCGAAGGCCGATTCACCTGCCGGGCATCGCTACGAGCTCGGCAAGTGGCTGTTCTTCGATCCGCGTCTGTCTGCGAGCGGTTCGATGTCGTGCAGCACCTGCCACCTGCCCGACAAGGCATGGACCGATGGCGAGAAGTTGTCGAAGAAGGACGATGGCAGCACGAACAAGCGCCACACGCCGACCCTCGTCAACGTCGGCTATTGCGACAAGCTCTACTGGGACGGCCGCGCCGCGAGCCTCGAGGCCAACGTGGTTGCTGCATGGAAGGGCCAGATGAGCGCCGACCCGCTCAAGATCGGCTCCGCCCTGGCCGCGATTCCGACCTACAAGGACAAGTTCCAGAAGGCGTTTCAGTTCGATCCGAATGAAGAGAACATCGGCAAGGCGCTCGCGTCGTTCGTGCGCATGATCAAGGGTGAGAATGCCGCCTACGACCGCTACCTCGCCGGCGACGCCAACGCGATGACGCAGGATCAGAAGGCGGGGCACGATCTGTTCATGGGCAAGGCCGGTTGCGCGGTATGCCACACGCCGCCGCGCATGACGAACCTCGGCTTCCACAACACGGGAATCGGCATGGACAAGTCGGAGCCGGATATGGGCCGCGGTGCGCACCTGAAGGATCCGAAGTGGAACGGCTTCTTCAAGACGCCGTCCTTGCGCGACGTCGCGAAGACCGCGCCATACTTCCACGACGGCAGCGCGGCGACGCTGGAAGAGGCGGTGCGCCTCATGGCTGCAGGCGGCCGCGACAATCCGACGAAGTCGCCAGAACTGCTCGACCGCAAACTCAACGACGGCGAGGTCAAGGCCATCGTCGCATTCCTCGGTGCGCTGACGAGCGAAGTCTCCTTCACGCCGCCGACGTTGCCTCAGTGAAAGAAGTGCCAGGCGCAGCGACGGCTGAATGGGATTTCACTGCAAGTCGGGAAACCAACGGCGGCTCGCGACCACTGCGAGCGCGCCGGCGCAGAGTCCGGCGACCGGCGCCACCACTGGATGCACGTAGGCGACAGAAGGCGTGACGACGAGCGCGACGCCAACGACGAGCGGCAACGACCAACGCATCTCGGTGTCGCGCAGGCCGAAGTGCAGCAGCGGCCACGCGATCGCGAACGCCATCAGCGACATCGGCAAGACGACCATTTCCAACGCGAACGCGTCCTGGCCGAAGCCCGCATCTGCTGCTGGCAACCCAGCGACGAACGCGGCAGTCGACAACCACGCGGCCGCCGCGACCGATACGAGTGCGACGAGGAACAGGGCAACGCCCCGGTCCAAGCAGGCCAGGAACTTGCGGCCTGAATCGTCTGCTGCCATCCCCCGCCAACGCCGGAGTCCGGGCGGACTTTCGGTGGCCAACACGCGCCGCGTGGGCCGGGATGAAGGGTCGCGGCCAGAAACGAACCAGGGCGATCCGGTTGACCGGACCGCCCTGGAAACTGGTAGCGGGGGCAGGA
>SXPK01000030.1 GCA_005776365.1 Planctomycetia bacterium
CCCTTCGTCGCGGCCGCTCGTTCTGCGCTGTGCACCGCGGCGCGCAGTTCGTCGGTTCGCACCGCGACGCGCGCCTCCAGTTCGCCGTGGCTGCGAGCGATCGTGTCGAGCATCGCGTTGATGCTCTCGGCGACGACCGTCAGTTCGTCGCGACCAGTCACATCGCATCGGTGCGAGTGGTCGCCGCCGCAGACATGCTGGCTCACTTGCACCAGATGGCCGAGTCGGTCGAGCAGGATGCGTCGATGCGCAAAGCGCACCGTGACGACAACCAGCACCACCATGCCGAGCAATGTCAGCGCCGCGCCGACCTGGATCTCGCGAGTCGCCTGTTCTGCCTGCAACTCCGCATCCACGCGGACGGCATGGAGATCGCGGTCATAAACCAACTGGGATCGACGCAGCGCCGTCGTGCGTTCGGGCTCGGCCAGACGGGCCGCGGCTTCACGTTCTTGCCGATAGTGACGATCGATCCACTCAGACCGCTGCATCTGGTCGTGCTCGATCCGCGCGCGCTCCGTCCGCAAGAACAGCGTGACGCCAAGCAAGAAGGGAAGGATCAGCGACAGCAGCGTGACGCCCAGCAGCCGCACAGAAACGCGGCGCCAAAGGCCTGGCTGCAGCAGCGACGACAGTTCCATCGTCAGCTTCGGCCGGCGCCACTTGCCGCCAGCGGGAATCGTCGTTGCGAACGCAGCATGAGGCACTGATCGACCATCGCGAGAAGCGCGCCTGAGCCGGAGTGCGCAGTGAAAGCGCGCCAAGCCGAGGCGAGATCCACGACTCTGATGCAGCAAGGCGCCTCGCGCTCGCTACGCCGCCGATGCCATCGATCGCTGCGCCGCGTCGACGGCGGCTGCGCGAGTCGCCCGCTGTCGCTACCGTGCCGCCGTGCAACCTGTCTGCTTCCTGACTGGCGCGAGCGGTTTCGTCGCGGCCAACCTGGCGCCGATGCTCGCCGAGCGTTGGCGGCTGCGCTGTCTGGTCAAAGCGGGACAGAGCCTGCCAAGACTCGCGGGAGTCCCCCACGAACGGGTCGAGGGTTCGTTGTCGTTGCAGGACGACGATGCATTGCGCGACGGGGTCCACGGCGCCGATCTGGTGGTGCATCTCGCCGCCATCGTTTCGTTCCGACGCGAAGACCGCGCCTCGATGCAGGCGATCAACGTCGACGCCACTGCGCGGCTTTGCGCCCATGCGCGAGCAGCGCGCGTTCGCCGCATGCTGCACATGTCGACCATCTCGGCGGTGGGGTGCTCGAATCGGCCGGCGATCCTCGACGAGAGTTCGCCCTACAACTTCGGCCCGCTCGACATCGGCTATTGCGACACCAAGCGCGCGGGCGAGGACGCGGTGCGAGCCGAAGTCGCGCTCGGCCTCGACGCAGTGATCGTCAACCCACCGTCGATGTACGGCGCCGGCGATCGCCGCAAGTCCGACGGCTCGCTGATGGAAGCGCTGCTCAAGGGGCGCATCCGGATAGCGCCGCCAGGTGGCATCAACGTCGCCAACGTGCTCGATGTCTGCCGCGGCTGCCTCCAGGCCATCGACCGCGGGCGCGCCGGCGAGCGCTACATCCTCGGCGGCGAAAACCTGACCGGCAGACAGCTATTCGCCCGGCTCGCATTGCTCGCAGGCACGAAGGCGCCGCGGTTCTCGCCGCCAGCATTCGTCGTGCGCAGTGCCGCCGCGATGGTCCGTGCGCTCGAGACGGTCCGCGGATCGACGCCGCCGCTGACGAGCGAGATCCTGCGCATTGCGACGCGCTACCTGTGGTACTCGAGCGCGAAGGCAGAGGCAGAACTTGGATACCGGCCCGGCCCTGTCGATCCTGGGATCCACGCTGCATTGGCAGAAGTCCGCGCCAGCGCTGGCTGACTCGTGATTTCGCACTGCATGTGTCACGTCGCGGTGCTTGCAGGCATTTAGCCAACGCGACTGCGCAGCGCCGGGGGTCGACGCGCGCAGGGATCGCAATCAAACCGAAGGAGGCTTTCGATGCGCTCTAGCCCGATCACGATTCTCTTGGCCATGATGTCCGTCACTGCAGCGACGGTTGCGCAGGATACCTGCGCGATGACCCGCGCTTCCGAAGTGCCGGCGAGCGGCGTGCTGGGACCAGTCCTTCCTTGCGCCAGCGGCTTCAAGCTCGACTTCAATGGTGTTCGCGTCGGGTCCAATGCAAACACCTGCCCGTCGTGGGTGACTTTGACGCCGACTCACCACGAGGCGATTGCTTGCAGCGATCGCACCTACGCTGAGATCTACGGCATGGTTCAAGAGCAGATCATCAACTTCAACTGCACTCGACACACCTTCCTGGGCTTGTTCTCCCTCGACAGCACGTGCGACAGGCAACCATCCGTCAACTCCGGCTCGTTTCCGTTGATGGTGACGAGGCGCTGCCCAAACGAGACGATCGACCAGTGAGCGCGGCACCGACACAGTGCGAGCCGGGCATGCGGGACGATCATGCTTCCGTGCGTCCAGCTTCGCGGCTGCTCGTCATCGCCGCGTTCGCGGCCATGGCGTTCTTCGCCGTCGGCTGGAACGCGGGGCACGCCGAGCCATCGCTGCCGGTCGCGGATGCCGCTGATGCGAGCGCATTCGAGGCGACTGCCCTGAGCGTCGATGCGCATCAACACGAGAGGGAGTCCGAGGATGTCCTTCCGAGAGTCGCTGCGGGGGGCCTATTGGTCACGCGCACGTTTGCACAGTTCGTCGCCGAGCTCGTCGAGCTTGGGCGCGAAACCGCCCGGCTCGCCGAGGCCGGGGACGACGACGGGGCGCACGAACACGACCGACAAGCGCGCGCCTTGTTCTGCGAACTGCTGCGCGAGATCCACGACGCGGCTGAGCAGTCACTGCAGGCACTCGGCGCCGAGGCGCCGGTGCCTTCCAACGCGCCGGGAATGGACGTGAGTCAAGCGCTGCGTCGCAACGTGCTGCTGTTGACCTTGACCGTCGCGATGCAGCAGCGTCTCGAAGCGACGGGCGGCGACCGCACTTCGACCGATGGGCTGACGACCGGCGCGCTCACGTTGCTGCTCGCCTGTGCCGATCTGGCGCCATCGCTCGGCATCGAGTTGCTCGCAGACAAGCCCTACCTCGGGCCACCGCATGAGCCACTCGTGCTCGAGTTGGTCGCAGCAAGCGGTTCAGGACGATTCCCGCAGGATGTGGCTGTGCGCCTGCTGTCGACGTTGTGGGCCAACCTGCAACGCGAGGGCGAGCGGTCGTCTTCGCAACTCGCTGGCCTCGCGATGCTGCTACTGGACAGCAGCAACATCGCCGAACGACTCGCTGCGGCTCGGCGGCTCATACTTGATGAGCGCTATCGCGATGCGACCTTGGCGCATCTTCGTCGCACGCGCGATCGCGACCTCGCGCGCGCGGTCGCAATGGCCGCTGCCGAAGAGTTGCCGGCGGCGGCGGCCTTCTCCGTGCTCACGTTGGCGGCCGAGATCACCGGCCAAGAAACCGGGCCCTTCCTGACGCTGGCCCATCGCGAGCCGGGCATGATCCGCGCCGAATACGAGCAGCGGCTGGGCAGCGATGTCACGCCGCGCGTCCGTGCGATGCTCGTTGCGGGCGCCGGCTTCACCGGGTCGCCAGAAGGAATCGAGATGGCTCAACTGGCGCTCGGCTCCGATCCCGACGCCGAGGTGCGCCTTCGCGCGGTGTTCGTGTTGACGGGCAAGACCCCGACGACACTTGGCGAGGCAGCCGTCGCACGCGCGCTCGACGATCCGCAGATTGGCGGCAATCCAGCACGGCTCGCCGCGTTGGTTCTCGCCGTCGAGAACCTGGCCCGGGCTGGTCAGGTAAATGCCGTGCACCGGCTCGGGGAGCGGATGCTCGCAACCGCAGGCCTCAGCCCATACGCGCGGTCGATGCTCGACCAACTGTTGGCGGACACACTGCCAGGCGGCGGGGCGGCGGCCAGGGCCGGGGGCTAGCGAGCCCGCCTGCGGGGCCCGCCAGAAGGGTCACTTCTTCTTCTCGATGTGCTTGGTGTGGCGACGCAGCCGCTTGCTGTACTTCATCAACTCGAGCTTGTTCGTGCCCGACTTCTTCAGCAGCGTGTAGTTGCGGTCGCCGGTCTCCTCGCAGACGAGGAAGACGATCTCTTTCTTCTTCTTTTGCTTTGCCATGACTGCTCTTGTGGAGGGCGGAGCAAGGTATCGACGAGCGGGACCAACGCAAGCCCGGACCTGGGCCGAGTGCGAGAAAGACCCGCAAATACGAAGTCGCAGGGTTCGACCGACCCCCGCTCCCGCGGCTCAACCCCCCGCGGCCTTGCTTCCCTGTGCCCGGTTCCCAAAGCACGGCCGAGCGCATCCGCCCACGACACTTGCAGCCGTCAGAAGTCCAGCTTCAGCACGGGCATGAGGCCAAGGTAGGCACTGTAGGGCGAGATCGGCACGGCATAGGGGAAGAGCACGGTGCTGCACTGCGCCGCGGCGCCGACCGTATCGAGCTGCGCCACGACCCCATTGCTGACGGAGACCGGCAACGCGCCGCTGCGCGCCGTATCCAAGAACGCCGCCTGTGCGCCAATCCGCATGCCGGCGGTGGTGCCGGTGGTCGGAATCGCAAAGCGGAGGTCGTAGCCGCCGGCCGCGTCTGCGAGCCCGAACATCACGAGGTCGAGCGGGGACCACTGCAGGCACGCAGACAGAGCAGGATCCAACATCGCCAGCGACGCTCCGTAGCCGAGGAAGTCCCCCGTCACCAAATGACTCTGTGGCTCCACGCCGACGAAGGCCAGCACGACCGACCCTGGCCCATTTGGCGGCGCGGGCGGTGCGCCGACGAGCCGCAGCAGCGCGTCGGTGCCGCGCCACGGCGCGACGGTGCCGGTCCACGTTAGTTGCAGTCCCTCGGTGCGTGTCGTGCACGAGCCTTCACCGACCGTGATTGCGTAGCCCGCATCGATGCCGTTTTCGATCCAGACGGCATCGACCCACTGTTCCGAAGTGCGGAACGGCTGATCCGTCGTCTCGAACTCCAAGAACAGCGAGCCTGCCGTGACTGCCAGCGCCGGAGAAAACGGGATCACCAAGAACTCGTCTCCGATCCATGGTGCCGAAGTCGGCTGCGAAGTCGCGGCAATCTGGACGCTCGCGGGACCGAACACCGTCGCGAGGTTGGCTGGCGTGTTCGCCGCGCGCGTTCCCGTAAGCGACGCCGGCATCGCGGCGGTAAACGCGGCGCGCACCGTCAGCGTGCGTTGCAGCGTCGGATAGTCCGGCTCTCCGAGAAAGCTCGGGCGCCGCATGCGAAGGCCCTGGAGTTGCCCGCCCGCGAGGTTTGGCGGCAGCAACTGCGCGCCGATGCAGCAGTGCATCACGCCATGGGACCAACGCAGCGGCATCGAGATCGCGGCATTGCCCGGCAGCGTCGTCGCGATCGGCGGAACCACGGCCTGGTTCTGCGCGACGACGAGTGAGCAGACCAGGAAGGCGGCGACGATGCGTTGTTGAGCGCGTTGCATGAAGACCTCGGGTGGTGCGAACCGCCCTTGCTATCGACGCTTTCGACTCGGGGCCGAAGTCGGACGAGCGAAGCTGCGACTTCGACCCGGGCGGCCGGATGCGCCAGGCCCCGCCAGCCCCGAAAAAACATGGGGCCCGGCGCTCCCACACGCCGGGCCCCGCGGGGGGTCTGCCACGAACTTGACTCCCTGCCTCCCTGTCCTGCCGGTGCTATCGGCGATTCCCGCCGCCGGACTTGAGCGATCGCAGGCAAAACGCTTGCGGTGCCTTCCGTGCCCACGACCACACGATGCGGCGACGACCGCGGCCCTTGCGCTACGCGGTGGCGTCCGTTGCCTGGGTTCTGCGCGGAGCATCCGCACGACGCCAATCCGACCGCGGCTGCCGTGACTCGCGCCAGCACGCATAGCTGCGCCTGGGCCGGTCCTTGGCTACCGTGCATCGGTGAACGCCACTTCCGTCGCCGTCGTCACGGGCAGCAGTCGCGGCATCGGCCTCGAGATCGCGCGCGCGCTTGGTCGCGCCGGCCACGCGATCCTGCTCGTTGCGCGCGACGTCGCGTCGCTAGAAGCGGCAAGAGCCTCGCTCGCAGCCGAAGGCATCCTCGCCGCGACCTTCGCCTGCGACCTGCGCGATGCCACCGCCGCCCAATCCGTGCTCGATGCCGCCCGCCGCTCGCTCGGCGAGCCCGACGTGATCGTCAACAACGCCGGCACCGCGCCGACAGCGAAACTCGAGGCGACGACCGACGCGATGCTCGACGAGACGCTCGCGCTGCACGTCCGCTTGCCACTCGCGCTTGCTCGCGCTGCGTTGCCGGGCATGAAGCAGCGAGGCGCCGGCTGCATGGTCCAGATCGCTTCGACGGCGGGGCTGCGAGCCTTTCCCTTCACCACCGCATACACGATCGCAAAGCACGCGATGGTCGGCTTGACGCGCGCGCTCGCCAGCGAGTTGCGCGGCAGCGGCGTGCGCGCTTACGCAGTTTGCCCCGGCTTCGTCGACACCGAGATAACGCGTGGAGCAGCAGCCGCGGTCGCCGCGAGAGGGAAGCTGACCATCGAACAGGCGCTGCAACGCATGGCCGAACAGAACGAGACGCGCCGCATGCACACGACCGTGGAGGTTGCGAACGCGGTGGCACGCTTGGTGAAGGATCGACCCGACGGCTGCACCTATCTCCTCGACCGCGACCCGCCTGGCTTCTTGGACTGAGTCCGCAGACCGCGCCGCCCAAGCCGCGCTTGGTCGCGCACGCACTGCGGCCTACTGTGAATCTCCCCGAGGAGCCACGATGAGCCAATACGACTTCCGTTTCGAACGCGCCAGCGACGGCGTTGCGGTGCTGACGTTTGATCGGCCCGACACGCTCAACTCGCTGACATTCAAGATCTACGCGCAGCTCGAGCGGCTGTTCCTCGAACTCGAAGAAGACGACGCGGTCAAGGCCGTCGTGATCACCGGCAATGGCCGCGGCTTTTGCAGCGGCGGCAGCGTCGATGAGATCATCGCTCCGCTGCTCGAATCGGAACCGCACGAGACGCTGGAGTTCACGCGCATGACGGGCGCCGTCGTGCGCAACATGTGCAAGCTGCAGAAGCCGATCGTCGCTGCGATCAACGGCATCGCGGCCGGTGCCGGCTCCGTGATTGCGCTCGCCAGCGACATCCGAGTGGTGTCGGAAAACGCGAAGTTCGCCTTCCTGTTCACGAAGGTCGGCCTGACAGGCGCGGACATGGGCGCTGCTTGGCTCTTGCCGCGCATCGTCGGCATGGGCCGCGCCATGGAGATCCTGATGCTCGGCGACAAGATCGATGCCCACGAAGCGCACCGCATCGGACTCGCCAATCGCGTCACCTTGCACGACGAGGTCTTGCCGACCGCGATGCTGATTGCGCGCAAGCTCGCCGAAGGCCCGACGCTCGCGCTCGGCATGACGAAGCGGATGGTCTACCAGGAGTGGATGATGAGCCTCGAAGCGGCGATCGAGCAGGAGGCCCAGGCCCAGGCTTTGATGCTGCGTGGCCACGATCACCTCGAGTTCTTCCGGGCCTGGACGGAGAAGCGTGAGCCACGCTTCACCGGGCGATGAGTTCCTCCGACAAGAAGATCGTCTGCGAGCCGCAGAGTTCCTTGTGGCTGCCGGACTCCGACCTTGCGGCGCAGGACCTCGAGTTCGCGCTGCGCCTCCGCACGTTTGCCCGCGAAAAGCTCGCGCCGCACGCGCGCGCTGTCGACGAGCAACGCACGTTCCGTCGCGAGACCGTGCTCGACCTCGGGCATGCCGGCGTTCTGGGCGGTCCGCTCCCGCGCGAGAGCGGCGGCGGCGGCTGGTCGGCGATGCAATACGCGATTGCGCACGAAGAGATCGGCGCCGTATGCGGCAACGCGCGCGGCTTCTGTGCCGTGCAGACCGGGCTCGTCACCACGACGCTGCATCGCTTCGGCACTGCGCAACAAAGGGCTCGCTGGCTCGCGCCATTGATGGCTGGCCGGGCGATCGGCTGTTTTGCGCTGACCGAGCCCGACGCGGGCAGCGACGCTGCGTCGTTGCGCACGGTCGCCGAACGGCGCGGGGATCGCTTCTTCTTGCGAGGCCAGAAGCACTGGATCACCAATGGTGGCGTAGCTGACGTCGCGCTCGTCTTTGCCACCGTCGATCCGATGAAGGGCAAGAACGGCATCACCGCCTTCCTCGTCGCCACGAACGCGCCCGGCCTTCGCCGCGAAGCGATGCCAGGCGTCGAGCTGGGCCACCGGGGCAGCGACCACGCAACCCTGACTTTCGACGGAGTCGAGGTTGGCGCTGACGCCATGCTCGGTGAAGTCGGCGAAGGCTTTGCAATCGCAATGGCCGGGCTGCACGCAGGCCGCCTCTCGGTCGCAGCGGGCGCCGTCGGCATCCATCGCGCCGCGCTTGCGGCGGCGGTCGAGTTCACTTCGGCGCGCAACCAGTTCGGCAAGCCGCTCGCATCGTTCCAGATGGTGCAAGAACGCCTCGCCGACATGCTGACTTCGCTGTGCCAAAATCGGGCGCTCGTGCATCGCTGCGCGCGGCGTCGCGACGCCGCAATCGAAACAATCGCCGACCTCGCTATGGCCAAACTCGCCGCGACCGAAGGCGCGGCTCATGCCGCCGATCAGTCGCTGCAGTTGCACGGAGCTCGCGGCTACTCGTCGGCCTACGTGCCTGAGCGTCTGCTGCGCGACATCCAGGCGCTGCGCATCTACGAGGGCTCTTCGTTGATCCAGAAGACCCTGCTCGCACGAGCGTTGACGACGAATCCGAAGTAACTCGCTGTCGTCGCGCTTGCGATCGCATCCACCATCCGCGCAGTTCACGGCCTTCACCGTGCACTCGTGGCAAGTGGCGCGACGCGGGCGACGAGCACGGCCGATCGCTTCGCTCTCGAGAACGCACACGCCATCGGCCAGTTGGAGAGCATCGAAACCAGCGCTCGCTCGGTGCCGTAGTTCCTGGCCTGCAGACGCTGCTCGCACTCAATGCGATCGTCGCGTCGGCGGCTGAATGCACCGCTGCAACGCGCAAACCCGGAGTCGCTGGTAGCGGCACAGACTTCCACCAGCCGCCCGTTCTGACGCCTGAGCAGGGTCTCGGCCGGTCACTCAGCCACGCGCCACCGCCGCTCCATCACGCCGACGGCCAACTAACGGTGCTCCGGCTTGCGGTTGGAGAACGCGAGGATCACCTGCGCGCGGTCCTCCCAGTCGGCGTAGGCGCGAGCGCTGCCGGGCGCTGGGTCCTGCTGCTGTCCAAGTTCGATGCGAACGAGGTGCGGCCGGATCTCCGGCACGCCGAGCAATGCCTTTCGCAGCGTCCACAGCCGCTTGTCGCACAACTCCAGCGACGTGGCCGGGCGGTTGTTCTCGCCCATCCCGACGATCAAGTCCGGCGCTTCGATGATGATGCGCAGGTCACTCGTGAAGTTCACCGATCCTTGCGCCGCCCGGATCAGCCAGTTGAACGTCTTGGGCTTGATCGGAAAGCCGCGCCCCGCGCCAAAGAACGTCGACAACTGCGCGCGCATCGTGATGGTGTCGTCGGTCACCACGATGTCGATCGACTTGCCGGTGACCTCCTCGAACTCCTTGGGCAACGTGTTCTGCAGGAACTCCTTCATCGTGCCCTGCTGCGCGTTGATGAGCGGCACTGGCAGGATCGTCTCGCCGCCGCCCTTCTGCTTCTCGAAGATGCCGTCGTCCTTCGTCTTGCCTTCGCCAGCGATGTGGAAGGCGAACTGAATCGAGTCCTTCAGCTCCTTGGCCCTGCTGAGATCCGCCTGTCCGAGCGCGTAGAGCACGACAAACAACGCAAACAGCAGCGTCATCATGTCCGCGAACGACACGAGCCAGCGTTCGTGGTTGACGTGCTCTTCGTGCTTGTGCTTCTTCGCCATGGCCGGAGCTCGCGGCGATCAGTGCTTCTTGTCCGCGGCGCCGCCGTGGCTACCGAGATAGGTCTTCAGCTTGCTGCGCAACGCGCCCGGCGCGACACCGGACTGAATGCCTACCACGCCTTCGAGCACCATCTGCTTGAGCAACTGATCGTGCTCGACATGGCGCTTGAGTTTGAAGGACATCGGCAAGCACACGATGTTGGCGAAACCGACGCCATAGACCGTGGCGACGAATGCGACGGCGATGCCGGGGCCGATCAGCTGGGGTTGGTCGAGCACGCTCATCACGTGCATGAGGCCGAGCACTGCGCCCAGCACGCCGACCGTCGGAGCGAGCGCGCCCCAGCTCTCCCAGAACTTCATGCCCGCCTTCTGATCTTCCTCGGCGATATGCATGTCGGTCTCGACCGCCTCTCGGATCGCCTCGGCGGAGCTGCCGTCGATCGCGAGCGTCAAGCACTTCACCAAGAAGGGGTCGCCCTGACCGCTGTTCGCATAGGTCTCGAGCGCCAGCAGACCTTCGCGACGCGCGAGGTTGGCGAGTTCGAGGATCTTCTCCATCAGGCCGTGGAAGTCGTACTTCGGCGGCATGAACACGCGTTTCAGCGATTGGATCGCGAATCCAACGTCACTCGGGATCGTGGCCACCAGCGTTGCGCCGAGCGATCCGAGGATCACGATCATGAAGGCCGTGAGTTGCAGCAACGCGCCAGGGTGGCCGCCTTCCAGGACCATGCCACCGATGACGCCGACGAAGGCGAGCACGAGTCCGATCGGGGTAAAGATGTCCATCGTTGCCGGAACTAAGGTTGCGAAGCGTCGCAGACTTCGGCAGTCGGACGGCGCGCTCCGAAGGCCGCATCGAAGCTGCGGTGCCATCGCGCTGTCCGGCAAGGGCTTCCTGCACGGCGCGCTGCGCAACAGCGGCGCCTAGACCGGATGCCAGGGAGGGTCGGTCGGAACTGCAAGTTGCCGCACTTGGCTGGGGAACAACAAGAAGCCCGCGAGCTGGCTTCAAGACGTGGCTTCTCAATCGACCTGCAAGCCCTGAACACCGTAGGCCTGGATTGCGGCACAGAGCCGAGCGCCGTCACAGAACATCGGCGTTGGTCGCAACCGCACGCGCGTTGTGCAACTGCTGCTGCGTGGCTTCACGCCAAGTCGGCAAGCGTTGCCTGCCGCAGCCGCCGAGGTGCTGGGAGACCGCTGCTAGCCCTTTAGGCCCGGAGAGACGCCAGCGCGAATGCGCATGCCGCCTTCACCGTGATCCGACTCTGCATGGAACTCGTAGGTCGCCTTCCGGCACGTGACGACGCGCTGGAAGCGGCGCGATGTCTGAAGTTCGACCGCCTGCGCCAGCTGCTCATGACTGATGCGCCCCATTTGCACGAGCGTCGCGCCGAGCCGCTGCTTGCCGTCGCCGTGTTGTTTGACGATCGACGCCACTTCATTTGCATCGACGAGACCCAGCTCGACGAGCACGTTGCCGAGTCCCTCGTTTGTCGGCGATTGCGTCGAACTGGTGCCCACGAGGCAGCCATCGACGAACTGGAGACGCACCTTTTCTTGGTCGAGAGTCACGTGCAGCATGCCGTTCTTGCGCGTGCGTGACAGGAACTGGAACACGGACCGCATCGGCAAGGTCTCGGTGCTGCCTTGCAAAGTCGTGGCCGACGATGGGACCTGCACCCGGTATCTGGCAGCGGGCTGTGGCGCGGTGGCGGCGGCGCTCGACGCCACTGCAGATTGCGGCGCAGCGGCTCGATGCTGCGGCGCCGTTGCGGCGGCCTTGGTGGTGATCGTGGGCTTTTGTGACGCAACGGCGCTCGGCGCCGCTTGCGGCGCAGCTCCGACGTTGCCGAGCGCGTCATGGATCGCATCGGCAAGCGCTCGCATGCCGCGTTCGACCCGCGCCAGTTGCTCTCTACTGTCGCCGATGTCGAGCCCGCGCATGGTGACTTGCTCCAGCGTCTGGGCCATGTTGGCCGCAAGATCGATGAAGTCCGCGCAGTAGCCCGAGACGAGCGACGCGGCGGCGGATGGAGGGAAGGCCTGGAGATCCTTCATGCAACCGAGGATCGGCACCGCACCGCATCCAACCGGAGCCTGTCCGCCTGCCGTCTCGGCACGGGACACCTGCACGGCTCGCGCCCACCCGCTGGCAGTATAGGCTGTGCGTCCTCCCACTCGTCCCCTGGAGCCACTCGTGACCGCGACTACGACAGCGACTGCCTACTGGAACCCAAAGACCGAGACCTTGCCGAAGTCGCAACTGCGGGCGTTGCAACTTCACAAGCTGCAACGGCTCGTCGAACGCGCGTGGCACACCTCGCCCTTCCACCGCCGCCTCTTGGATCGGGCCAAGGTCTCGCCAGAACAGATCCGCACGCTCGATGACATTCGACGTCTGCCATTCATGACGCGCGAAGACTGGATGGCAAACCAGTCAGACAAGCCGTTGTTCGGCGACCTGATCACTCGGCCACCGGGCGACGCAATCCGCTACCACCTCACTTCGGGCACCTCGGGCCGCCAACCGCTGCGCGTGCTCGACAGCCGCAAGGACTGGTCTTGGATCGCGGACATGTGGTGCTACGGCTTCTGGGGCTTTGGCATCCGGCCGAGCGACACCGTGTTCTTTGCGTTCAGCTACGGCTCCTTCATCGGGTTCTGGGGCGCGCACTACTGCTGCGAGAAGCTGGGCTGCCTCACGCTTGCGTCAGGCAACATGACGACCGAGCAGCGTGTGAAGCAGATCGTCGAGATGGGCGCCACCGTCGTGTGCGCGACGCCGACCTATGCGCTGCGCATGGGGCAGACCGCGGAGAAGATGGGCATCGACCTCCGGAAGGACGGCAAGGTGCGCCGCGTCATCGTCAGCGGCGAGCCCGCCGGCTCGATCCCCGCGGTCAAGAAGATGATCGAGGAGATGTGGGGCGGGAAGTGCGGCGACACCGCCGGCATGACCGAGATCGGCACAATCATGATCTTCGAGTGCGACCACCAGCCTGGCGGACCGCACATCATCGAGGACCACTTCATCGAAGAAGTGCTCGACCCCGACACCGGCGAGCCCGTTCCCTACGGCGAACGAGGCGAGCGCGTCGTCACGTCGTTCGGCCGCGGCTTCATCCCGTTGCTGCGCTACCGCACGAAGGACCTCGTCTGCAAGGTGCCCCACACGCGCTGCTCATGCGGCCGCACGGGAGACATCTACGAAGGCGGAATCCTTGGCCGCGTCGACGACATGAAGCTGATCCGCGGCACCAACGTGTATCCACGCGCCGTCGAAGCAGTCGTCCGCGAGCACAGCGAGGTCGAGGAGTTCCAGATCGTCATCACGCGCATGGACAACGTGCAGGACGAGATCACGGTGAAGATCGAACTCAAGCCCGACCTGCAAGACGTATGGCCGCGCCTGCAAGCGAAGCTCGGCAAGGACCTCGCCGACGCGCACGAAGGGCTTCGCTTCAACGTCGAGCTGTGCAAGCAAGGCGAGCTGCCGCGCTTCGAGCTGAAGGCGAAGCGCCTCCAAGACCTCCGGCCCCAATACTGAGCGAGGACATCATGACGAAGCACGACGCCACGACGACCGGCCGCGACCTCTTGGGCAACGCGCTCAGCGCCGACGACAAAGAACTGCTCGACCTCTATGCGCGCCTGAAAAATCTGTCCGCGCGCAACGACCTTCCGCCCGTCGCCATCGCGAACGTCAAGCAAGCGATGGTCATGCTGTGGAATGCATGCAACGACCTCGCGCTGATCTGCGAGGAGCCGGGCTGCGACTGAGAGAAGTGGCGACGACGTTGCGCGCGCCGTCGTCACGCCGCTGTCGCTGCGCGCCGCGACATGCTCTGCGCGTAGACGAGCACCAGCGCGAGCAGCACGACCACCGCGGTTGCACCGTTCGCGCTCGCGCCGCCTGCCGCGCTCGCGTTCGCCGCGGTCGACACGAGCCCGAACCCGTGCGCGATCGCCGCGCCGAACACGAGGCCCGCGCAGCCGACCATCGCGTCGCCGTTGCCTTCGCCGGCCATCACGATCTGCCGCACCGGGCATCCGCCTGCGAACGCGCCGCACGCGCCGACCAACGCGAGCGCGAGCGTGTTCCACAGCCAGTCCGCGTGTGCGATCGGCTGTCCGTCGAAGCCGGTGTGGAAGCGGCCAGTGGCCACAGCGGCGATCGCATAGCCAACGACGAACGCAACTGCCGCGAACAACATCCAACGCGAGCCGCCGAACACGGAGCGTGCAGCGCTGATCGCGCAGAAGCCCGTCGCCGACAACGCGCCGCCCGCGAGCAACGCGATCCCGAACGCGATCGCCCACGGCGCGCGCATAGGCCCCGTGCCTGCATCGGCACCGAGCGCCGGTCCCGCGAACGCGACTCCGCACCACCACGCGACCAACGGGGCGAGCAGCGCAATCGGCCCCAGCAAGCCGACCGGCAGCGCCACTTCGGACGTCTTGCCGAGGCTGTAGCCGCGCCGTTCGAAGAACAACGCGACGCCGACGCCGATCACGAAGCCCGGCAGCGCGAGCCACGCATTGAGATCGCCACCGCCGAGTCGTTGCAGCAGGCGGAACGGACAACCGAGGAACACCAACGCGCCCACCGCCATCGCCGCGCACAACCAGAAGCGCGCGATCGAATGGCTGCCCGAACGGCCGACATGGCGGCCGCGCAGCAGCACCGACGCGAGCGCGCCAAGTGCGAGGCCCGCGACTTCGGGCCGCACGAGCGACGGCCCCTGGTGCAGGCGCAGCGCGCCCGCGAGGTCGCGCAGGAAGCACGCGCCGCACAGCCCCATGTTGCCGGGATTGCCGGCGGCGACCAATCCGGCAGCGAGGACGCCGAGCAACAGCAAGAGCACTACGGCGAGGACGCGCGTCGCAGTCGAATGTTCACCACGCAGCATGCCGCGATCATGACGCAGGCAGCGCGCGGTCGCACGCGTCTGCCGCGTCGACGCATGCGCCGGCATCGTCGATTGCCCATGGCGCGCAGTGATCAGCATCGGCCAATGCGCACGAGCTGCGCAGTAGAAGCGGGCGAGGCAGCGTTCTGCGGGGCCCGCGACGAGTTTGCCAGAACTCGCGTGCGGGCTGCGACGAATGCCTCAGACGTGCTCGATGATCTCCGCGTGCGGATAGCGGATCTTCGCGAGGTTCGCGTGGCGATCGTCTGCTGCGCGATACCCGACAGCCGACGCGCACAGCGTGTGGTAGCCCTTCGCTCCGAGACCAAGGATGCGGTCGTAGGCCGAAGGATCAAGGCCTTCGATCGGGCAAGCATCCACTCCAAGCATCGCCGCGGCCGCGTGGAACTGCCCCACCGCGATGTAGACCTGACGCGCCGACCATTCTTGCTGCGTGATGCCGAACGGCACCTTGGCAATGAAACCGAGCATCATCTGGCGATAGCCCTCGAGCTGCGCCCGGTCCGCGCCGCGCTCCTTGACCATCGCATCGACGAGGCGATCGACGTCCGCTTGGCCCATCGACATCTTGACCGAGAAGACGACGAGGTGCGAGGCGTCGGTGACCTGCGCCTGCCCCCACGATGCAGCCTTGAGTTGCTCGCGCAACGCGGCGGTCTCGACGACAAAAAACCGCCATGGCTGCAGGCCAAACGACGATGGCGACAGCACGAGCGCCTCTTCGAGCGCGCGCCAAGTCGCGGCGGGGACCTTCTTCTGCGCGTCGAACTTCTTCGTCGCATAACGCCAACGGAGTTGCGCCAGCAGCTGTTCTGCGGAGACGGGGGAGGACTTCACGGCATTCGAATTCACGGCGCGCCCTTCGAGCGCAATCGTGTCGCAGATGCAAGATGGCTCCCCCACTCCTTGCGGAGATGGACCCCTCCGTTCACAACGGGGCTCGAAAGCTTCCCGATGAAATCACCACTGTCCATCTCGCTCGCAGTGGCCGCGATCGCCGTCGTCGCATTGTGGTTCGCCTCCGATTCTACGGACGGGCCGCAACCCGATTCGAGTGAAGCGTTGTCGCAAGGCAACCCCGACGTCGACGGCGCGTCATCGGCCTTGCGAGAAGAATCGGCCCCAAGGCACGCGCCCGACGTCGTCGCTCCGTCGCCGACATCCGAACTGCAACTCGACCATCCGTACGCATTCGTGCTGCACATTCGCGCGATCGACGAGTTTGGGCTGCCGCAGGGCGATCGCCGCGTTCGCATCGCGCCGCTCGGTTGCACGCAGAACGTGATGGAGCAACGGACCGACGATTCGGGCCGCGCCATCCTCGAATGGAAGGGCCGCGAGAAGGCGATGCGGATGGGTCTCGCACTCGGACGCGGGCCGCTGCGAGAGATCACCGTCGAAAGCGGCGCAACTCGAAACGTCGTCGGGCTCGCCCTACGAGACAGCGGCGGTTTGTCCTTCTCCATCGTGTCGCGCGGCGACGGCAAGAATGGGTTCTTCATGGGCGGCGGCGGCGAACAGAAGCTGCAGCTTGTCGCCAGCACAGAATCCGAAGACTCGGTCGAGAAGCGCGCTGGGCTCCATCCGCATGGCTGCTTCTCGGACCGCCTGCTCGATGGCGTCAGTGCAGCGGCAAGTCCGAAGGCCATCGAAGGACTGCCCCTCGTGGGAAGGGCATTCCGCAGCGTGTTGCAAAGGGAGCTGCAGTCTCGCGAAGTCGCCGAAGTTCGCGCAGGCGGCGGCACCATCTCCGGGATCGTGTTCGGCGAAGACGGCAAGCCTGCGGCGCAACAACTCCTAGCCTTGCTGGGCGATAGCGAAGCTCCGCTGGCCACTGCCCGCTCCGACGCCAACGGCGAGTATCGCTTCAACGACGTCCGGCCAGGCCCCTTGCGGATTCGCGCCGGCGGACAACGGATGGGGCTTGCCGAACAGGCGCTGCACTTCGGCGGCGGCACGACGACCGCCAACCTCCATCTGCGGTTGGGCCAGCGCATCGAAGGCAAGGCAACCGATCAAGACGGCAAGCCGTTGGCCGGCTGGATCGTCGAATACGAGGCGCACGACGGGCAATGGGTCGACCGCGCCCTGGTGCGGGACGATGGCGCGTTCACGCTTCCCAACCTGCCGGGCGGCGCGGCGCGGCTGCTGCTGCGCGAGAACTCCAACGCGGTGCCGACAGCCATTGTCGCGAGCGTGCTGCCAGACAGCGGCGCGGTGCACTTCGACTTGTCGGGTGACGCTGCGCCAAATGGCTCGATCTCGTTGCGCTTGCCAGAACGTGGGTCGCGTCCAACGGACGCTGCGTCGGATGTCGCACCGCAGAACGCGCTCGTGGGCGAACTGACGAAAGCCGGGCAATTCGAGATTTCGTTCGGCGGTGCCAAGAACAGCGGCTCGACGATCCAACTCAACGGATCCTCGTTCCGACTGTCCAACGTAGTGAGTGAAGGCGCAGCGGGACCATCGGCTGCGTCTGCGTGCGCATGGCAAGTCGAGTCGGGCTTCTGCTTCTCGATCCCGCGCGCCGAGGACGGGTCCTTCACCTGCACCGGTCTGCGCGCCGGCTACTACCGCATCGAAGTCCGCGACATCGGCGTCGGCGCCATCGACCTCGGTCAGTACTACGTCGATGGGCAGGGCCCACTGGATCTCGGGTTGGTGCAAATGCCACGACCTGGATTGCTGCAGCTGATCGGCCGCAAGCCAGGTCAACAGATCGAGCTCTACCATCGCCGCCTGACTTGCGATGTTCGCGCTGTCCACGACCTCGGCGAGCGCGACGAAGTCGAACTACCTTCTGGCACCTGGATCCTCGCCTACCGCACAGATGAGGGGCCGCCGAAGTTCCGCGAGGTCGTGCTGCGTCCCGGAACCGAAACCGCATTCGATCTGTCGATGCGTTGATCGCGCTGTCGCCAAGTTGCCGACTGCAGAGGCACGGCCTTTGATCGAAGTGCGAGGCGTCCAACGAACTCGCACATCGGCTGGCCGCGGCTCATCGACAAGTCGCGCACGGCTCGCGGGGACTCCGAGCCGGTCACAGTCGATGCAACGAACCTGAATCTCCAACCGCCCCCACCTCAACGACGCGATCCCCCAAGCGCCGCGCCAACTCTTGATGGTGCGTGACGATCACCAACGTCAGCCCCTTGGCGCGCAGCCCCTCGATCACCCGCACCACGTCCTCGGTGCTGCGCGGATCCAGCGCTGAGGTCGGTTCGTCGAGCAATAGAGCCTCGGGCTCCGTCGCGAGCGCACGGGCGATGGCCACACGCTGCGACTCGCCGCCGGACAACCGCGCTGGGCGCCGGTCCCGTGCGCCGTCCATGCCGACTGCCGAGAGCAGTTCGAGCCCTCGCTGCTCAGCGATCCGTGGATCGACGCCAAATGCGCGCACAGGAGCGAGCGTGACGTTTTGCAGCACGTCGAGGTGCGGGAACAAGTGGTAGCCCTGGAACACCATGCCAACACGACGACGCAGCGCATGGGCGCGGCGTCGCCATTCGGCGTGGGGCAGATTGGCAGGAATCTCGAGGTCGCCGATGCGCAGCGTTCCTTCGTCCTGACGTTCGAGTCGGTTGAGTATGCGCAGCAGGGTGCTCTTGCCCGAACCGCTCTTGCCCGTGATCACCGTCGACTTGCCGCGCTCGAATGTGCTGTCGAAGCCGGCAAAGAGCGTGCGGCCGGCGTAGGCCTTCATGAAACCGCGCACCTCGATCATGCCTTGTCTCCATCGAGCGAACGCTCGAGTCGTCGCGCGAGCCACGCCAGCGGCACGCTCATCGCGAGGTAGAGCGCGCACGTCAACAAGCCAAGCGGAACGAAGCGGCCGGTCGCTGACGCCAGCATCTGATACTGCTTGCCGAGCTCGACGACCGAGATCACCATCACGACCGCCGAGTCCTTGAACAACGCGACGAAGTCGTTGGTCGACGCCGGCAAGGACAGGCGCAACGCCTGTGGCAGCACGACAAAGCGCAGCGTCTCTGCGCCCGACAGCCCGAGCGCGGAGGCAGCCTCAGTCTGGCCGCGCGGGATCGCCGAGATCGCGCCGCGATAGACCTCGGACTCGTAGGCCGCATAGTTGAGGCCGAGACCGATCACGCCCGCAAGCCATGCCGGCATCTGCAGCGCCTCCCACTGGCCGAGGCCGTAGTAGAGAAACAGCAACTGCACGAGCACCGGCGTGCCGCGAAAGGCTTCGACGTAGCAGATGACGAGCCACCGCACCGGCCGCGGACCGAACTGCCGCGCCAACGCCAGGGCGAGGCCGAGCGCGACTGCGATGGCGAACGCGCCACATGAGATGCCGATGGTCTTGGCCGCAGCGGCTAGCAGGAGTCCCAGTTCGGACCCGGTTCGTGACTCCTTGTCGGTGATCGGCGCGTCGCCGACCTGGCCGTGCTCACCGCCGCTTTGCGAGAGTGCGCCAATCTCGCCTTGTGCCTCGTTGTGCATCGACCACTTGCGGTAAATGCGCTCCAGCGAGCCGTTGTGCCACAGCCGCGCCACGCTGGCGTCGAGAGCTAGCTGGAGGTCGCGCTCGTCGAGACGCACCGCGATCGCGTAGTAGTCTCGGCCAAACGGCTCGCCAGCGGCTCGAAGCCTCGGAAAGAGCTTCAGCTGCGCCACGGCGATCGGCAGATCGCAGAGCACCGCCGCGTTCCGGCCGTTCTCGACCTCCAAGAAGCTGCGCGCCGATTCTGTGTAGACGACCGGCTCGACGCCGCCTCGCCGCAGCAACTCCGTGTGACTGACGGACTGCCCGAGGCAGCCGACTCTCAGGCCAGAGCAGTCGTCCAGCGCCCGGATCGCCGAGTCCTCGCGAACCACGAGCTGCTGCATGAAGACGTAGTAGGGTCGCGTGAACCGCGCAATCCGACGCCGCTCCGGCGTCGGCTCGAGGCCGTTGATCGCAACGTCGCAATCGCCGCGGTCGAGCGCCTGAACGAGGTTCTCCCATGGCGTCTGGACGCGTTCGAACCGGACGCCGAGGTCGTCGGCCATCGCGGCGGCCAGATCGACTTCGAAGCCGACTTCACGGCTCGGATCCGCCGGATCGGCAAACACGAACGGCGCGCCGCCCTCAGCGTCGGACGCCCAGCGCACCGTGGCGCGTTCGACGTAGCGCGAAGGCAGCCGGTTCGCGTCGACACCGGGCGCCGACTGCGCCGTGACCAGCGTCGCGCCGAGCAGGAGCGCCGAGAGTTGCCGCATCGGGTCGTGTTGTAGCGCCGCGGCGCCAGACTCGCAGTCCCGAGCCTCGCGCCGGACGCCGAAGTTCTCCACAATCGTCTCGTCGGATCGCACTCGATCACGCGCACCGCACGCTGGCGTGCGCGTCGCGTTTTCTTAGGATCCTCGCCCCACAAAACCGGCAACCACCGACACGAAGCCACCCTATCGAAGTGATGCTCAAGCTCGAACAACGCATCCTGTTCGTCGGCTACGGCGCGGTCGCGCAGTGCACGCTGCCGATCTTGCTCAAGCACATCGACGTGCCGATCAAGAACATCACCGTCATGGACTTCGAGGACAGACGCGAGATTCTCGCGCCCTGGACCAAGAAGGGGCTGCATTTCGTTCGCAAGCGCATCGTTCCTGCCAACCTCGCCAGCACGCTCGGCAAGCTGCTGCGCGCTGGCGACGTGCTGATCGATCTCGCGTGGAACATCGACGCCTGTGAGATCATCCAGTGGTGTCACGACCACGGTGTGCTCTACGTCAACACGTCGGTCGAGGTGTGGGACCCTTACGACAACGCCGAAGACAAGCATCCGACCGAGCGCACCCTGTATTGGCGGCACATGAATCTGCGCCGGATGATGGCCAACTGGAACGAGCCAGGTCCGACCGCCGTGCTCGAGCATGGAGCCAATCCGGGGCTGATCGCGAGTTTCACCAAGCAGGGCCTGCTCGACATCGCCAAGAAATGTCTCGCGCAGCAGAAGTTCGATGGCGCCGCCGCAGAGGAGATCAAGCACCTCGCCAAGAAGCGCATCTTCAATGAACTCGCGTGGAAGCTCGGTGTGAAAGTCATCCACTGCAGCGAACGCGACACGCAGATCACGAGCGATCCCAAGAAGGTCGACGAGTTCGTCAACACCTGGTCGATCGAGGGCTTCCGCGAGGAGGGCACGACGACCGCAGAGATGGGCTGGGGCACGCACGAGAAGGAGTTGCCCGACCTCGCCTACGAGCACGAAGAGGGCCCGAGAAATCAGATCTGCCTCGCGCGGATGGGCATGAACACCTGGGTCGTGTCGTGGGTCCCCGACTACACGATTCACGGCATGGTCGTCCGCCACGGCGAAGCGTTCTCGATCTCCGACCGCCTCACCGTCTGGCAGGACGGCAAGGCTGTCTACCGCCCAACCGTCCACTACGCCTACTGCCCGTCCGACTCGGCGATCGCGTCGCTCAATGAGCTGCGCGGCAATGACTATCGGTTGCAGAACAAGCTGCGCATCCTGTCCAACGAGATCATCGACGGAAGCGACATCCTCGGCGCCCTCATCATGGGCCACCCCTTGCAGTCGTGGTGGGTCGGCAGCGCGCTCGACATCCACACCGCGCGCAAGCTCGTGCCGGGCCAAAACGCAACGACCGTGCAGGTGGCGATCTCTGTCGTCTCAGCGGTTTGCTGGATGATCGAGAACCCAAAGCGCGGCGTGCTGTCGCCCGAAGACCTGCCGCACGAATACGTGCTCGGCATGGCCAGGCCCTATCTCGGCCGGTTCATCTCGAAGGCAGCCGACTGGAACCCCCTCAAGCACTACACGAACGCGTTCGTCGGCCATAACAACCCAGCCATCGATCGCGAAGACCCCTGGCAGTTCAAGAACTTCCTCATCACCGAGGCCGACTGAGACGCACTGTCCCATGATCACCAAGGCACGCCTCAAGCAGCTCGCCGCCGAACACGGCACGCCCCTCTTCGTCGTCGACCACGACCAGCTCCGCGAGAACTTCGCGACCTTTCGCAGGCACCTGCCACGCGTTCAGGCTTACTACGCGGTCAAGGCCAACAGCGATCCAGCGATCGTGCGGACGCTCTATCAGGAGGGCGCGTCATTCGACGTCGCTTCGATGCCTGAGTTCCTGAACGTCTATCAGAACATCGCCCACTTGCCGCAGAAGGAGCGTCAGGCCTTCATCTGGGACAAGATCATCTACGCGAACCCGATCAAGGCGATCGAGACGCTGCAAGAACTGGACAAGTACAAGCCGCTCGTCACCTACGACAACATCGCAGAGCTGGACAAGATCCAGAAGTACGCGCCCAACGCCGGTGTCGTGCTGCGCCTGAAGGTGCCGAACACCGGCGCAATGGTCGAGCTGTCGAGCAAGTTTGGGGCGTCACCGGGCGAGGCCGTCGACTTGATCCTCGCAGCGCATGCGCGCGGCCTCGTGTGCGAGGGCCTGTCCTTCCACGTCGGCTCACAGACGACCAACGTCGAAAACTACGTGCAGGCCATCAGCCTTGCGGCGAGCGTCTTCGAAGAAGCGAGGGAGCGCGGCTACGCCAAGATGAACCTGCTCGACATCGGCGGCGGATTCCCTGCGCCATACGACGAGACGGTCAAGCCCTTCCAAGAACTCGCCGCGATCCTCAACCGCGAACTCGATCGCCTCTTCCCGAAGGACGTGCAGATCATCGCCGAACCTGGCCGGTTCATGGTCGCCACGGCTGCGACCGCTGTCAGCAAGATCATTGGCAAGGCGGTCCGCGAAGGAAAGCTCTGCTACTACATCGACGACGGCGTCTATCACACATTCTCCGGCGTGATCTTTGATCACTGCCACTACCACTTCGGGGCATTCAAGGATGGCCCGAAGGTCGTCGCCTCGGTGTTCGGTCCGACGTGCGACGCGCTCGACGTAGTGTCGATGACGGAGTCCCTGCCGAACAACCTCGACATCGGCGACCTCCTCTACAGCGAGAAGATCGGTTCCTACTCGGCGGCTTCGTCGACTTGGTTCAATGGCTTCCCGCCGGCAAAGGTCATTCACGTCTTCCAGCAGGACCCGCTATCGAAGAAGGTCGGTAAGAAGGGATCTGTGATGCCCGTCGCCAAGACAAAGGTGCTGACCCCCAAAAGCAGCGTCGCCAAGAAGCCCGCTGCAAAGAAGGCCGCAAAGAAGCCTGTTGCCAAGAAGCGCTGACTCAGCACAAGTCGCGCGAGCAAGTCATGCGCGCCTGCGCATTGTCTGTTGGGACGCTGTAACGATCGGGGGAAAACTCAGTGCAAGCGTTGGGTCTCGACCCACCGCGGCAAGTGTGCTCGAGCAGACGCGTTGGGTCCTCCCCCAACGCAAAGCTCGGCCGCGCGAAGTCTCACCGCTTCGCACGGCAGTCTCTGCTCTGAAGTCGCGACGATGACTTGTCCTCATTCGCGCAAACCACGAAGCAGAGTCCCTTATCCCTCTAGCTTGCCTCGCTCACCGCGAGACCGGTTCTTGCCATGCACCCTGCTCTTTCACGTCGCGAGCGATCGCGACTGCGTTTCTCGCTCTATCTGATCGCCGCGTTGCTGATGCTGCGCTGCTCCGAGCCTGAGGGCCCTGAGCAGGTGCAAAGCGTGTCGCGTGGGTCCGAACCGGGAACGACCGAAGCCTGGAACCCCATCCGGCGCTGACCGAAAAGGCCGTTTGCGGTCGGTTTCAGAGATCTTGCGCATGCTCGAAAGGCGGTTGTTCACATTGTGGAAAACGCCGCAAGCTATCCCCCTATGCAGGGATGGATAGGGCCGTGGCGATTCGGCGGTGCCTGAAGGAGCCCGCCGCAAGTGCGTCTGCGCACTACTAGGCATCCACGGACGACCGTAGGGGGGCCGATGCCCGCGTCACACGGCTAACGAGCAGAACTTCCTGCTCGCGCACCGCAAACAGACCCCGACAGGTGCAGCAATGGGCTCTCGGACGGCAGCAGCAATGATCGCGTTGAGCGTGGCAGCTCCAGCACAAAACGCGATGTCTATTGGGTATGGGGAAGGTTGCTCGGCGCAGCGCGCCAGCTTCTACGAGCACTGGGCTCCTGGAGCCTTCGACATGAACCCGCTCTCGGGCCCTTACCGGGGCTACACCATGGTCCCGCACGGCAGAGGCTGGTTCGTCTCGCCGTTGCTGGCTTCGTGGCGCCAACCGACGACCGATTCGGATTCGATCGTGTTTGGTCAGGACGGCATGTCGGCGCCGCAGCCTCTCGGCTTCACGTTCCCCTTCACCGATGGAGAGTCGTCTTCGGTCTGGGTGAACAAAGACGGCTACGCGTGCTTCGGCTCCACACCCTACTTTGCCCTGGGCCTGCCGCCGGCGATTCGCTTCCTCTCCGGCGCGCCGTGCATTGCGCCGTTCTGGAGCGCCTTCGATCAGTGCAACTGCGGCACGGTCCGCATCGATCACGATCCCGTCGGCAATAGCTGGGCCTCGATCACCTGGAGCAATGTCCGCGAATCAGGCACCAACTACCTGAGCACCTTCCAGACGGTGATCCACGCGGACGGGATGATCGACGTGGCCTTCTTCTCGTGCCATGCCAACAGCCATGCAGCTCTGTCCGGCTGGTCCGCGGGTTTCGGCGCGATGCCACCAGGGCCGACGGACCTTTCTGAGCTGGACACGATCGTCCGCATCACGCTCCCGGACCGGAACTCAATGCTGCTCGAATCCAGCGACGCTCCGCGACTTGGCACGACGATCCAAATGGAAACGTCGCACATGCCCGAGATCGTCAAATTCGTGTTCACGGCGATTGGGATGACAAAATATGACCCCGGCATCGACTTGACCGGACTCGGAGTCACCGGCTGCAACCAGCTCGCAAGTTATGAGACGGGCATGATGTCGCTGGTCCGTGCGCGAGCTGCGTATCTCAACCTCATCATCCCGCTCAACGCCACGCTGGTCGGCACGCATGCATACCTGCAGTCCGTCGGCTTCGATCGCACTGCCAATCCTGCCGGCATCCTGCTGTCCAACGGCTTCGAGCTGCGCGTCGACTTCTGAGCGCGCGAACAGCGACTCGCAACCCTCGTCGCATCCAACTGGTGGGCACCGGCAAGGCATCGAACTGCCTTGTGCTCAAGAGCCGCAACGCTGATGCGCAACGGAGCCTCGCACTCCTTGGCTGCCTCACGAACTGCAGGAGAGCGACGAGCAGCCAGGCTTGTCATCAGCCCACGCTGGCCGCTTCTGCGCCAATCCGACTTCGTCCGGTTGCTCGTCGTAGGGACGTTGCAGGACGAGTGCGAGCCGGTGGATCGTGGCGAGGTCGCCGCGTTGTGCGTCGTCGATCGCCTGCTGTGCGAGCCAGTTACGGAGCACGAAGCGAGGGTTGCTCCGGTCCATCGAGCGTGCGACGGTCGCGACGTCAGTGGCCTCGCTGCGCGCTCGCCGCCACCACCTTGCGAGCCAGCGGGCACCTTCCTCTCGCGTCTGCGCGTCAGGCTCGCGATAGCAGCAGGCGACGAGCGTCTGCGGCAAGTCCGTCGGCGCCGAATCCTCGCGCAACCGTGAGGACAGCTCGCGGAAGAACAGCGTCATGTCAACGGCTGCGCGCTGCATCCAGGTGAACAGGTCCTGCACGAGTTCGCCGTCGCCCTCTTGCGCGCCGATGCGCAGCCCCAACTTGTGCGAGAAGCGTTCGCGCGCCGCGTCGCCGTAGCTGCGTTGATAGACTTCGAGCGCCTCCTCGGCCACTCGCTCGTCGCCGAGCAAGGGCAGCAGCGCCTCGCCAAACCGCGCCACGTTCCACAGCCCGACGCCTGGCTGGTTGCCAAACGAGTAACGTCGATGCGTCGCATCCGTCGTGTTGGGCGTCCAGCCGAAGTCGAGATTCTCGACCCAGCCATAGGGGCCATAGTCGATCGTGAGGCCGAGCAGTGACATGTTGTCGGTGTTCATCACGCCATGGACGAAGCCCACCGACTGCCAATGCGCGACGAGCTTCGCGGTCCGCGACGCGACTTCGCGAAGCAAGGCCGCATACGAATCACGAGACGGCTGACCGAACTCAGGGAAGTGCGTCGCAATCGCGAAGTCTGCGAGCTTCTGCAGCAACGCGACATCGCCGCGCGATGCAGGCAGTTCGAAGTTGCCAAAGCGCAAGAACGACGGCGCGACCCGGCAGACGATCGCGCCGGGCTCGGCCTTTGGATTGCCGTCGTAGAACATGTCGCGAACGACGTTGTCGCCAGTCGCAACCAGCGATAGCGCACGAGTCGTCGGCACGCCGAGGGCATGCATCGCCTCGCTGCACAAGAACTCACGAATCGACGAACGCAGCACCGCGCGACCATCGGCGCGTCGCGAGTAAGCCGTCGGTCCAGCACCTTTCAGTTGCAGTTCGTGAACGCTGCCATCTGGCGCGACGAGTTCTCCCAGTGTGATGGCACGACCGTCGCCGAGCTGCCCAGCGAAGGCGCCAAACTGATGTCCACCGTAGTTCGCAGCGTAGGGATCCATGCCATCGAAGGTCGCGTTGCCACCAAACACGCGCACCGCCTCATCGGTGGCCATGCGTTCTTGCAACCCGAGTTCACGCGCCAGCGGTTCAGACCAGGCGAGCATGCGCGGCGATGAGACGGGGGTCGGCTGCACCCGCGACCACAAGGCGCCGTGCACCTGTCGTGAGACCGGGCGCGCGTCGACATCGCCCGGCAGGCTGTCGAGGAAGCGGCGGCGAAAGCACAGCGGATGCGTCACGGCAAATCGGAGTTGGGCGTCTGCTGCGCAACGAAAGCCGCGCAGCAGCCGCGTCACGGGGCGCACAAGCTACTCGTTGTTGGGCGGCACGGATTTGCCCGTTCCTCCACCTCGCTCCATACTGCTCGGCCCCGATGCCCGAATCCCCCTCGCTCTGGACCTGGATCCTGCTGCCGCTGATCGGCGGCGTGATCGGTCTGGTCACCAACTACATCGCGGTCAAGATGATCTTCCGGCCGCTGCGGCGTCGGCGGATCCTCTTTGTGCCGTTCCAGGGCCTCGTGCCGCGCAGACAGCAAGAGCTCGCGAAGTCGATCGGCAAGGTCGTTGGCGCGCACCTCGTTGAGCACAAGGACATCGTCAAGGCATTCGACAAGCTCGGATTCGACGAATTGCTCGGCGGCGTCTTGGATCGCGGTCTCTCGCCAAAGATCCAAGAACTACGGTCGCTGCCGCTCATCGGTGGATTTCTCACCGAAGATCGCGTCGCCGACATCAAGCAGGCGATCCGCGCGAGCATTCTCCAGCACAAGCAAGTCGTGCTCGACGAGATCGAGAGGGGCCTGGTGAAGGGCCTCGACGTGCAGAAGCTGGTCGAGCAGAAGGTCGCCGCATTCCCTGTGCTGAAGCTGGAGCAACTGATCCTCGATGTCGCCAGAAAGGAACTGCAAGCCATCACCTGGTGGGGCGGAGTTCTCGGCGCCTTGATCGGTCTCCTGCAAGTCGCCGTCGTGTGGTTCGCCCCGTGAATCGGTTACGGACGCCATCCATTCGGACTAGCTGAGTTCCGTCCACCATGTCCGAAGCCAAGGCCAACTCTCCAATCCGTCTCCTCGCCGGTGCATGGCTGACCGTCGCGCTCTGCGCGCCGCTCCCCGCCCAGGAGCCCAAACTGTCGTCCGGCTACCCCGCCAAAGACGCGCTGTCGCCCTTCCGCACTCCAGAGGAGATCGCAGCGCCGCCCGACGCGTTGTTCGCGGTGCTCCGCACGATGCGGCGCATCGCCGACGACCCGGCAGCGCCGAGGTCATTCGATAGCGACGGTCGCGAAATGATCGACGACGAGCAGTGGCGCGCCGCTCACCAAGAGGCCAAGCGGCTCGGCATCGACGCAGGCATGCTCGCCGTCCAGATGCGCAGCAACCGCAACGCCGACGAACGCGCGATCGCGTTTTACGCAGCCTTTCACTGCGCCAACATCGACTACGTCTTCAACCTCATCTCGCACATTCCAGGCGAGCCGCTGCGTCAGACCCGCGAACGCGCCTATCCACGCGCCATTGCTTTCTTGCAGGCAAACGTCGGCCGTCGCTTCGGCGATCTGCCCGACGAACAGCAAGAGCGCATTCGCGCCGAGATGCCCCAGATCGGCAGCCCAGCGGCAAAATCGAGCGGTATCACACGCGAGCCGATTGCCGAAGACTTGCTGCACTCGGTGCACCTCGTTCCGTTCCTGCAATTGCTCGATCTGGACGACGCGATGGACCAGGCGCAGGGCTTGTGGTTCGTGAAAGAGACCTGTCTCGTCCGAAAGGACCTGGCGATGGCAACGCTGGAGCCCGCCCTGCCGCGCATCCGCCAACTGCTGCGTTCGCCGGACGCAAAGGTCCGGCACGAAGCCTTTGGCCTTCACTGCGCGATCGCTGATGACAAGATGGCCAAGCCTGACCCCACCGACGCGGCCGCCGTCGATGCGTTCGCGGTGGCCGCTGGCAAGTCGATGTTCCCGCCGCTGCGTCGCACTTCGGAGGGCCTGATGTGGCTCCTTCCCAGTGAAGAGCGCGACGCGCTGGTCACATCGGCGATCGCAGCGCTCGAAGGCGGCAAACTCGGCCGCCCCGACCGCGGAACGACTTCGAGCGGCGTGCCGTATCGCGGCTTCCGCGTGGAGTCCCTGCCAGAGTCGCTGATGCAGCTCGGCATCCCCGAAGGCGTGATCGTCACCTCGATCAACGGCATGCCGATCCATGACGCCAAGAGCCTGCGCGAGGCAGTCGAAGCGCAGTTTTGGACCATCGACCGCACGCAGGACAAGCAAGGCAAGCGCGTGCCCAAGTCGACCGCGTCATTGCTGCTCGAGTTCCAACAAGGTGACACGACGCGGGCGATGGAGTTCCGCGTCCGCTGAGGACCGCTGGCGGCGCACCGAGCCGCCTCTTGTGGGCCGCGCGCGTTCCACCGATCCTCTGCGCGCCCGATGACCCTCGTCACTCTCGAGCAAATCGTCCGCCGGTTCGGCGACCACCCCGTCCTCGACGGGCTGTCGCTGCGCATCGACGAGAAGGACCGCATCGGCGTGATCGGCGACAACGGCGCCGGCAAGACGACGATGATCCGCATTCTCGCGGGCGTCGACGACGCGGACACCGGACAGCGCAATTGCCGCAAGGATCTGCGCATCGCCTACGGCGCGCAGATGCCAAAGATGCCGGCGGGAACCACGGTGCTGGATTACGCACGCCGCGGCACCGGCGAACACGACGCGCTGACGGGACGGATGCGTTGGCTCGAGACCCGCATGGCCGAGCACGACGAAGCCGCCCTTCGCGAATACGGGCACCTGCAAGCGGCCTTCGAATCAGGCGGCGGCTACGACCACGATCATCAGGTCGAGAAGATCCTGGAAGGCCTCGGCTTCGACCAACTCGGCCGCAAGAAAGACGTCTCGGTGCTCAGCGGCGGTGAGCAGTCGCGAACACAGCTCGCGGTGCTGATGACCACGCCCGCGGATCTGCTCATCCTCGACGAGCCGACCAACCATCTC